>NZ_MRCS01000032.1 GCF_002303925.1 Pseudomonas sp. ACN8
ACTGCTGATAATCGCCCCTGAACCAGCCGTTTTGGATCGCCCGGGCGCTCGGCATGTGTTCGACGATGGGACGTTCATGGGCGTCAAGGTGACTCTCGGAGAAGCCCGCTTGGAAGCGGTGGGGCGGCTTTTAGTATTGGCAGGGAGCGGCCGTAGCGAAACGGTCGAAGAAGGTCGTCGCATTTCCCATTATGCGAACAACGATCGTTGGTTCGATGACATCGCCGATGGTCCGGTTCAGGCAGAAGTCACGTTGCCCGATGGTCGTGTACTCACGGCTAAGCCTGCCTGGGTCATCACCGCCCCGCCGGATTTTTCGCCGGAGTCGCCCAATCCAGTAACCCTGCTCGATGTGGCGCTCCAGACCGCTTACGAACACCTGAACCAGAATCCCCCGAAGAAGACATCCTATTGCTTGGACGTCCTTCCGCTCCTACGAGGCGCGATCTCGATCATGTGGACAAGCGGCGACGCTCATGGCGCCCATTCGAGCTGGGCGTCACAAGTTGATCTGGAAATGTTGGCAAGTTCCGCGGAGGACATACGAGCAACCCGTGAGGCGATCTTCAAGGTGCTCAGAAATCCTTTCGCGATCGACGACGAGGCTAGGGCACAGGCCAACAGCAGGTATATGCCAGCGCTTGCTGGGGACGAAGGAGATTGTGAAGAGGGAGAATCGGACAAATGGCTGGTGTTTACCAAAACGCAGTACATGCACATGCAGCGTTGGGCCAAAGGTGACTTCTTAAATGACTGGCCACCCGCAATAACGGACGTCGCTCAAGTGACCCCGGACGGGCTAGATCGGGCCGCTTTGCAGTCCTGCTCCGGCGGTGCGTTCTACCCGGGGATCGAGGCCGGCTGGATCTTCCGGAAAGCTGAAGCGTTTGCTGAACCTTTGCGCTTCAACGCCAACCTTCTGACTGCCGGGGATGTAACGAAGCGGATGGCTGTTCCATGGCAGGCGGACTTCTTCGAATGTAACACTTGGTGGTGGCCCGCGCAGCGGCCGGATGATGTCCTGCCCCTGGCGGCGCTGGAACGCATTCGGGTGATCGAACAAGCACTTGCGAACGAACGGCTCGGCGATGTTGGCTCGGACAAAGTGGTTCGCGCACAACTGCAGAGTGAACTCGAGGAGCTTGTCAGCCGTCGAGTTCCCTGGGCAAGACATCTCCCCAAACAAAGTTACTCAGGCAAACATGCCATGGTGTCGGAGTGGCCCAAGCTCGGCTTTGTGACATCGCAGCTCCCGGACGGGTCCAATGCGCTCGTCAAAGGCAGTCCCGTCCTAGTCGAGAGCGAGGCGTCTGCGATTGCGGTCACCGACCCCAGGAACCTTGCCGAGTGGTTCCACCGCCTGATCAACATCGAGCGATTCCCAGACTACAGGAAGCCTGCGCGCGAATTGGCGCTCCAGTTCTTCGAAGGCGCGGATTATGCGGACCCGAACTACCAGCCTTTTGAATTCTCCGTCCAGACGTTTCGCCAGCGATTGGACAAGATCTACAACGACTTCGTGGCAGAGATCGACGAGCCGCATTGGCTCGAAGCCTTTCCGCGGGAGGCGGTGGTCGAGAATTTGCTACAAAAGGCTCCGATGAACATGACCGATGGGGCATGGCTGCACCACATACTGAGCGCCGGGCCGACAGGGGAAGTGCGGGCCAAGCTCTTTGAGATCTGGTCCGATGAAGCGGGTAACGGCCACACCGAGCTCAATCACTCCAATATCTACGACACCTTACTGCGCGGCCTAGACGTGTTCTTGCCGCCGATCACGTCGCGTGACTTCATTGAGCTGGATCTTCTGCCGGGAGCCTGGGAAAACGCCGTCTTCCAACTGAGCGTCGGCCTTTTCCCGGAAGAGTTTTTTCCCGAGCTTCTGGGGATGACGCTTTATATGGAGTGGGAAGCTACTCCGACCATGATCCCGGTGGCTCGCATGTTGCGCAAGCATGGCATCGATCCGCAGTTCTACTCCATGCACGCTGCCATTGACAACGTGACGGCCGGCCATGGGGCGCTTGCGCGCGAAGCCATTGAACTCCACCTGAACGAGGTACGGACGCACAGCGGCCAGGCTGCAATGCAAAGGGAGTGGAAGCGCGTCTGGAATGGCTACGTGACCTGGGCTACGGTCGGCAGCTTTAGCTCGCAGCTTGGCGAGCTGCTGGAGCGCAAGTATGTATCGGGCGGTGAGGAATATGCCCACGAACGGATGATTAAGCTTGTGCGGCAGAAAGCGCCGTACGCTCAAACAGCGCATGGTACCGCCATGCTGGGCGGGGTTGCGCTCGGCTCGCTCTTCGCTGAGCCGGAGCGCCTTCTGGACGCACTGATTGCCGAGAAGTGGGTTAATCCAGCCGCACCGCGCGACAGCATGTTTGTCACCAAGCTTCTCGGGTTCCACGGTCCCATGTACAAAGTGTTCACCCCGGAAGAACTCGACATCATCTTGAACTGGATCGAAAGCTTGGCGGGTTCGGCACCCACGCCTGAGCCGGGACCTGTATCTCCGCCGGAACAGGTCGCGATCATTATTCGAGCCTTTATGGAAAAGGCGCAGCAGGAGCCGGCACATGCCCGCAGCATGCTGACGCTGGCAGACGGGCAAAGCGTCTCCGTCACCGACCTGTTCGCCTCCGGTGATGCGGTCAAGGTCATGGGCGACCTAGCCGGAAGCGACATGATCGTCCCGAATGACCCTGCTGCCAGTCCGCTAATTCACGATGTTTTTAAAGTACAAATGGCCAACGTCTTGGAACTGGAACAAGTCGCCGTCTTTGAAGAGTGGATTCGTACTGGCTGTCGGATGCCGGGAGCTTTGTTAAAGCGGACCCTGAATGTGCGCAGAATGCTCACCATCGTTGAGGCCAGTTCCGAGGACTTGGCCTCCTTGGCCAAAGTGCCGTTCGCCCGTCGACGCCAATTCATCGGTGCAGGCAGTGTCCACTGAACTTGTCGTCGTCTTTGGTGACGGTGTCGCTGGCTGCTTGGCTGCAATCGCGCTGAAGAAGCGATTCTCCAAGGTCGTCTTAGTGGGGGATGGCCCTTCCGATCCGGCCGGCGATTTCCTTATGACAGTGACACCCCTCTGGACCGACCAGTTGCGCGCTCTCGGCGTTGGCCGGGAATGGGAGGAATGGCCAGGAAAGCATCTCATCCAAACTCAACTTTCTGGCTGGGGAGGTTCGTCTATTTTCGCGGCTACCAGCTTGGTTCCGTCTCAACCGAGATACCTAGTGAGCCGGGTCGAAGTGGAGACTTTCATTCGCGCTCAGGCCGAAACTAGGGGAGTAGAGTTATGCCGCCGACAGGAGAACCTGGCGCGTGGAGCTAAACTGACCGTCGACGCCACCGGCCGGTCTGCGCACTTCGCAAGGCGCGCGGGTGCGGAGTGGTGCAGCTACGCACCTCTTTTGTCACACCAGATGATCGTGAGCCGTAGCCAAATGCCGCCGAACAGCATCGCGGTGGTGTCGTCCGACGATGGTTGGTGGTTCGCTGCCAGTGCGGGTGGCCGAACAAACGTGATGTTCATGTCGAGCACACGCCAGACGTCCACTCCAATTGCACCGGGGATGCCACCCGAACTAGCAGAGCTGGTAAGCGAGTGTCGCTTGGGCCCTCCGCGGTTGGCCTCAATGTCATGGCTGGAACAATGTAGTGGGGAAGGGTGGTTTGCCGTTGGCGATGCAGCGCTGGCGGTTGACCCCATCTGCGGTGCGGGCCTAGAAACGGCGGCAGCTACGGCAGGATTACTTGATCAGATACTCGATAAGGGAGAAGAAGCGTCGCGCTGCTTCAATGACGCCATGCTTCGCTTAATCGCCGAACAGCGAATCGCTAGACACCGTCTCTACACGCGGGCTGCGGCGGGTCATCGGGGAAGTTCTTTCTGGAGCTGTCATGCAACTTTATGAGAGGCAGGGGCTAGCCAACAGACAGCTCGCTGGCTTCATGTCAACGGTTCAGCATCAACTATCCAATCGCCGTTTTTATTGGTCAGTGGAATGGGGGACAGGGCTGAACGGTGCGAGCGAGGAAGCTGCGTAATCGAATGTTTTTCATGGCGCTCACTCCGTGACTGGCAATGGATCGACTTGCTAGCGGTGCAGGCTACCGGCCAGCCCGCGTCGCTGTGAATGGGGACCCATCGGAGTTTTCCCCTGGTGTATCTGCCTGGACCTTAAATTCGTTCGGCGTCGATGAGCAGGCCATGACCACTTATTTGCGTCGTGGCCTGGGCGCGATGCCAGTCAGTTGTTGGCGGGCGCAGGACCAGGCGCTGTGCAGCCCGGTGCGCAATGCCACTGCATCGAGGGTCATGATGCGCACGCTGACCCCGCAATCGTTGGGCAACGCGCTGACGCCGACGTAGCTGTCGGGAAGGATGCTCAGGGCATCGCGCAGGCGATGCTTGAGGGCGTTAACCGGCAGGTTATGTCCCACCAGCATGAACGTCGCCAACGCCTGCATCTCCTCGCTGACCCCAGGCAATCGACGGCGCATGTCTTCTCCGGTCAGGGTCAGGCGATCGCCCGCCAACAGTTGGCCGCTGGGGCTGCGCACTTCCAGGTCGGCGCGATAGGCGTCGAATACCCCAGTGCTCCCTTGAGGCGCATGCAGACAGAACGCATCGCAGAGCATCACCCTGGCTTCGGGGTGCAGGATCACGTTAACCCGGCTGTGCAGCTTGGCGTGGGGGAACAGAATCGTCGCCATCGGCAGGTATTCTAGCCAGGCACCGCTCCCGGTTTCCAGGCTGACCACCTGCTGCGCCGACTGTTCGACCATACTGTGCGCGACAGTGGCGGCGCCGGTGCTGACGTGGGCCTGGCTACCGGCTTCTGCCCGCACCTGCACGTGCAGGTGTTCCCCCGCGAAGATGCCTCCCGAACAGGATTGCAGGTACACCGCTGCCATGCTCGAAGGGTCACCGGGGAGCTTGAGAGTACGCCCCAGATGAAACGGGTAGCCCACCTGCTGCGCGGAAATGTAACTGCCGCCATTCGGGGTCTGGCTGAAGGTGATCCGCGCTTGAGGCTCGACGGATTCGGTCAAGGGGCGAAACAGCGTCTGAGGCGCGTTCATGGGCGGTCGAACAGTACGGCGCGGCTGATCGCATCGACGACCGCATCGACGCCTTCGCCCGTAGCGCAGTTGGTAAACAGCACCGGCTTGGCACCGCGCACGTCAGCGGATTCACGACGCATGCGTGGCAAGTCGACCCCGACGTAGGGCGCCAAATCATATTTGTTGACGACGAGCAGGTCGCAGCTCAAGACGCCCGGCCCTCGTTTTCGCGGGATGTCGTCGCCCCCTGCAACGTCGATGACGAAGATCCAGTAGTCCACCAGATCCAGGGAAAAGGTCGATGCCAGGTTGTCCCCACCGGACTCGATCAGGATCAGCTCGAGGCGTTCGAAACGCGCTTCGAGCTCGTCCGCCATCTGCAGGTTCAGCGTCGGGTCTTCGCGGATCGCCGTGTGCGGACACGCGCCGGTTTCCACGGCGCGCACCCGCTCCGCGTCGATCAGCCCGCTGCGCCTGACCCGCTCGGCATCCTCGCGAGTCGCCAGGTCGTTGGTGATCACCGCAAGTTGGGTGCCTCGGGCGATAAAGCGCGGGATCAGCTGTTCCAGCAGTCGAGTCTTGCCCGAACCGACCGGTCCGCCGATCCCTACGCGTGCGGCACCGGGGTGGGGGAGCGGCTCGGCCGCCGACTGTGCATTGAGCAGGATATTCATCATCGGGTTCCTTGTACCAGTAGGGCTCAGCGCAGCATATAGCGCTGGGCCAAGGGGACTTCGCTGACCGGCTCACAGGTCAGGCGCTTGCCGTCGGCGTATACGTCGAAAGTTTGCGGATCGACACGAATGTCGGGGCAGGCGTCGTTGTGCAACATGTCGGATTTACGCAGAGTGCGGGTACCGATGGCGGGCAACAGGGCTTTTTTGAGGCCCAGTCTGGCAGCGGTATCGGACTCGATGGCCAGGCGATTGACGAAGTTCACCGACAGCGCCTGCCTGGCTTCACCGAACGCACCCCACTGCGGGCGCATCACCAGCGGTTCGCAGGTATAGAGCGATGCGGCCGAATCCCCCATGACGCCATGCACGATGAAACCGCCCTTGACCACGAGTTCCGGTTTGATCCCGAAGAACGCCGGGCGCCACAGCACCAGATCGGCGATTTTCCCTGGTTCGAGCGAGCCGATGTAGCGGTCGATGCCGAACACCCGGGCCGCGTTGATCGTGTATTTGGCGATGTAGCGCTTGATCCGTTCGTTGTCCCCCAGAGCGGTGCTTTCTTCAGGTAGTCGACCACGCTGGTCCTTCATCTTCGAGGCCAGTTGCCAGGTGCGACAGATGACTTCATTGATCCGGCCCATGCCCTGGCTGTCCGAGCCAAGAATCGAGATCGCGCCGTTGTCATGCAGGATGTCCTCGGCGGCGATGGTCTGCGGGCGCACCCGGGATTCGGCGAACGCCACGTCTTCCGGCACGTCCGGATTAAGGTGATGACAGACCATGATCATGTCCAGATGCTCATCGAATGTGTTCGCGGTGTAGGGGTTGGTCGGGTTGGTAGAGGAGGGGATGCAGTTGGCCTTGCCGGCCACGCTGATGATGTCCGGCGCATGCCCGCCCCCCGCGCCCTCCGTGTGGTACATGTGAATGGTGCGATCGCCGATGGCCGCCAGGGTGTCTTCCAGAAACCCCGATTCGTTGAGCGTGTCGGTGTGCAGCTGCACCTGGAAGTCGTATTTGTCGGCGACCTTGAGGCAGGTGTCGATCACCGCAGGCATCGCGCCCCAGTCTTCGTGGATCTTCAATCCCAAGCAGCCACCGCGTAGTTGCGCCAGCAACGACTCAGGTTTGCTGGAGTTGCCGCGTCCCAGAAAACCGAAGTTGATCGGCCAGGCTTCGGAGGCTTGCAGCATCTTGCCCACGTTCCATTCACCGCCGCAGTCGATGCCCACCGTGATCGGGCCCAGCGAGCCGCCGATCAGGGTGGTCAGCCCTGCCGCCAGCGCGTGCTCGCACAGCTGCGCCGAGTCGAAGTGCACGTGCACGTCGATGCCGCCGGGAGTGACGATCAGCCCTTCGGCGTCGCGCACGGTGGTCGCCACGCCGCAGATCAGTTGCGGGTGCACGCCGTCCATGACCTGTGGATTGCCGGCCTTGCCAATGGCGACGATCTTACCGTCCTTGATGCCGATGTCGCCTTTGACGATGCCGATCACCGGGTCGATGATCAGCGCATTGCAGATCAGCATGTCCAGTGCGCCGTCATCGCTGTCGTGCCCCGGCATCAGGCCCATTCCGTCGCGCAGGGTCTTGCCGCCGCCGTGCAAGCATTCATCGCCGGGCACCGAGTGGTCGAACTCGACTTCAGCCAGCAGCGAGGTGTCGCCCAGACGCACGGCATCGCCGACGGTGGGGCCGTACATCGCGGCGTATTCCTTGCGAGTCATCGTTGCCATGGTTCAGGCCCCCTTGAAGTGTTGAGCGTGCGCGCGGTCCAGCGCAGCAGCCTTGCAGGCCGGGTCGTGCAGGTTGCCGTTGGTTAGGCCGCTGAAGCCGTGGATGTCTCCGCTGCCGCCAAACTGCACCAGTTGCACCTCGCGCAGCTCGCCAGGTTCGAAACGCACAGCGGTGCCTGCCGGGATATCCAGATGCATGCCGAAAGCGATTTCTCTAGGGAAATCCAGCGCCTTGTTGACTTCGAAAAAGTGATAATGGCTGCCAATCTGCACTGGACGGTCGCCGGTATTGATCGCGCGCAGGGTGGCCGTGGGTCGGCCGCTGCTCAGTTGAATGTCGCTCTCTGAAGAGATGATTTCCCCAGGCGTCGGCATGACCGCCAGAGGCAATCGGCCGGGGCGAATCGGCTGGTGCACGGTGACCAGTTTGGTGCCGTCGGGAAACGTGCCTTCTACTTGCAGCACCGGCAGTAAATCGGCGACACCGGACATGACGTCGTCGGTGGTGAGAACCGTCGAGCCGAAGCCGATCAGTTCGGCGACGCTACGACCTTCCCGCGCCCCTTCGAGAATCTCGTCGGCAATCAGGGCGCTGGCTTCTGGAAAGTTCAGGCGCAAGCCCTTGGCGCGGCGCTTGCGCGATATCTCGGCGGCGGTGTACAGCGTCAGTCGTTCGAGTTCTGTCGGGGTCAGCAGCATGTTCAAGCTCCTCTGATGACGGCAGGCGCAGAGCCGGTCGTCTCAATTGGCGAAAAGTCGGAGTTCCTGGGTTTCGTGGCGCATCACGGCGATCTCGGCCATGGGGGTAAAACCGCAGGCGTCTGCAGGGGCGGGGACGGGCTGGGCGAGGATATCCAGCAGCAGCGGCTGGATATCGGTCAGCACCCGTTGCGCATCGAGATGGCCCATTACGCTCAGGCGAACGGCGGCACTGACCAGCCCCGTACACAGCGCGTGGGCGGCGGCGAGTTGGCAGTGTTCGTGATCCATGCCCAGGCGTTGCCAGAGCAACCCTTGCACTACGGCCAAATGCCCCGGCGCATCGCCCGCTACAACGCAACGCTGGTAGGCCTCGGCGCCGGGGGTGCCCATGGCCACGTGCACGCCCAGCAGTGACAGACCCACCCGGCGCGAGCCTTGGCGCAGTTCTTCGGCCAGGGTCAGCGCCTCGACCTGTGAGTCGAGGGCGCACAACGCTTGGGGATGCGCGGCGGCGTACCAGGCCGCGGATAAGAACGCCCGGTCGAAACCGGCCCATCGGTGGCGCAACTGGCCTTCGACGAATCCGCTGACCTCAGCACTGCGATCCCGAGGCACGCCCCGTTGGCGACGAGGGATGGACACACCTGCGGCAGCGCCCAGACGACCGTCGGCGACCAACGTCTCCAGCCCCCAAGACCAGGCGACGGCGCCACCCGGAAAAAAGCTGTCGGCCTGTTGCAATGCCAACAGGCTACTGTGCAGCGTGCTCATGAACACGCTACTCGGCCGTCTGCCAACATCGGCGCCAGGCGCTCCAGGTAGTCGCCTTCTGGACCGTGCAACGGGATCTGTAGCCAGTCATCGGCAAAACGCACTTTCCAGTGCATGTTGCCGGCGAAATACCCCAGTTCCAGCGCCGCAGCGGTGTCGCGAGGGCGCAGCGTGAGGTACTGCTGGTCCTGCATCTGCACGACAATGGCGCGCTCACTGTTGAGCATCAGCACCGAGCCGTTGCGCAATTGCTGATGGCGCTCCAGGCGAATGGCGCAGTCGGTGCCACGATCGCTGGCCAGGCGCAGGCGATGACGCTGGATGTCGCTGGACGAGAGGCTCAGGGTTTCGACCTGGCCGTTGTGGCCGAGGTCATGCAGCCGGTCGGCGAGGGCAGGGTCGCTGGCCTGGCCGACGATACGGTCGAGTATCAACATGGCGTGGTCTCCTGTGCCGAATCAGATGGTTAGGTAGCGCAGGATGCGCTCGCGATCCACGGTTTCACGAATCTCACTGTGAACGAATTCGCCTTTCTCGATGATCAGGTAACGGTCCGCCACGGCCATGGCGAACGACAGCACCTGCTCGGAGACGATCAAGGAGAAGCCTCGCTCTTTTTTCAGCAGGTTCAGTGCGCGGGCGATGTCCTTAATGATCGACGGCTGGATGCCCTCGGTGGGCTCGTCGAGAATCAGTACCTTGGGGTTCGAGACCAGCGCGCGGGCGATGGCGAGCTGTTGCTGCTGACCACCGGAAAGGTTACCGCCCTTGCGTCGGCTCATCTCGAACAGCACCGGGAAATACTCGTAGATGTAGTCGGGGATCGGCACGGACGGTGCGCCCTGCATGCCGGTCAGAATGTTCTCTTCGACGCTCAGGTAAGGAAAGATCATTCGGCCCTGGGGGACGAAACCGACACCTGCCGCAACCCGATCGTAACTCTTGCGCCCGGTCAGCTCTTCGCCCGCCAGTTTGATGCTGCCACTGCGCGCGGGCAGCATGCCCACCAGGCTCTTGAGCAAGGTGGTCTTGCCCATACCATTGCGGCCCATGATCGCCAGGGATTCGGCGGGCGCCAGATCCAGGTCCAGGTTGCGCAGCACGTGGCTGTCGCCGTAATACACATTGAGGTCGTTGACGGTCAGCATACTCAGTGCCCCAGGTAGACGTCGATGACGCGAGGATCGTTTTGCACCTGATCCATCGAGCCGTAGGCCAGGGTCTTGCCCTGGTGCAGAACGGTGACTTTGTCGGCCACCGATTTCACGAATTCCATGTCGTGCTCGATGATGACCATGGCACGGCCCTTGGCGATCTGTTTGAGCAAGCCTGCGGTTTTTTCCCTCTCGCCTGCGCTCATGCCCGCCACCGGTTCGTCGAGCAACAGCAGTTCGGGGCGTTGCATCAGCAGCATGCCGATCTCCAACCATTGTTTCTGGCCGTGGGACAGGAGCCCGGCCTTGCGGCCCAATTGGTCGTGCAGAAAGATCATCTCGGCGGTGCGTTCGATTTCCGCTTGCAGGGCTTTGTCCTTGCGGGCGAACAGGCAGTTGAAAATGCCACGTTTGTCCGGCGAGGAGATGTCCAGGTTCTCCCGCACCGTAAGGTCTTCGTACACCGAGGGGTTCTGAAATTTGCGACCGACTCCGGCGCGAGTGATCTGGTACTCGATCATGTTCGCCAGTTGCAGGTCCTTGAAACGAATGCTCCCGGCGCTGGGGCGGGTCTTGCCGCAGATCATGTCGAGCAGCGTGGTTTTACCGGCACCGTTGGGGCCGATCACCACGTGTACCTGATTCTCCTCGACGTAGAAGTTGAGACTGTCCACGGCCTTGAAACCGTCGAAGGACACAGTTAGGTTTTCGACACTCAATAACACCGCACTCATGACCGCACCTCCTTTTGGCTCAGGCGCTGTAGCAGCCCGGCCAGCCCCGATGGCAGGAACAGCACAACGCCCATGAACAGGAAACCAATGAAGTACTGCCAGAAATTGACGAAGTTCTCGGACAGATAGGTTTTCGCGACACCGATTAGCAGCGTGCCGTAGACCGCGCCGACCAGGGACAAGCGGCCGCCCAACGCGGCGTAGATGACGATTTCTGTCGAAGGGATGATCCCTACCAGCGAGGGTGACGCCAGGCCTACTTGCAAGGTGAACATCACCCCGCCCAACGCGGAAATCAATGCCGCCACGGCAAAAATGAAGGCCTTGAACAGTGCAGTGTTGTAGCCGGAAAAACGTACCCGGTCTTCCCGGTCGCGAATGGCGACCACGACTTTGCCCAGGCGGCTACGCAGAATGAACCCGCAGACTGCCACGCAGCCGAGTAACAGGAGGGTGGTGATCAGGTACAGAATCCAGGGCGTTTGCGGGCTTTGCAGGCTCAGGCCGAATGCGGTCTTGAAGTCGGTCAGACCGTTGACGCCGCCGGTGTAGCCTTGCTGGCCGATGATCATGATTGACATGATCGCCGCCAGGGACAGTGTGATGATCGAGAAGTAAACCCCACCCACACGCTTTTTGAAGTAGGCGTAGCTGAACGCGAATGCCAGTAGGGTCGGGATGATCAGGACCGCGCCAATGGTGAAGGTCGCTGACTCGAACGGCTTCCACCACCAGGGCAATGCGTCGACGCTGTTCCAGATCATGAAATCGGGCAGGGCCGAGCCGTAGAAGGCAGCCAGGGCGCTGGCGGCTTCATCGGTGGCGGTGGCTTCCAGCTTCAGGTACATGGCCATCATGTAACTGCCCAGGCCGAAGAAGATGCCTTGTCCCAGGCTAAGAATCCCGCCGTAGCCCCAGATCAGCACCATGCCCAAGGCGCAGAACGCCAAGCTCAGGTATTTGCCGGCCAGTCCGAGGCGAAAGTCGCCCAAGCTCAAAGGCAGGATGATCAGCAACAGGATCGACAACCAGATCAGGCCATGTCGCTCGACCAGAGGCAACCAGCCTGAGCAGAGCCAGCGTGGACCACCGGAGGGTGCCTGTGGCCGGATAAGCGGCTTTTCAGTCATGTCATTCATCTCAGCGTCTCACTTTCGCGGCAAACAGGCCGTTGGGGCGGAAGAACAGCAACACAATCACCACCATCAGGGTGATCGCCTTGGCCATGGAACCGGTGGTCAGATACTCTAGGGATATCTGCGTCTGGCCGATGGCAAACGCAGAAAGAAAGGTTCCGAGCAGGCTTTCGACGCCGCCGAACACGACGACGATGAAGGTGTCTACTAGGTACTGCTGGCCGCTTACCGGACCTGTCGAGGCGAGCATTGTGAACGAGCTTCCGGCGATCCCCGCCAGGCCGCAGCCCAGGGCGAAAGTTACGGCGTCGACGCGGGCGGTGTTGATCCCCGCAGCACCCGCCATTGCGCGGTTCTGGGTCACGGCGCGGATGCGCAGCCCCCAGCGGCTGCGGTACAGGAACAGAAATACGGCGCCGGCAATGACGAACGTCAGGCCAATGATGAAAATCCGGTTGAGGGGCAATTCCAGTCCCTCGCTGATCTTCCAGGCGCCTTGCAGCCACTCCACGGTCGGCACGCTGACCTCCTTGGGACCGAACACCTGGCGAAACACTTGCTGTAGCACTAGCGACAGACCCCAAGTGGCCAGCAACGTGTCCAGCGGGCGGTTGTACATGAAGCGGATGAAGCAGCGTTCGAGGAGGAAGCCGAAGGCAAACGTCACCACGAAGGCGACACCGATGCCGATGATGAAATACCAGTTCATCAACTCGGGGAAGTAGCGCTGGAACACCAGAGATGTGACGTAGGTCATGTAAGACCCCATCGCCATCAGCTCGCCGTGCGCCATGTTGATTACGCCCATCAGCCCGAAGGCGATCGTCAGCCCCAGCGCCATCAGCACCAGCACCGAGAACAGCGAGAACCCGCTGAACACCTGCATTATCAGAATATCGAGAGTCATTACGTCGCTACCTGTCGCTGCACATTGGAGGACCCGTTTTCAGGAACTCTGGGTGGCCTCAGGCGCGAGACGAGTCGCGCCCGGCCATGCTTCACAGTTTCGGGAATGGATTGGGTTCGATCGGCGCGGATTCGTAGATCACGTCGACTTGGCCTTGGGCATTGATGGTGCCGATGCGCGCACGCTTCCACAGGTGGTGGTTGTCCTTGTGCACCTTGATCTCGCCTTCAGGAGCATCGAGGATCAGTTCAGAAGAAGCAGCGATCACGGCCGGGACATCGAAGCTGCCGGCTTTCTCGACCGCTTTCTTCCACAGGTAGACCGCGGTGTAGGCCGCAGCCATCGGATCACCCACCACGCGCTTCTCGCCATATCGGGCCTTGAACGCGGCGACGAATTTCTCGTTGACCGGGTTTTTCAGGCTCTGGAAGTAGCTCATGCAGGCCAGAAAGCCGGTGAGGTTTTCGGCGCCGATACCGGTGATTTCTTCCTCGGTGACGGCCAGTGCCATCAGCGTCTGGTTGCTACTGTCGATGCCCGCCGCCTTGAGCTGTTTGTAGAACGCCACGTTGGAGCCGCCGACGATGGTCGACAGCACGATATCGGGCTTGGCGGCCTTGATCTTGTTGATCACCGAGGAGAATTCGATGTTGCTTAGGGGCAAGTAGTCTTCGCCGACGATAGACCCGCCTTGCTTGGTCACCGACGCGCGGGCGAGCTTGTTGGTGGTGCGCGGCCAGATGTAGTCGGAACCGACCAGATAGACGCTTTTGCCCTTATTCGCCATCAACCAGTTGACAGCGGCTAGTGTCTGTTGCGAGGCTTCGGCGCCGGTGTAGATGATGGCCGGGGATTTCTCCAGACCCTCGTAGAACGTCGGGTAGTACAGCAGTCCCTTGTCACGCTCGAACACCGGCAGCACGGCTTTGCGCGAGGCTGAAGTGTAGGCACCGAAGGTGGCCACCACATGATCGTTTTCCAGCAGCTTGCGGGCCTTTTCGGCGAAGGTCGGCCAGTCGCTGGCGCCGTCTTCGACGATCGGTTCGATGGTCTTGCCCAGCACGCCACCGCTGGCGTTGATTTCGTCGATGGCAAGTTTTTCCGCGTCCACCACCGAGGCCTCACTCATGGCCATAGTGCCGGTGAGCGAATGGATGATTCCCACTTTGATGGTCTCTGCCGCCTGCACCTGGCTGGCCAGGGAAAACGGCAACAGGCTGAAGGCCCCCAGCAACAGGGCATGTTTAATCAAACGGCGCTTGGCGTTGTGCATCTCATTTCTCCCCAGGAATAAAAAAAGCCCGACGTCCCGGTTAAACGAATAATCGGGAGGTCAGGCTTCTTGTGCCGAATCTGGCGGGACAACTGTGTCCGATCCAGTCGTACGCCAGGTGTCTCCCTACTTGCCTGGTGGGCGTAGGGCAGACAGCTGGCGCGATGTCTCGGGAGAGTATTAGCAAGGGTGATGCCAATTGCCAATGAGGGCTAAATCAGGTGCCATCTGGATCATCGGCCGTCATTTCCTGCATTAATTGAACGCTCGACAGGCCTTGCGCTGTTTTGGCGCAAGGAGACGGGTTGCGCACCAAAAGCGTGAAGATTTAACGCGATCTATGCGCGCAGTATTGTCATGCTGGTGGCCAGCGCGTCCCATGCCAGGCCCGATGTTCAGGTCGCTGTAAGGGGATTGGCCCGCAATCTGCATGACGCCAGGACACTACCCTCGCAGGGGCCCTTGTCACACGCCCGTTCCCGGCAGGTGTGGAAGGTCCCTCGCATGACCGGACCCGACAGCGCAGTCGCGCCGGTTTCAGGCACAAGCCGCCTGAGAGCAGCCATTGAATGCACGGCTACCGCTCACCGAATCATTTGCACAATGACTCTTTGCAGATGTCCCTGCCCCTGACGGATGCCGGGCGTCTTACCTCACGTTGAACAAGGTTGATAGGCATGGTTGACCAGGCGATCCGCATAGGCGGTCTGTTTTCCGACACTGGCGTCACGGCAGCTGCCGAGGGGTCGACAATGCGCGGTGCGCAATTCGCCATCGAGCAGATCAACGCGGCCGGTGGAGTAGGGGGGCGGCCTCTGGAACTGATCACCCGTAACCCCGATTCGACGCACGCATTGTATGCCATGCATGTCGAGTCGCTGATCCGCGAGGAAAACCTGCGGTTTTTCTTCGGTTGCTACACCTCTGCCGCGCGCAAGGCCGCATTGCCGATCGTGGAGCGTTACGACGCGTTGTTGATGTACCCGGTGTATTACGAAGGTTTCGAGTACTCGCGCAATATCATTTATACCGGCGCGACACCCAATCACAACGCCGTGCCGCTGGGCAATTTCATGCTCGACAACTTCGGCAAACGGGTCTTGATGATTGGCTCCGAGTACGTCTATCCCTACGAAACCAACCGGCTGATGAGCGACTTGTTGTACGAGCGGGGTGGCACCAAGCTGGGCGAATATTACCTGCCGCTCAAGAACGCCCGACCCGAGGATTTTGCCAAACTGATGGTAAAGGCCAGGGAACTCAAACCGTCTTTCATCTTCTCCACCGTCGTCGGTGAAACCATGGCGCACTTGTATCAGGCCTATGCCGATGCTGGTTTCGATCCGGCCGTGATGCCGATCGCCAGCCTGACCACCAGCGAGACCGACATCAAGCAGATGGGGGTTCATCTGGGGGCAGGTCACATTTCGGCGGCGACCTATTTTCAGTCGGTCGACACCGCGTTCAACCGCCAATGCATCGCGCAATATCGCGAGCTGTTTGGCCAGGACCAGGTCACTGATCGATGCTGGGAGGCCGCCTATTTTCAGGTCCACCTGCTGGCCAAGGCGATTCTCAGCGCAGGCAGCACCGAAGTCGATGATGTGCTGCAGGCCATGCGCGGCCTGGAATTCGAGGCGCCTCAGGGGCGGGTTCGCGTCGATGCGCACAACCATCACACCTACCTTTTTTCGCGAATCGGGCGGGCCAACGCCGAGGGCCAATTCGACATACTTTATGAAAGCCAGAACGCCCTCAAACCCGATCCATATGCCATTGCGTCGCGCTTGAACGACTGGTCGAGCGGCACTGGGAGGCCGTTATGACCCTGCGCGCGGCAAAAAAGCGGCAACGCAATGACAGCAGCGGGGGGATCAAGCACCTGCGCGACATCAGCGTGCTGGTGGTGCACCCGGATGATGACGATGGCCGCAATCTGATCGAGCAGCTGCAGCGCATCGGCTGTCAGGTGCGTGTGCAGTGGCCGATTCCCGAGCGACTCAACACCGAGGTGGACATGATCGTGCTCGCGGTTTCTCCGGAAAGCCTGTCGACCAACACGCCCTGGCTGCTGCACGCCAGCACGCCGCCGATCATTCCGGTGATCGCCTACGAAAACCCGATCATTGTCGAGGCGTTAGTGCAGCTCAATGCCTGCTCGGTGATTCCGTCGCCGGTTCGGTCGTTTGGCCTGCTCACGGCATTGGCGCTGACCTTGAGTCAATCGCGCAAGGCGCGTGAGCGTGAGAAGCACGTCAAGCGACTGGAAGGCCGGATGGCGGTGATGCGCACCGTGCAGCAGGCCAAAATCATCCTGATCGAGACCAAGGGTATGTCGGAAATCGACGCCTATAACGCCTTGCGTGATCAGGCCATGGCCAAGCGCGAACCGGTGGAAAAGATCGCCGAAGCGCTGGTCAAGGCCCACGAATTGTTTCAACAAGCCTGTTCCTGAGTGTCGGCCCCCCAGGGGCCTGACCCTCTTCTGCGCGGAGGATTGCCATACGCCCTTGATCGGCAGGTATGGATCACCGCGTGGCGACCGGCCTGGACAACGGAGTCCTCCGGAGCGAACCGCAACCTGCGCATCCGCGCAGTGGGTTCGAGTCAATGACTGCCTTATCACGGGCAGCCTTTAACCGATATCTGGAGAACACCCCATGTCTGTAAAACGCCCAAGCAAAGCCGACTTTCTGATCGCCGCCGAAGACCACAGCTATCAGCTGAGCGACAGTCAGATGGAATCTTTCCTCAATCTGGCTGATGAGACCCTCGGCTCCTACGACGCCATCGACAAGCTGTATGCGCAAACCATCGCGCAGCAACCGCCCGAGCGCGAGTTCAGCAAAGCGCCGGACGCCGACAATCTGCACGGTGCCTGGTATGTTAAAACCCATATTGAGGGCGCCGCCCAAGGCCCTCTGGCCGGCAAGACCGTGGTGATTAAAGACAACGTTTCCGTGGCCGGCGTACCGATGGCCAACGGGTCGCTGAGCCTGGACGGTTACATCCCCTCAGAGGATGCCACCGTGGTCAAACGACTGCTCGCCGCCGGCGCGACGGTGGTAGGCAAGTCGGTCTGCGAGGATCTGTGCTTCTCCGGCGCCAGCTTCACCGCCGCCAGTGGGCCCGTGAAAAACCCGTGGGACCTGACCCGCAATTCCGGCGGTTCCTCCAGTGGCAGCGCAGTGCTGGTTGCCCTTGAGGAGGTCGACATGGCGATTGGCGGGGATCAGGGAGGGTCGATCCGCATGCCTTCGGCCTGGAGCGGGATCGTCGGCCACAAGCCGACCTACGGCCTGGTGCCTTACACCGGGGCTTTCCCGATCGAAAGGACCATCGATCACGTCGGCCCGATGGCCAACAGCGTGCGTGACGTGGCCGTGATGCTCGATGTCATTGCGGGGGCCGATGGTCTCGATTCCCGCCAGAAGAATCCGCCAGCCGTCGCCTGTGTGGCCACCTTGGATCAGGGCGTCGCAGGCCTGCGAGTCGGCGTGCTGCGTGAAGGTTTCGCGATTCCCGGCGTGTCCGAGGCTCAGGTGGATGCTCAGGTCAAAGCGGCGGTCGCCCAACTGGAAAGCCTAGGTGCTACGGTCGGCGAAGCCAGCGCGCCTTGGCATTCGGGCGTGGCGCTGGACATGTGGAACGTCATTGCCACCGATGGCGCGGCGTATCAGATGCTGCAAGGCAACGGCTACGGTATGAACGTGGATGGCTATTACGATCCTGACATCATGAGCTACTTCGGTGCCAAGCGTCGTGAGCACGCCGATGCGTTGTCCAGCAGTGTCCGTGCCGTGGCGTTGACCGGCCACTACAGCCTGAAAAACCTGCACGGCGCCTACTACGCCAAGGCGCGCATGTTGGTGCCTGAGCTCACTCGCCAGTATGACGAGGCATTCAAGGAATTCGATGTGCTGGTGATGCCGACCATGCCCTTCGTGGCGACCACGCTGACCGACGCCGATGCTCCGATCGAGGAGTACGTACACAGCGCGCTGAACATGCTGACCAACACCGCGCCGTTCGACCTCACCGGACACCCGGCGACCTCGGTTCCCACAGGTCTGGCTGATGGCTTGCCGGTGGCGATCATGATCGTCGCCCCACGGTTCAAGGACGCCCTAGCCTTGCGCGTGGCTCAAGCCTACGAGCAGGCCCGCGGTCCATTCCCTAAACCGCCGCGTCGTTAAGGTGTCTTTGGCCGGGTGCTGATGACGTAAGCGTCAGCACCTTGCCCTTCTCAGAATCCAGGAGTGTTTTCATGCGATTGACTCAATCGATACGGCTTTCTCTGGGCGCTGCCTTATGCCTGTTACCTGTGTTCGCATTTTCCCATCCGGGGCATGACGAATCAGGCCTGATAGCGGGCGTGGCGCATCCTTTGGCCGGAATGGATCACCTGTTGGCGATGTTCGCGGTCGGTCTCTGGGCCACACAACAAACCGGCAGGGCATGCTTGATGTTGCCCGCTACCTTCGTCGGCGGCATGTTACTCGGCGGCCTGTTGGGGTTCGATGGATTCGCAATTGCTCACCTGGAAACCGGCATCGCTGCATCAGTGCTCGCCTTTGGCTTGCTGGTCGCGGTGGCTGCGCGTCCACCTGTGACGCTTGCCTTTGCCATCACCTGCTTATTCGGACTGGCTCACGGCATCGCCCATGGCCTTGAGTTACCGGAGATGATCAGCCCTGCGGCTTACGCGATCGGTTTCGTGATCGCAACATCAGCGCTTCATGCTACCGGCTATGCACTGGCACGCTGGTTGCCGGTGAGCGCCACCGTACTGATTCGTGTGCTCGGGTTGACTTCTGCGGGGACAGGAGTCGCGTTGCTGGCAGGTTGATTCCGGGGTGGAACCCAACTCGGACGCGGCCAGTGAGGTTGATGCATGCAGCCTCGCTGACCAGGTAACTTCGGTGTGTCGCCGATTGCTGTGAACTATCGCTGGTTTCCCGACCAGATGGCCGGGCATCGGTCATTCCAGGGCATGGCCCGCTCCAGCAGTGTCGCCAGCTGCAGCAGTAAATCCTTACGACCATAAGCCGCACCGAACTGCATGCCGATAGGCAATTGCCCGATCGTGCGCCAGTGGCATCGACATGGCAGGGCATCCGCTGACATTGAAGACCGCGGTGAAAGGCGAGTGAGCGAACACGCGGGCCCTCTATTCCCAGCGATCCAGTGTCTCCTGACTCGCATTGTATTGGTCGATGACGGGCTGGGCGCTGGGCAACGTCGGCGTCAGAAGCACGTCGTAGTTGCGGAACAGTCGGCCAACCTTTCGGGTCACGACATTGCGTCGAACAACTGGGTCGCGCTCAGCTCTTGCCCGAGTCGGTAAAGGGCGAGCGTGACAGGCTCCAGGGTCGATTTGTCTATGGGACGAACAGTGGCAGCGGCGATGGCGTCGATCCAGGCCGTTGTGTTGCTGGACCAGAATCGCGCATTCAATTCTACGAAAGCTCCCAGCTCAGTCCTGCATCCGCGACAACGGGAGGGACGTGGTGACCCAGCGGTTCCAGTGTCAGGCAGACACTGTTCAAGCCGGCGCTCACCGCAGGTGCTACTGGCCATTGAGGGCATGTCCCTATACGGCGACGCGAAGAGGCCCAGGCTCGCGATTCAGCAGCGACCGGCAGGATTGCGTCGGTGGTGCATTCTGGAAAGGATTCTCTACCCCAGGACCGTGCACGGCGTCGAGCCAACTTGCTGTATCCCGTACTGCACGGCTACGCATCCCGTGTACGGCGAGCCCCGCCTAGACCTCGTCTACATCCGGCCCCATAGGTAAACGCCCGCAGCTTGGCTTCAGGCCAAACAACGCGCAGGAAGCGGCGAGCACTCGGATTGAGCCGCCGCCATCGGTCGCATGAGCGATCGGCACCATGCCAACGGCTACAGCGGCCTACGAGCCTCCTCTGGATCCGCCGGCGCTAAGGGTCAGGTCCCAAGGATTGCGAGTGGAGCCGTGTACACGGTTTTCTGGGGAGTCCACCGATGACCTTTTTTCCATCTCACAACCGGTCGCTACTGAAACGCATGAGCGGTCTGATTTCCCTCAATAAGCGATGAGGCAACTGAACATTGCGCTTGGCAAGTGTGCCAACCAATCCCGATTAGGGGAACGGGAGATGATGCGTCAGCGCTTCACGACGCGGATCGATCAGCGTTAGTCGGTGTACTGCCGGTGAAACGAGGGTCGCCATTGACGAAGCATTCGAGGAAACAGAAAACTCAATTGTTCCAAATTATGGATGATCTCGGAAATGAATCATATTTCGACGATTTGTGTAGCGGCGTTCCCGCCGAATTCAATCTAGATGATGTCGGCGACACTACGCACTTTTATGGCGAAGATGACGCGATGGAGGTGAACTTCTACGAAGGTCTGTGGGACCAGTTCGTTGAGGATGTGCAGTACACGCACCGTTTCTTCAACGCAAATGCCGGAGAATTTCTCGACTCGGTTTTCTCTTTGTTGGTCACCGATAACGAAGACCTTAAGCCTGAAGCCATCCGGACCGTGGTCAATGGCGACTTGATGTACCGTGCGCGTCTTGCTAAAGGCTTCAGCGAAGCAGAGGAGATAATCAATGATCCCGCTGGCCAATTGCAAGCAGTCAAAGAATGACGCCGAACGGTATCTCCGCCTTGTACTGCGCGCTGGAGCGAGAGACCTGTCTGAGCGAAATCCGCTCCATCACCGGGGATCATGTGGTGAGCGCAGCGCTGACTCCAGTCGTCGAACTGAAGCTCCTTGACCTTACAGTCCTAGACCAGGTTGACCCCCCGGATCTGTCGCTTCTGGATGTGGGGTTTCGTGAGGCACTACACCGCAAGGTATTCCTGGGCTCACTTGTCAAAAAAATGTCCAGGCCAAAGGCTCGTAATGATGAGCTGAGCTACCTGTCGACCCAGGTGGTGTTCGAGTACCTAAGGCTGCGCTTTGGCAAGCAGGTCGACGGTCTGGTCGTCCCATCCGTGCAGACGGGCGAAGCGGGTACCAACGTAGTCTTGTTCCCCGAGGCCAGCCGCCTTGCCTATGTACCGCCGCCGGAGGCCGATGCTGAAAGACTTGGCGACGAAAAGCTCCCCGTTGTGGTTGAGGTTGAATTGGACAATTCGTCAAAGCCACCTACCAAGGTAGTTGTTGTGCATGACTCCATTCGGTATCACAAGGTAACGGCGATTGAGACCCAGGCCCGCGAGTATCGGCATATCTACGATATGTTCATGAGCGACGAGACGCGCAAGCGGCTGAACTTGGACTAGGAAGCAGGGCTTCTCTGCAGAGGCACTGGTGTTTGACGCTGGTGCGAATGAGGCATCAAAGTAATACTTTTAGGGGATGGTATGACTGAGCGTGAATTGATTTATCGACACGAGAAAGGTGCGCCTTGGGACAAAACCCAGGGCGCTGCACTTAAACTGCCCTTAGACGATGATGACAGAGCGTTGGCAGTAAAATTCATTTATTGGCCCAACGGGCGATCCGACAGCACTGCAATGGACTCTGGTGGTTTGGTTTTTGAGATATGTGAATGGTGCAAGATCTTGTCGCCTGAAGGCGAGGTGCACTGGAATGTCAGGTTTAGAAGAGCAGTCGCGGTCGCTGGCACTGTCAGCGCGTTATTTAAAGATCATGATGTAGCTCTAGCAGGTGGAATTAGACAGCTCTTCGGTCGGGGGACGATCATCGAAGTCGAAGGCTTTGCCGCAGAAACAGAAGGCAAGCCCTACCTCTCGATCACGGGTGGCAAGGGAGCAATGGCGCGGTTTTATGGCGTAGATCCTGCTTCAATAACGGTCACCCTGCAGCAGTAGCTAATAGAAGCGAGCTGGATTTTAGAGATTTCAGGGTGACTGCTGCAGTTGGGGCATTCAACCTGTGTTTCATTTGATTGGAGAGGTTCCTCAACTGCTGCTGGCTCTAAAGGACCGCAGCAGTTTCAGAAACGACGCTTAAAGCAGGACTTACCCCTTTTCATTTATGGCAAATGGCGCAACCACCATCAGATTCATCAACGCCATAGATGTCATCGATTTCTAGGTTGTCTTCCCAAGGGCGAAGAGGGTTACGCGGTCGGTTAAGCTTGGCTCTCCGGCGTCGGGCATCATATTCTCTAAAAATCATCTCCACCCGTTCAGGTTGTTCCAGGTCAGAGAGTGGCTCGCCTTTGGTCCAAGTGAAGGGAGAGCCATTTTCCAGAGCGGTTTTCTCCAAGGACTTGGCTTCTTCAAAGGCCGCCGGATGGCGCTCGCGCAAGCGGACCCATTCGATTTTTTGTTGGAAAAAGCAGAAAGTGCAGCCACTTCGACTGCGCCATTCGTAGTACTTGGGGAGGCCGACGCCCGAGGACTCCAATATCTCCAGAACGCCTGCTTTGTCGATACCGTCATCGCGAAATGGCAGCAGGACTTTCAAATTCTTGTGTTTCGATGCATACCCTTCCCGATAATCTTCATCCGCTCGGATCGCGACGTACGAAAAGACTTTCTCGCCGGCGGCCAGCATCGGCCGCGTCCATTCTTCAAATGGAGCCAGCTTCAGCTGGCGAGTACACCAGCGTGTCTGGGCCGAAGGCAGAAAGTTCTTGTACTCGCGCAGCCAGAACCGGAAGTCCCTTCTTGGATTTAGTCGGAGGATGGGCTTCCCCATAAATCCCTCGAGTCGGCCCAGAAAATCGTGGACTTCCGGTAGCTCCTCCCCGGTGTCGGTGAAGAAGTATTCAATGTCCAATTCGGGGCGCGTTTGCTGGATGTACACTGCCAAGGCAGCACTATCTCGACCGCCTGACAGTCCTAGCAGATGCCGTTCACGCATGTTCAGTTTCTCCCTTCTGAACGAGCTCTTGGCTTGCATGGGCGAGGGCGGCCAACAGCAAATCCCCTTGCAGGCCTGAGCTTTTTAGCAGGTCTACAATCTTGCCGGCAGCGCCTTGAACCGCCGCTTGATCTCGACTCGCCACCTCGAAGTCTCGAGTTAGCAGTTTAGAGTCGCCACTTGAGCTGATCACCACTGAAAAAACCTCTCGACCTGGGCGGCGGCCCTCCACGGCGAGCAGTGATTCGGTTCTGCGAAAACCCAGCGCAAGTTCTGCGAGGTTGATCGTCGCCATCTGCACATCGAGGTCCGACCATTCGGTCGGAGGCTTACTTTGGGCCAGGCTGAGAACTCCCTCGGCGCCCTTAAGTGAGCCGTCGCGCTCTGAAAGGCGCGCTGCGAAGCTGCGCAGTCGGAGTTCTCCCGAGCCTTTACTCACCGTTGCCGCGCGTTCTCTGAGATCCGGATCGTCGTCACCTTGAGCGTCGATGGCTTGTGCGAGTCGTCTGTCTAACCGGCGAACCATGTGTTCGTAAGCGTCACGTAACTCCTGTAGCGGACCGGACAAACTGTCGGCGAGTTCGGTTGGGGACGCCTTCAACGCTTCGGGCAAATCCATGAACAGCAAACGGTGAGGGTCTGATGCCTTGAGTAGAACATCACGGATGGCGCGGGTTTCCGCGCCGAGCTCCTGAGTTCTGCGTGACCAGTTGGGCACGGAGAAGACCAAGGCGACAAGTGCCTTTGCAACCTCCAGCGGCGTGGCGCTAGCTGGCTTGAACCCAAAGGATTCCGCCACGGCAGCGATTGCTTTCAAAGCGCGTTTTCGCTCACCTGTCTCTTGCACCCAGCGCAATGAGAAGCGGTTGGGGTCTTGAAGCATTTCATCGACATCAACATCGGTGATTTTTGGTTCGAAGACGCCATCGCGATAGACCGCCACCGTATCAGCATGACACAGCAGGAAGGCGAGGGCGAAGACCGGCAACAGTCCGCCTTTCACTCCATAAGGTTGAGCACCCCATAATACATACAGATCTTTTACCCGCACTGGTTCAGTACGTTTCCCTGAGACCAGTTTTAATGCGGCGTCCCACATGGGGTGAAGGTTGCGCGTATCTTGTGGCTTGGGCGCGCGAATAGCCCAGCTGCCATCGGGACTTTTTACATGAAGGTGCGTCGATGAAAGCAGCGTTTCATAAAGTCCACGCTCCGCCGGAAAACCTTCAATTTCGAGATGTTCATGGGCTGTGCCGCTGACCATGCGGTGCATCAGATCCCGACGGGCTTTAACACTATTGGCTGAAGGCGCATCACGGTTTACCAGTTCGCTCCACACCTTGGGAGCATCCGGGTAGATGCGCTCAGCAAGTTCTGAAGCCATTGATGACAAGCTTGGAATGCGTTTAAAGCCTTCTCCCGTTAGCCATTCAGCATTCAGCAGTGACGCCCTTAGCGCTTCTTCAAGGGCGCCTTTAATTGAGGATAAGCGCGCTGCCACTTCTCGGCGTGCGACCGTGTCTCCCTCAAGCTCTGGACTTCCTTCAAAGACGAGTCGAAGTGACAGGAGTTCTGACCCCAAGTCCGATATGAGCTCGTGATTGGCAGGAACCCCAAGTATCAAAGGAGTGGTAGCGGAAGAGGGCAGTGCACCCAGCGCGCGCTTGGCTTCCTCGGCGGTGACATTGCGCTCCGGCAAAACCAGAGCCAAGCGCCCGAACTCACCACTCTCTGGTTGGTAGTCGCGGGTTAGCCGGCCTGCGTCCTGCAAGGAAAGCATCGACACACCCAACCAGCGGAATGAACCGGAATCGGCGTAATGACGCTTGGCGATGACCGGAGTTAGATTCGCGAGCGCGGTCAGTGTTTTCATGTCCGCTGAGACGAAGGTTGCGCGAGCTTTTGATATCGCTTGGTCGATATCGAAATCGCTGCCTTCGAAAATGGTCCATGCTCCGACATGCTTGCGGAATAAGGCCACCCTCCACGCAGCCAATCGCTCGAGGGATTCGGCGAGCGCTCCACGGCCAATGTCTGTGGTTATCGTGTTCAGCACCTCATGTTCCGCAGCCAGTCCCGATGCGCTGCGGAACATGTCAATGAGAGCGAGGCTCTTCGCCAACGAGATCTCTGAGGTGGCTGCGCCTTTTACTGACGCGCGATCCACTGCCTCGACCGCTTGAGCCCAGCGATGGCCATCAGGGGAAGCCAAAATGGCTTGCTCCAGATTGGCTCGTAAGTAGTCCCAGAAGCGGTCGGGTCCATAGGAGGTAACCCCGTCCCAGTTCTGAAGAAAGTCTTGGAATCCATACGGTTCAAGCGAAGTCAAAAATCCGAATACGCTTCGTTCGTTCTGCCCGAACTGGCGTCGTGAGGCCGGGCCAAGCAAGGCGGCTGTTATGGGATGCAAAGGCCAGCATTTGTCGAGCAATTCGCCCATGGCCGCGCCCACCGATGGGCGTCGACCCGATATGGCTACGCCGATTGCCTCGCTCAGTGGCCTGGTATCAGGGTGTTGTTGTTTACAGTCAATCGCTCGGCCGATTAGCTCAACGACTTCGTCGCCCGTGGCGACGAAAGATACGTCCGAAAAGCGCCCCTGTACCTTGGCCCACTCCTCGCGAGCCTCAATGCCGAGTCGGGAGGCATACTGGCGAAAGGCTTGATGCAGGATACCCAGCACCACGAGTTTGCCACTGCAGCGTGCTGCCACTTCGGCGAGATCCTGGAAGAAATGGACATCGTCGCCACCGGCAGCCGAGGCTTCCAGAAGCTTACCCATTTCATCTACCACGACCAGCACACCACCACGCTCTGGCCGTTCGGCCTCGGCAGCCAAATCAGCGATCAACGAGTCAACGCTGTCGCTGCTTGTGCGATCGGTGTTCAGCGCTTTACCCAAGGCTTTGGATAGTTCGCCGCGAATGCCGACCCGGCGACCCACAACGGGTACGACCAACCACTCTCCTTGGTCCTCGGGGAACGCTTCTTGAAAATGGGGGATGTTGGCAAGTAAGGCGCGAGGCGCCTCTCTAAGGGAAGCCTCAGGAGAAAGGGCGGCTGCTAACACGAGCGCCAGAGAGGATTTGCCCCCTCCGTAAGGCCCGGTCCATGTGAACGCGCGTTGGTTGCTGCCAGCAATCTGACGCGCCATTACCGAAATGGCCTCGCGCGATGTGGCGGTCAGTACATAACCGTCCAATGCATCCTGGCGACCAAGGTCCGAGTCGAGACGTACGGAGCGCTGATAATGCCTGACGATTTTAACCGCACCATCGCTCTCTTCAAGGGTAAAACCGTTAGGCATAGGAGTCTCTTAAAAGTTGGGTCATCAATAGTTCTGGATCGAAGTCGCTTCTATGAACTTGACGTAATCCCGATGTATCCGACCAACGAAGCCTGCCGTTGGTCAAATCAGCGAGGGCGAATAGACGCTCCGCTACGCTCTCTTCATCGAGCTTGAAGACCCGTCCAGGAGAGCCCTGCGCGTATGCCGCTGTTTCAAATGTGAGCGATGATTCTGCGCGCCGGTTGCGCATCCAATAATCAAGAAGCGCCCATGCGAACAGCGCATCGGGCAACGTCGATTTTGGGCCTCGGCGAAAAGTGAAAATCCCTTTTCGCTCTTCCTGGAGAAGGCCGAGTTCGGCCAGCATCGATTCGGCCGACTCCTCGACAGATGCAGTGGTGGAGCGGGGGGCATAGCCCCGAAGGCAGGTATCTAAATCGCGACCGAGGGTAGCACTCGAAAGTTTCTTGCCAGCAGTGAGAGACATGGCAAAAGCCGTCAGAGTAGGCAAAGCGTCTTCACGACTGAAGGCTTGTGAAGAGAAGACGTTGAACAACCAATACCACGTTGTCGAGCGCGTACCTCGACCGGCGAGGCACCAATGGGCATACCATGCCGAAACGGGACTTTCTGAATACGGATCGAGTCCGCCGGTCCTGAAGATCTCTGCGCCAACGTGAGTCAAATTAAAATGTCGGCGCGAGTCGTCCTCTGCGAGCACATCACACGCGAGCGCCCAATGTTTGATTGACGACACCATATTTCTGCCGACGCCAAAGTCAGCGATCGCTCGCTCATCTGAAAACACCTCTTTCAGCAAGCGTCCTTCCGTATCAGCCTTGTCGACCGCTTTCTTTAACCACATCTGACGAAGCGGAAACGTTTCATGCCCGGAGAAGTGGGCTTCAATCTTGTCCTGTAGTGCTCCGATCATTGATACCCTTCCAGACTGGCGACCCTCTCCAGCGAGTAAAGATAGGGACTGGAGAAGTCATCCAGTCCGCATGGGTCGAAGGTAGGCATTGTAGCGTTGGGTGCGCCCGCTGTCTTCTCGTAACCTCCTAAAAAACGGGATAAAACGTGGTGGCTCCAGCACCATCGGTAGGTATCACGGCTAAGATGTAGGAGGGCTCATTCTCCTTTTCGAGATGAAGAAAGGAAAAGTCTATTCAATGACGTGGGATAAAAGGTGGGCGGCCAATCATGATTGCCGATACAGGCGATTGTGCAAGGGTGCTTGTGCGCCCGAACGTAGTCGCGCGAATAGACTTGGTTGTCTGATCGCGTACTTCGTTATGCATTGATGGCTCAGAACCCTGCGCTAGGCGAGGGCCCTGAGATGACGATGGGGTAATGCCAACGCGAATTTTAAACGAAGCTGTTTGCCGTTCTGATTACGACCACAACATCTCCGTCCTTTGCCACCTTCAAATTCGCATCGCCGGCGATCTGGCCAATTACAGCATCAATATCCAAATCTGCATCCGAGTTCAATCGGACTAAGTAAATCGGAGTTCCCCCGAGATTCTTGGCTTGACCTTTTGAAACGTCAAACGGAGTGCTCTTACCCAAAGCGGCTACTGATTTTGCCTGAACATCGGCAGTCATGCCTTTTTGGGTAGAGACGATGCGAAAGGCATCGTCCATCTGGAATTGACTACACCAAGTACCTGACTTTTTCTCCCAGCAACTTGCATAGACTTCGGTATCGCCCTCGAGTGTGTAGGGTTGCCAGCTGTCCTTTTCACGATGCAGCGTATAGACCGGGCATCGATAAATTTTTGGCATTCGAAGCAAGGCAACGCGTGAGGCCTGCGAAAGGAATTTGGCCAGCACTGCGTAAGCACTCTCGTTACGTAGCTGACCCTCAATTGAATAGTCCTCTAGATGATCTAGCACGTCGGTCATAGAGGGCGTGAAGGGCTGCCGTAGATTCCAATGGAATGAATAAAAATCGTCAACGTCGGAGCTCTGGGCATAGTACGGCGATTCAAACACCTTCTCCCCCTTTGCAACGCGATCCACGGCAAGCTTTTCTCCCCGAACGAATAAGTAATGGTAATCAGCGGCGACATCGAACTTGACATTCTGCACATCACACGCCTGGGTAATGTTCACGTAATAGCGCTTGAAGCCGTGTTTTTCGCGCAACACCGTGCCAAACCGGAGATTTCTCTTCATCCAGGCAAGTCGGCTTGGCGTTACGCCGGTTCGCCTCTCGACGGGAGGGATCGCCTCAGCGATTGCCTCAGTGGCGACATTGTTTTCCTCAACCAGAGCAAGGCCGTCCTGTTGTGCACGAGCCATCGGCATTGGGGCTTCGGTACCCTCGGGCTGATCCGCGGTCAAAGGTTGTTGCGCATCGTTGGCAGCAGCGGGTGCCTGGGCCGTCTCGGCATTGGGTCGCTCTGCATCAGCTGGGGCTAACCCCTTTTCTGGCAGTTCTGCGTTGGGTTTATGCCATGGCGTGCGATGCCAGACTACATCCGACATTAGCCGGCGTATCGCATGCTGAGCATCTTTGATTTCTACGCCCTGGTTAATTGTAGGATTGACTGAGGCGGCGGAATCCGTCAGCGCTTGCTGCAGGGCGATGGTGTGATTTATTACTTCAGAGTGCTCTTCAGTTTCGGCGGATACGCGTTTGGCGAGCACATCGGCCATGTATTCTTCGATCGACATCGAATCGGCTTTTGCGGTTGCCGATAAAATAGCGAAGGCACTGGCGTCGAGCTCGTAGAGGCGCTTGACGATCGACGCCGTCGCCTTCAACAGTCCCTGTTCCCAAGCGTGAATGAATTCTTCAATGGGGTGAATCAGTTTTCGCTCGTTCGCCAGCTGCGTGAGCGCTTGCATCCATTTTTCTTTTACCACCGGCTCCGGTTCCACATGCGCGGAGCTCGGTTTGACCAGCATTCGGAAGCGCGAGGCCGATGCACCGACTTCGTCTCGTATTAGCGATAAATCGTTCTTCACCCCATCCTTGTTTGTCGACATCAAAATGACTAGCAATGGCTGCTCGCAATCCTTGTGATGCTCGATCATTTTCTTGATGAATGTTCGCGTTGGGCCGGATTCGTTTTCCATCAGGTAGTAGTCAACGAGCAGTAGGTCGTAGAACTGATCTGCTTCCAGCTCACGAATCTCAGGCCAGGGAGTCAATTCGATTTTACCCTTGCCTTTGACCCAGGATTGGATTTTTAGCAAGGGAGCCTTGAATCCATCCAGGTCTTTTTGGGCGTTGTCGTAGGGTTTGCTCAGATCTTCCGGGCACTGCGCTCGGATGTGCTTTTCTGCCAGGCCCTGAAACAGATCAGCGAGCGTGGCATGAGGACGATTTTCTTGCTGCAACAACTCAACCAAGCGCTCGGTGGCATCGTGATCGGGATCCTGCAATATGGCTTCGATATAACCTTGCGCTGATGGAGCGCACGCATTCACCTCTGCGAGAGTGGGTCCTTCTCTCAGGTCGTCGTCAACCATCAAGACGCGGGTAACCCCCGCACGGATTAGCAAATCAGTAACGCTCATTATTCCGTCCTGGGAAGCTCAAGTATGAAAGTGCGCAGACGACCGTCGTCGTCCGTCTGGGGGTCAAGGTATAGTCGGCCATTGTGGTACTCCGAAACCTCTCGCGCCAGGTACAGCCCGTAACCTTTACCTTTGCGAAGGCTGAATCCAGGCAAGAAAATCCGATCTCTGTCGGCGAAGTCGATACCGGGGCCATTGTCTTTGAATGCGATGGTTTTCGCTGGGACATCGATCTCGATGGTTATCAGGCCTCGCTCCCTTGGGTCATCTCGTTGACTGAGCCAATACGTAGAATTGCTGACTAGGTTTTCCAGTGCGAGGCTGAGGAAGCCAGGCACCATTTTGACTTTCAGCAAGGCGCCTTTCGGGGTGACTGTTACGACTGAGTCGATGTTGTTTCGGGCGAACAAGCTTTCATAACCCTTGACAATTGTTCGCGTGAGTTTTTCTACCTCGATCTCTCTCTTGATCTGGCGCGCCCCTGGCATAAGCGGGTCCATCTGCTGTAGGCGAACGTTGATTGCCCGTATTTCTGTCTCCAGCTTTGTAAGCAGTTGCTGTGTTTCATCGTCTGCCTTGTTGGCTAACTCTCTCATCAGCTGTCGCGTTTGGGCAGTGGTTCGAGTGAGTTCGTGCATCACGCCGTGCATTACATTGCCAATACCGGCCAGTTCAAGAATGTCCTCGCGACCTTCGTTGCTCTTCTCGATGGCATCTTCAAATTTTTTCACTTGCGTAGTGATGAAGTGCAGATGCTCATTGAGGGAGGACACGCTGGATTTCAGGTTGCTCGGCACACCGTCCTTCAGGGCGTTCACGTCTTGCTTGGCGAGCAACAGTCGCTCGGCCAAGGTCGCCGTACCGTCGTTGACCAATTGCTCCAGTTGTTTCTGCTTGGTCTTTTGGTCCTCATCCTGCACGTAGGCTCGTAAAGGCTGAATGGCCACCTGGAGCAGCAACTCCTTGAGCATGTCCGCTTCAGGAGTCGAGATCAGGCCCTCCCGGTTAGTGAGGTCGGTCAACTGTTTGTTGCCGCGGTGGGTAATTTCCAGTGCGCCCATGACCTGAATGCGGTTTACCACGTAACCGCTTCCTCGCAGGGCTTTACTGTCGAGTCCGAGCCAGTCACCATCTCGTTCCGAACCGGTGAATCCGACACGGAAGCCGTCCCTGTAAATGGCGATGCCTCCCGCCCACAAGTCGAGTTCCTTTTTCACGTTCGGCCATTCAGTTTTAACTTTTTCGCGAAGTATCCGCCGGTTAAAACGCAGGATGTTTAGCTTGAACGGACCAATGGCTTGCAGCGTTTGCAAATCAAGTGGCACGTCGCTTCTATCGTGCGTGTTGGTAACGTCGATTAACATCCGGCGTACCGCCTCACCCGAGCGCAGTTGAGGCGTGCCCGACTCCGCGTCCGCTGCCGTTTTTAAAGTGAGAGTCAGAATAGGGTCTTTAAGTGACTTGGCTTTCTGAGGGTAGAACTCGAGGGTTAGGTGCTGATCTGCGAGGTTTCTGATGTCGTCCGAAAGCTTGGGGAACGGCATGGCCTTGCCGTCGTTGATTTTTACCCGAATTTTGAACTTGCGAACTGGCGAAAACGGACTTCGTAGTCGCCGGATAAAAGTTTGCAGGTTCGTCGCCTGCTCGCCATCCTGCGTCCAGTCACTTCGCAGAGCGAATACGCGCACGCGTGTTCCCGATTCGCTGTCCTTGTGGATGCGAACCCGGTTGGTCTTCAAGGGGATGTCACTGATCTGCAGGTCCGCGGTATCGAACGCGCGCCAGTCAAATTCTACTTCGTATGCCGTTGGCCTGCTGTCGGTCCATGTGGTCACCCGCGCCCGATGACCCAAGCGCATCATCGCGAGGCGGCCAATTCCCTTGTTTCCCAGGTACTGGTCAGGACCATCCGGTTTGGGTGAGCTAAGTCTGTTATCGGTACCGACGGTTAGAAAAATCGGCACGATCGATTCTTCTTCAATTCCGCAGCCGGAGTCTACGACCTCAATGAAATTGACTTCTTCTAAAATTTCGACGGCTTCGTCGACAGTCTCGCAGGCCGCGATTCTGCTCAGCTGTTCATTTACATGCGCCACGGTGGCTGGGCCGCATTCTCGATCGAATCGGGCATCTTCGATTGCCTGAATGATCCCTGACTTGATCTCCTCAAAATCGTCATCGCTTTCGCGGACATCCCGAATCAGCATCGACAGCCACTCACTGGAGACGGGGCAGCAAATGGTGACGTCAACGACCTCGGAGCCCGCGTCGAATGCGTTCTTGATCAGCTCGTTGATCGCGATTTCGTCTGAAGTGATGAGCTCTCGACCCAAGTGAATGATGGTTCGAGCTGCAACCAGAAATGTCGTGGCCGGCTTTTGCGAGCGAGTCGAGCCCCTCATTTGCGCTTTATCCATGGAACTAAATTTCCTTGTTTCCATTTGAAGGAACGGGAGCGAGGCGCTCGCAGAGCTTTGAACACTGTGTGATGCCAGGCGCCGCTTCATGCAGACGGTTTCGGGGTGGAGCACTATGCAAGAGCTCACGCGCACGAATCATACCCGAATGACCACTAGCAATGCCTGTCCAGTTTGCAGGTGTGAATAGACTGCTTCAAAGGATGGAACACCGTGCAGTGTGCTTGGGAATCTATCGATGCCCCAGCTCGGAGGTCGACGCCCAACGTAACGATGCGGGCAAAATTTGCAGCTGATCAGCCGCCCAATCATTGAGCGTCAGGGCTTAAAATCAGGGGTTTGTTACGGTATAGGTGAACTAGGTGGAGCGAAGCAGCAGGTAATACTGTATGGCCCGTATTACGTTACAGTTTGACCAGCATGAAGATAGGCTTGCCGTCACCACTGAAACAACCGTGCCTATCATCGCGTTCACCACGGGCTTGGCTCATCCAGGCATGGTGGCAAATCGACTGATCACCTTGGGCGATATCAGTTGGCGCATCAATGACTTCTGAAATGTAATCAAGTGGTAGAGGGAAGGTGCCGTGTGGCCCCCGACTAAAGGATTCAGCCCGCCAAAAAATCTTAAATTGTGATCTGCGCGCCGGCGAGACTACTGGACAGCTCGTATGCGGCCAATTCTGTTTGATGCACCGCTAACAACTCCGGTAATGACCCGCGCAGGTATTCCACCCAAGTCTTGATCTTCGCATCTAGGTACTGCCGGGAAGGGTAGATTGCGTACAGGTTCAACTCCTGCGAGCGGTACTTGGGCATAACCCGCACCAGCGTACCGTTGCGCAGGCCGTCGATCGCGGCGTACAGCGGCAGGATGCCAATGCCCATGCCGCTGGTGATCGCGGCTTTCATCGCGTCGGCCGTGTTCACCTGGAAGGGTGAGCTGTTGATGGTGACCATTTCCTGGCCGTTGGGCCCGTCAAAGGCCCATTTTTCCAATGGAATCGCCGGGCTCACTAGGCGCAGACAGGCGTGATTGAGCAGGTCGCTGGGCTTTTGCGCGCAGCCGTTGGCTTTAACGTAGGCCGGAGACGCACAAACGATGCTGTAGGTGATGCCGAGACGCTGGGAGACAAAACCCGAGTCTGGCAATTCGCTGGCGAGCACGATGGACACATCGTAACCCTCGTCCAACATGTCTGGCACTCGATTGGCCATGGTTAGGTCGAAGGTCACGTCCGGGTAGGTCGTGCGATAGCGAGCGATGGCGTCGATCACGAGGTGCTGTCCAATGCCGGTCATGGTGTGCACCTTCAGCTGCCCGGCCGGCCGCGCGTAGGCGTCGCTGGCCTCGGCTTCGGCTTCCTCGACGTACGCGAGGATCTGCTGACAGCGCACCAGATAGCGCTTGCCGGCTTCGGTCAAGGCTAAGCGCCGTGTCGTTCGGTTTAGCAGACGGGTTTGCAAGTGTGCTTCAAGGTGGGTAACGGATCTCGAGACGTTGGCCGTGGCGGTGTCCAGCTGCACGGCGGCGGCTGTAAAGCTTCCTGTTTCTGCCACGTAACTGAAAGCGCGCATGTTTTGCAAAGTGTCCATGGGATGCTGCTCTCGGATGCGAAAAAAAATTGAGGTATGAGGTTTCAGAGCCCAAGAGCCGACAGAAAGACCGTTGTCAGAATTTTTATTCAGTTGTAAGCGTAGAGACTTGTCCCGGCAAAAGACCGGGACAAAACTCATTGCTCAGCATGGTCGGACTAGTTTATGAAGCATTCATGTTCTTATGAGTGTCGATTAAGTGCTGCACAACGCTTGGATCTGCCAAGGTCGAGATATCGCCCAACCCTTCGTATTCGGCGGTCGCAATTTTGCGTAGAATCCGGCGCATGATCTTGCCCGAACGGGTCTTCGGTAGCCCCAGTGCCCACTGGATCATATCCGGTGAAGCAATCGGCCCAATCTCCTTACGCACCCAGTTCTTAAGCTCCTGGCGCAGTTTCTCGCTCGGCTCTTCACCAGCATTCAGGGTGACGTACACATAAATCCCTTGGCCCTTGATGTCATGCGGCACGCCCACCACCGCCGCCTCAGCGACTTTCGGGTGCGCGACCACCGCGCTTTCAATCTCGGCAGTCCCCATCCGGTGACCGGACACATTGATCACGTCATCCACACGCCCGGTGATCCAGTAGTAACCATCTGCATCGCGACGGGCACCGTCACCGGTGAAATACATGCCACGGAACGTCTTGAAGTAGGTATCGACGAAGCGATCGTGGTCTCCGTACAGGGTACGCGCCTGACCTGGCCATGAATCGAGGATCACCAGGTTGCCCTCGGTTTCGCCATCGAGAATGTTGCCCAGGTTGTCCACCAACGCGGGTACCACGCCGAAGAATGGCCGCGCCGCGGAACCCGGCTTGAGGCCATGGGCGCCGGGCAGCGGGCTCATCAGAGTCGCACCGGTTTCGGTCTGCCACCAGGTGTCGACGATCGGGCAACGGGCTTGGCCAAAATTCTTGTAGTACCAGCCCCAAGCTTCCGGGTTGATCGGCTCGCCCACCGAGCCCAGCAGACGCAGGCTGCTGCAATCGGCGCCTTCGACGGCGGCCGTGCCCGCCGCCATCATCGCGCGGATCGCGGTCGGCGCGGTGTAGAGGATGTTGACCTTGTGCTTGTCGACGATTTTCGCCACCCGGGTGATGTCCGGATAGTTCGGCACGCCTTCGAACAGCAGCGTGGTCGCGCCGTTGGCCAGTGGGGCATAGACGGTGTAGCTGTGGCCGGTGACCCAACCCACGTCGGCGGTGCACCAGTAGACTTCGCCCGGACGGTAGTCGAACACGCGCTCATGGGTCATGGCGGCATAAAGCAGGTAACCGCCAGTGGTGTGCTGCACACCCTTCGGCTTGCCGGTGGAACCGGAGGTGTAGAGGATGAACAGCGCCTCTTCGGCGCCCATCTCTTTCGGCGCGCAAACGGTGCCGGCCACTTTCATCAGGTCTTCGAACCAGATGTCGCGATGCTGGTTCCACTTGATGTCGCCACCGGTGCGCTGGCACACGATGACCTTCTGGATGCTGCTGGTTTCCGGGTTGGTCAGGGCGTCATCGACGTTGGCCTTGAGCGGGATCTTCTTGCCGGCACGCAGGCCTTCGTCGGCGGTGATCACCACCTTGGAGCGGCAGTCGATGATGCGACCGGCCAGGGCTTCCGGCGAGAAACCGCCGAACACCACCGAGTGAATCGCGCCGATGCGGGTACAGGCCAGCATGGCGACCACGGCTTCGGGGATCATCGGCATGTAGATGGTCACCACGTCGCCGCGGTGCACGTCCTGGCCACGCAGGGCGTTGGCGAACTTGCAGACTTGTTCGTGCAGCTCGCGGTAGGTGATATGGCGGCTTTCGGAAGGGTCATCGCCTTCCCAGATGATGGCGACCTGGTCGCCACGGTCGGCCAGATGACGGTCGAGGCAGTTATAGGAAACGTTCAGGGTGCCGTCGGCGAACCATTTGATGTCGACATGATGATCGTCGAAAGAAGTCTGTTTCACCTTGGTGAAAGGCTTGATCCAGTCGAGACGCTTGGCCTGTTCGCGCCAGAAGCCGTCCGGATTGACGACCGACTGCTGGTACATGGCCTTGTAGGTCGCCTCATCGGTCAACGTGTTGGCCAGAACCTCGGGACGAACGGGATACAGGGAAGCCGCACTCATCTTTCTTACCTCGGTGAAGTAGTTGTTTTTATGTGCACAGATTGAACGTGCTTTACGTAAAAACCGCGCAATGCGATGTCGGGACAATTCAGGTTTAATCAATAGAATAATGGCGGGCCGGCTCGACCTTGCTGAGATAAACTTTGCACGTTGCTCACATGCTTAGTGAACAGAAAAAAACGTAATTGTAGTCAGGGCTCTTTTTCAAACAATAAACATATTTCTTGAGAGTCGTGAAACTGACAAGGCGCTTCAAAGGTCTGGCAACACACTTCAAGACCGGATTAAGTGATAGCCTTAAGTGTCTGAGCAAATTTTTAGGTCATTTTGAAACAGTTTTAAAAGTCTATGCATGCAGCAACCTTCGGGTGACCAAAGGTTGCTGACTCTAACTGGTACTCAGCGATGCCGGAAAACTGGTGCTCGCTTACTGAGAAATGCCTGCATGCCTTCTTTCTGACCATCAGTCGCAAATGACGCCTGGAATAGCCGACGCTCGTAGCGCATACCCTCGGTCAACCCAACTTCCAATGCGCGATTTACAGCTTCTTTGGCCATTCTTACCGCGGGTGCATTGTAGCCAGAAATGGTGTGGGCAGCCTCAAGCGCCGTTTGCAACAGATCGGCCGCAGGGACAACACGAGCCACCAACCCAGCCGCCTTTGCCTCGATAGCGTTGATACTCCGACCGGTCAAGATAAGGTCCATCGCCAGGGCCTTGCCTACCGACCGCGTGAGTCGTTGTGATCCGCCAATGCCGGGTAGGATACCCAGCTTGATTTCCGGCTGCCCGAAATGAGCGTCCTCTGAGGCAATGATAAAGTCGCACATCATCGCCAGCTCGCAGCCCCCGCCTAACGCGTAACCACTCACTGCTGCGATGATTGGCTTACTGATGGTGGGCAATTCCTGCCATGCAGCGAAGATATCTCGCGACTGCAGCTCGACGAAGGTCTTGTCGGCCATCTCTTCAATGTCTGCCCCTGCGGCGAACGCTCTTGGACTGCCTGCGATGACAATGGCACCAATGTTGTCATCAGCATCAAAAGCGCGAAGTGCTGAGACGACTTCCTGCGACATACGGACATTGAGCGCGTTCAGACTCTTCGGTCTGTTCAATGTGAGCAGTCCCACACGCTCTCGCCGTTCGACCAAGATAGTCTCGTAACGTAGCGCCGGGGTCGGTTCAACACCCGAAGTCTTCACGCTGCCAGATTTACCGGCGTCGGATTGGTTGTTTGTGTTTTTAAGTACTGCAGCGTTTGAGGCTGTTGTAATTGTTGTGGCTGACATAGATAACATCTCCGTATTGGATGGACCTACTTGATTAGAACTAAGCAGTGGCTTTTTGTAATTGTTCGCTGAACTCTTCGGGCAGCGCTTCTTCGAACGTATGAGGCGATGGTGCATAGTCTCCCGTTCGAGACATCAGTTGAGAGAGAATATGTTCACGGTGCTCGTCAAGAGCGGGCGCGCGTATTGGAGTCGCAGCATCGATGTCTGCATAACCACTGAGCTTGATCGGATTGCCGGCGGTGCGTACAGCACGCTCTCCCGCGCCTCGCACCTGGATAATCATGTTGCGGGCATCCAGCTGAGGATGGTCGAACAACTGGTCTATCGTGTTGAGAGGCGAGCAGGGGACGCCAGCCGCATTAAGTCGATCAATCCAGTGTGAGATCGGCTTGGTACGTGTGATTTCTTCAATCGCTTTGACCATTGCAGGGCGATTGATGCAACGCAATTCATTGCTGACAAATAGCGGGTTCAGCCCTAGTTGCGGGTCACCCAACGCATCCGCCATAAGCATGAAAAGCTGGTCATTGCCCGCCGCAATTACAAACCGGCCGTCTTGTGCCGCGAACGTTTCAAAAGGTGCAAGAGACGGGTGGCAATCGCCAGTGCGCGTTGGTACTTTTCCCTCCACATCGTAGCGCGCCAGGGCCGTTTCCATGAGCGCTGCTTGGCAGTCCAACATGGCAATGTCAACGCGCGTACCCTGTGCATCTTGGTTTCGCTTGTAGAGTGAAGACAGGATGCCAATGACTGCGAACAACGCGGCACTTAGGTCACCAAAGCTTGTGCCAACGCGCGCGGGCTGAGCATCAGGCCAACCGGTCAAGCTCATGATGCCGCCCATTGCCTGGACAACCATGTCGTAGCCTGGCAGGTCACTAAATGGTCCTGTATGTCCAAAGCCCGAGATGGAGGCGTAGATGAGATGCGGGTGGGTGCGCGCAAGCCGATCGGCGCCGTAACCTAATCGATCCATCACGCCGGGTCGAAAATTCTCCACCAATACGTCAGCCTCGCCGAGCATTCGTTCGAGCAGATCGCGGTCGCGCGGGCTTTTGATATCCAGCGCGATGCTCTCCTTGCCTCGGTTGAAACACATGAAGTACGCGGATTCCTGATCGACGAACGGCCCGAATGCGCGCGTATCGTCTCCAGTGGCGATCCTTTCAATCTTGATGACTCGCGCTCCGAGATCCGCTAGGACCATCGTGCAATAGGGGCCAGCCAGAACACGCGAGAAGTCTAAAACAGTGATGCCATCCAAAGGGCCTTTCTTTGGGGACGAACCTTGTGGGAGATCCATATTATTATTTTCCGATCTGATGGGTTAGATACCAGCAATGATCCAACGCGCGGCTTTCTCCGCAATCATCAACGTTGGGCTATTGGTGTTGCCGCTCGTAATCGTGGGCATGACGCTGGCGTCGACTACTCGAAGACCCTGGATGCCATGTACACGAAGATGACTGTCCACCACAGAGTCCGGGTCGGATGAACGCCCCATTCTCGCGGTCCCCACGGGATGGAAAATCGTCGTTCCGATATCGCCCGCCAAACGTGCAAGTTGTTCGTCCGTTTCGTACTGAACACCCGGCTTGTATTCTTCGGGGTAGTAGCGGGCCAACGCTGGTTGCGATGCAATACGACGGGTCACGCGTAACGAATCTGCCGCGACTTTGCGGTCTTCATCAGTACTCAGGTAGTTGGGCGCAATGATTGGAACGTTGCGGAAATCTGCGCTGCGTATCGATACCTGGCCGCGGCTACTCGGGCGAAGGTTGCACACGCTGGCGGTTAAGGCAGGGAATTGGTGAAGCGGCTGGCCGAAAGCTTCCAGACTCAATGGTTGAACATGGTACTGAATATTAGGGGTTTGATAGGACTCATCGCTGGTGGTGAAAATGCCCAGCTGAGAAGGGGACATACTCATTGGGCCGCTACGTTTCAGCGCGTATTCCAATGCGATCGCAGCTTTACCCCATATATTGGACGCCTGAGTGTTCAGCGTGGGCGCACCGTGCACTTTGTAGACCGAGCGGATCTGTAGATGGTCTTGTAGGTTGCCGCCTACCCCTGGTAAATGATGCACGACCGGAATGCGATGCTCATTTAGCAACTTGGCGTCGCCTACCCCCGAAAGCTGCAGCAACTGGGGAGTACCGATAGCACCAGCGCTGAGGATAACTTCGCGACGGGCCCCCACTTTACGGTGTTGACCTTGGTGAATAAGCTCGACGCCGCAACAGGCTTGCGGCCCATTTTCACGCGTCTCAAAAAGAAGGCGGGATACCTGCGCACCGGTCCATATCGTAAGATTTGAGCGTTGTTTTCGAATGGGTTTTAAAAACGCCTTGGAGGCATTCCAGCGCCAGCCGCTGCGTTGGTTGACTTCAAAATAGCCGACACCATGATTGTCTCCGCTATTGAAGTCGTCGGTCGCTGGAATGCCGGCCTGCTGTGCCGCCTCTGCAAAGGCATCAAGTATGTCCCAGCGCAGACGCTGCTTTTCTATGCGCCATTCTCCGCCCGAGCTGTGCAGGTTTTTAAATTGTGCCGCCCGGCTACCTAGTTGATTGGCAACGGCGGAATCAAGGCGGTAGTGATCCTCGTGCGCACGGAAGTCATTGAGGCAGCTCTCCCAATTCCACTCTTCATCACCAGTGACCTGCGCCCAATGCTCATAATCATGAGCTTGGCCACGCATGTAGATCATGCCGTTGATGCTTGAGCATCCCCCCAGCGTTTTACCCCTTGGATACAGCAATTCGCGGCCATTCAGGCCTGGTGATGCTGCGGTCCGAAAACGCCAATCAGTACGTGGATTGTCAATGCAATAGAGGTAACCAACCGGAATATGAATCCAGGGGTAATTGTCCGGGCCACCGGCTTCAAGGAGTAAGACTCGGCAGTTCGAATCGGCACTGAGGCGGTTGGCAAGTAAGCAGCCAGCCGTGCCAGCTCCAATGATGATGTAGTCAAAAGTTGGCGTATTCATCGTGACACCTGTTGTGACGAGCGATGTAACGGTTCTAGTTTTTAATTAGACCGATCGTATATTATTGGGCAAAAAAAGAGCCTAAGACTCCAGGCTCATCAAAAACATATCTGCAAATACCCGCAGCGGCTCCCCATTGCGTTCAAGCTTGGCGCGCAGCACAGCCCCCTCCCAGCCAATCCAGAAGAAAGCGGCCCAGCGCGCCGAGTCTATATGCTGGGGAATTTCGCCTGCGCTCTTCGCTGCATCCAAGCAGCGTTCGAAGCGGTTTTGCCAGTCCAAAAGCACGCCGCTGAGTAGCGCCCGAAAGGACTCTGGAAGAGCCCCCATCTCTTGTCCCAGGTTACCCACAAGGCATCCTCGAGAAAAATCGAACCGCTCCATCCCGCGCTCTGCATCTTGGCAAAACGCATCGATGCGCCTCATGGGGGAAATACTTTCGTCCAAGAGGTGCTGGTCGATCTTGCGCGCGAAATACCGGGCATAAAGCGTAATCAGTTCCGATCCAAAAGCTTCTTTGCTGGTGAAGAAATGGTAAAAAGAACCCTTGGGTACGCCAACTGACTTCAGCACTTCGTCGATGCCGGTGGCCGAAAATCCCTTTTCCGTCAGGGCAGCAACGCCGGCACGGCACAGGATATCGCGTGTCTCACGGTAGTCGCCGGCGGTTTTCGCCGGGCGACCACGCTTACGAGGGGTAGATAGGGTATTAGTCATGCGTCGATTATTAGACCGATCGACTATTAAAATCAACACCTTTTTTACGCAGCGCCCCTCGTGAGACCATTGCGACTATTTTGAGGTCGGCATCGCGAATTCCGCACCTTTGCCGATGCTTTCTGGCCAGCGTTGCATAATGGATTTTTGCTTGGTGTAGAAGCGCACACCCTCTTCTCCGTAAGCATGCATGTCTCCAAAAAGGCTTTTCTTCCAACCACCGAAACCGTGCCAAGCCATAGGCACAGGAAGCGGTACATTGATGCCCACCATTCCTACCTGAATGCGGCGGCTGAATTCGCGCGCCACATTGCCGTCCCGGGTGAAGCAGGCCACGCCATTACCAAATTCGTGATCGTTGACCAATTGCACAGCCGTAGCAAAGTCAGGCACGCGCACGCAAGCAAGCACAGGACCAAAGATCTCCTCCTTATAGATGCGCATATCCGGCGTGACGTGGTCGAACAGTGTGCCGCCCATCCAAAAGCCTTCTGCACATCCGTCACCGGCCTCGGCACCGTTGAAGTCGCGACCATCAGCCAATAGCTGTGCGCCTTCCTTAATGCCTTGCTCAATGTAGCCGGTAATGCGTGCATGGGCGGCGGCAGTGACGATGGGACCCATCTCTGCGGCCAAGTTGGTGCCATTGAGCACTTTCAGCGCTTTGGTACGTTCCAGTAACTTTGGCACGACCTTATCGGCCACGTCACCGACCAGCACTGCAACCGAGATCGCCATGCAGCGTTCGCCCGCTGAACCGTAGCCAGCACCAATGAGGGCATCCACAACCTGGTCGACATCAGCATCAGGCATGACCACCATGTGATTCTTCGCGCCGCCCAGGGCCTGCACGCGCTTGCCGTGGCGAGCGCCGGTCTCGTAGATGTAATTGGCGATTGGCGTGGAGCCGACGAAGGACACCGCTTTCACATCCGGATGGACCAGCAGCGCGTCAACGGCCTCTTTGTCGCCTTGCACCACGTTGAACACGCCATCAGGCAGGCCGGCCTGTTTCAGCAAATCGGCCATAAACAGGCTGGCACTTGGATCGGTTGGGCTGGGTTTAAGAATGAACGTGTTGCCCGCAGCGATCGCCACCGGGAACATCCACATCGGTACCATCACCGGAAAGTTGAACGGCGTGATGCCAGCGACGACACCCAATGGCTGGCGCAGTGTCCAGTTGTCCATGTTGGTGGACACCTGATCGGAGAAGTCGCCCTTGAGCAACTGCGGAATGCCACAAGAGAACTCAACGATGTCAATACCACGGGCCACTTCGCCCTGGGCATCGGTGAAGACCTTGCCATGTTCGGCAGTGATCAGGTGCGCCAGTACGTCTTTGTTCTGGTTCAACAGCTCCAGAAATTTGAATAAGACTCGAGCGCGGCGAATGGGCGGCGTTTCCGACCAGGCGGGAAAGGCAGCCTGGGCGGAAGCCACTGCGGCGTCTATGTCCTGTGAGTTGCCCAGGCGCACATGGCCACTAACGGCGCCGGTGGCTGGGTTGAAAATGGGTTGAGTGCGGACACCGCTACCGGCGACGTGGGCGCCGTGGATGTACTGGGCAATCTCTTGGTTATTATTTAGCTGGGTCATGGCGGGTCTCGCTTCGATGGAGAAGTCGGAAATGCACCCAGAGCCTAAGGGATCGTTCTTGCCTCAACAACGTCACAAACTTGAATTGATTGTTCACTTTGGTGAACAATAGATTTATGAATGACAAAAATATCGAGTCGCTTTGGGGCCATCTGCACTGGCTGGTCGTTTTGGAACAGCAAGGCAGCTATACGGCGGCCGCCGCTCGCCTTGGCGTGAGTAAAGCGGCCATGAGCCAGCGTATCGCTGAACTCGAGCGCGCAGTTGGCATGCCACTAGTGCGGCGCACCACACGCAGCATGCGCCTGACTGAAGTTGGGCAGCGATTGGTGGACGACACGCGTACACCGTTCGAGCGCATAGCACACAGTCTCGCAGGTGTGCGCGACCTGGTAGGAGTTCCCACGGGACTACTGCGCGTGACGGCTCCCGTGGCGCTGGCCCGCCAACAATTGGTGCCTCGCTTAGCAGAGTTTTCACGCGCTAACCCAGAGGTCCGGCTGGAGTTGGAGCTTTCTGATCGGATCAGCTCCCTTTCAATGGAGGGGTTTGATCTGGCGATTCGGCACGCAGCCTCTGTCCCCGACACACATGTTGCCTGGCAGTTATGCAGTACGCGGTCACTTTTGGTCGCCAGTCGCGCCTATTTGCGCCGCAAGTCAGCACCAAAAACACCCGAAGCCCTGGCAGGGCATGACTGTTTGTTTTATCCGCGCGCTCAAGAAACCCCCACTTGGGCTTTCGAACCTCTAGAAGGCAGTCGCGGCTCCGAGCGCATCACAGTGGCGGTTGCCGGTCCTTTCGCAGCCAACAACAGTGAGGCGCTGCGCGATGCATCGATCGCAGGACTCGGTATTGCGCTACTGCCAGACTTCAGTGCCCAGGCGGCTCTAAAAGCTGGGAAGCTTGTCGAAGTACTCCCTGCATGGATGCCTGTAGGTACGTTCGCCGAGCGACTCTACGCAGTTCGTCCCTACGCGAGCCATGTCCCTATGGCTGTATCGACGTTTGTCAGTTTTCTGCGCAATGCCTGGGCATCCGGCTTCGCTCCGAAATAGGGTCTTCGCTTAACGTTCTTCCCATGCAGAATTTGGAAACCGTGACATTTTCTCGTTCCGCTTGTCTCTTTCAAGTTGAACATCGGTGGAGCTTCTCTGGTTCCCCGGTAGGGGGCGGACCAACGCCTTGGCGACCGCCCTCGCCACTATCAGGATAATCCAGCAGCCCTTTCAGATCATCGTAGAGTCGCTGTACCGTGTAACAGCGACCGACAAAGCATTTTTGCAATTGCCGCACCGAGTACGTTCGGGGTATTGCCGACGCATGTCCACCTAGCACCAGCACGCCCATTGCTAGGAATCGCAGTACTTTCGGTAATGGTCTTCAGCATTGAGGCCTAAAGATCACCAGGTTCCGCGCCTCTCGCTGGACGCTGCTGGGTGCGCGACCCTAGCCCGGCCAAGTTATAACGCAGCCAAAGATCGACGACGCTGAGCGAGGCGCGCCGTTAGCAGGTTATCCATAAGCGCGCATCATCATTGGCTGACTGTTAGTCATATCGAACCTCCAGACGCACCATCAAAGGGGGGACCATCCACGTTGCCGGTAGCTTCAGGCTCTTGATCAACAATCTGCCCGACCGCCGTCAATTAGGAGGGGATTAGTGGACACATCGTCGCGTCAGGTGGGCCGATTTTTTGCTAGGGCGACAGGCGGCTGACATTCCTAAGCGATGAATTTTCATCAGGTTTTCGCTCAAAGCCTTCCCACAAATCTAAATTCGAGAATATAGATATTGACATATCTCGATATCTGAAATAATTTTGAGCTACACCTCAAAACCCCTAATACTTGGGAGAATCAAAATGCAAATCCTTCATGACGTCCCTCCAAGCTACGTTCCAGATCAGAGCTACGGTCTGTTCATCGACAACCAGTGGGTTGAAGGTGAAAGTGGAGAAACTATCGACAGCCGCAATCCGGCCAATGGTAAATTTCTCACTCGTATTCCGAATGCCAACGCTGCGGATGTCGATCGCGCTGTACAAGCTGCCAATCGTGCCTTTCAGACCTGGCGCACCACTACACCGATTGAACGATCCAACCTCCTGCTGAAAATCGCCGATTTGTTGGAAAGAGATTTTGAACGCTTTGCCATTTTAGAGTCACTTGACGTTGGCAAGCCTCTCCGCGAAAGCAAGGCAATTGACGTCCCGCTGGCCATCGACCACTTTCGCTATTTCGCCGGTGTGATTCGCAGCCATTCTGACGAAGCCGTGATGCTCGACGAGCAGACTCTAAGCATCACCCTGAGCGAGCCGCTGGGCGTTGTCGGTCAGGTAATTCCGTGGAATTTCCCATTGCTCATGGCGGCCTGGAAGATTGCACCTGCTATTGCAATGGGTAACACCGTTGTTATTAAGCCCTCGGAGATGACCCCTGTCACCATCCTGGAGCTTGCGAAAATCTTCGCTAAGGTGCTGCCGCCGGGTGTCGTGAACATCGTTACTGGTACAGGTGTTACTACTGGTCAACCGCTGTTGGATCATCCTCTCATTCGGAAACTGGCCTTCACAGGTTCAACCGGTATTGGCGGGGTTGTAGCTGCTGCCGCCGCCAAGAAAATCATTCCCGCCACGCTGGAGTTGGGGGGCAAATCTGCAAACATTGTTTTCCCCGATGCCAACTGGGAGAAGGCGGTGGAAGGTGCGGCCCTGGCCATCCTTTGGAATCAGGGCCAGGTTTGTGAATCAGGTGCACGTTTGTTCGTTCATGAGTCGATCTATGAACGATTCCTTGGTGAACTGAAACAAAAATTCGAACAGGTACGTGTGGGAGATCCGCTGTCCCCTGAGACGACCATGGGAGCCCAGGTCAGCGAAACTCAAATGAATCGAATTCTGGGTTATATCGATATCGCTCTGACAGAGGGCGCGAATGTTCTGGTTGGTGGTGAGCGGCTGACTGGCGGTGATTACGACGCTGGATTTTTCATTCAGCCCACTATTTTGGTCGACGTCCGCAATGACATGCGTGTTGCTTACGAAGAAATCTTCGGTCCGGTTCTTTGCGTGATCCCCTTCAAAGATGAAGCGGAAGTCATCGCCTTAGCCAACGACTCGGAATATGGATTGGCGGGTGCCGTTTGGACCCAAGACATTAATCGAGCTCTACGGGTATCGCGTGCCGTTGAAACTGGGCGGATGTGGGTGAACACTTACCACGAGATTCCCGCCCACGCGCCGTTTGGTGGCTACAAAAAATCCGGAATTGGGAGAGAGACCCATAAATCGATGCTTGAGGCCTACAGCCAGAAAAAGAACATTTATGTGAGCCTCAATGAAGCGCCGCTAGGCCTGTTTTGAAGCGAAATTCGCTCTGTACATTTAACTGTTCAAATCGAATTATTTAGATATCTAGGTGAATGCTATGAAAAGCTCAGTATTGTTCAAACAGGCTCATCTGGGCCCGTACACTCTAAAGAATCGAATCGTTCTTCCACCGCTGACCCGTTCCCGCAGCTCCCAGCCAGGTAACATTCCTAACGATCTAATGGCTACTTACTACGGTCAGCGTACCGGTGCTGGGTTCATGGTGACTGAGGGTACCCAAATCGAGCCACGAGGGCAGGGTTATGCCTGGACGCCAGGTATTTATAGCGCGGAACAGGTAGAGGGTTGGCGTAAAGTGACGGACGCCGTCCATGCAGAGGGGGGTGTGATCTTCGCCCAGCTGTGGCACGTGGGTCGCGTTTCGCATAACTCTCTCCAGCCTGGTGGTGATGCTCCAGTGGCGCCCTCGGCGATTGTGGCTGATAACGTAAAAGTCTTTATCGAAACCGGACCTGGCGAAGGTGCGCTAGCCCTGCCGTCGACACCGCGTGCACTGACTACAGCGGAAGTGAAGGAGTTGGTTCAGCTGTATGCTCAAGCCGCTCGCAATGCACTCGACGCTGGCTTCGACGGGGTCGAAATTCACTGCGCCAATGGCTATTTGGTGAACCAATTTATATCGGCCCATACCAACCGGCGTGACGATGAATACGGTGGTTCACTGCAGAACCGGCTGCGCTTTTTGAAAGAAATCACGCAAGCGGTGGCGGAGGTCGTTGGCAATAACCGCCTGGGCATACGCTTTGCTCCTCTGTTTGCAACTACGGATGAAGATCGTGTCTACCTCGGTTTGGTTGAGGAGAATCCGCACGAGACCTATATCGAGGCGATCAAAGTACTCGAGAATATTGGTATCGCCTATCTGTCACTAGCCGAAGCTGATTGGGAGAATGCCCCCGAGTTGCCGGAGACTTTCCGAACAGCTGTTCGGAAAAACTTCAGTGGCGCAATTCTCTATGCAGGCAAGTACACCGCCGAGCGTGGCATCCGCGTAATCGAAGAAGGCTGGGGCGACCTGATTGCCTTCGGACGTCCTTTTATAGCGAATCCGGATCTGCCCGAGCGCATCGCTAACAACTGGCCGCTAAACCAAGTGGATCCGACCAGCATGTATGGCGGTACTCACAAAGGCTACACCGACTATTCCACCTATCAGGAATAGTCGCTGTGAGCCGCGCCCCCAAAGGCGCGGCTCAAGCCTCGAACTGGAGATGCGGATGGATTGCAATGGCCAGACGCATCAGTCGAAGTCGATGCAAGGCTGGTCCAGGATTTTACAGACTGACCTGGCCAATATTAGAGACATGATCATGTATCAACCAAGTGCAGTGCCCTATGAACAGCATCGAGGTTTCCAGCGTACGTTCAAAGCCGGACGCCTCAGTCTGGGCATTTTTTTCCCCCTTGAAGCCTTTGGGGGTGATACCCCAACCATGCTAAACCAGGTTGCATTGGCGAAGCGTGCAGAGAAACTCGGGTTCTCGGCACTCTGGTTTCGAGACGTGCCGCTCAGAGATCCAAGTTTCGGTGACGTCGGACAGGTTTTTGATCCCTGGGTCTACCTGGGATTTATTGCCGCGCACACATCAGAAATTTCACTCGGCACGGCGTCCATTGCGCTACCTCTGCGCAACCCTTTACATACCGCTAAGGCAGCCACAAGCGTCGATCAGCTAAGCGATGGTCGTCTTTTGCTGGGAGTTGCTTCAGGGGATCGTCCAGTTGAATTCCCCGCATTCGGCATTGACCCGGAGAATCGCGACGAGATTTTTCGAGAACACCTGACTGTGATACGGCAAGCACAACGCAGCAGTTTTGAGCCCCTGCACTGGAGCGGTGGAGCTCTGGTGGGCGCAGATTTGGTCCCAAAGCCGACAACCAATGAAATCCCATTTTTTGTGACAGGACACAGTCGTCAGTCTCTGGACTGGATTGCTCGCAACAGCTGCGGATGGATTAGCTACCCCCGGCCTCCCACCGCACAGAAACTGACCGTTGACAAATGGCGAGCAGAAGTCGAGAAGCAATGCGAAAGTGTATACAAACCTTTTTTACAGTCGCTTTACATTGATTTGGAGGCCTCACCCCAATGCCCTCCATCCCCAATCCATTTGGGCTATAGACTGGGCAGAGACCATTTGGTGGTGCTTTTGCAGCTACTTCAAGATGCAGGTGTTGATCACGTCATCCTGAATGTCAAGTACGGCCATCGGCCTGCTGCTGAAGTGATCGAAGAAATTGGCACTTACGTTATGCCTCACTTCAGCTCAAATTGACCGGACGAGCAGGTTGGCAGTGTGAAACTGTTTGAAATTAGCCATTCACCCAATGAACCGGATTCGAACGTTCGAGCTGAAGGACTGTGCGAATAGGCGTAAATTGTCGTAATATCGAGAAAAAGAGATACCGAGAAATTTATGAGCATCGATATCAGTGAAGCGCTCAAGGCGCTCGATAACCCGACCCGTCTAGCGATCCTCGGTTGGTTAAAAGAGCCCCGGAAGAGTTTTCCCGAACAGGAAGTCGATCCGGACGAAGTTGGTGTGTGCGTCAGTATCATCCAGGAGCGCACGCGATTGTCTCAATCGACTGTGTCGCTTTATTTGGCATCGTTGCAACGTGCGCAACTGATCACATCTCAACGAATTGGTCCGTGGACGTACTACAAGCGCCATGAGGGGAACATTTCTGCATTCTTTGAGAAGCTACAAGCCCTGATCTGAAGCAGCGACAAAAAAACTCCCCCTCTCTGCAGCGTCTGACTTGGTTGCTAGTGTCGCCGCTGCCCTGCAAGCGAACCGTCGTCGACGTATAGCCGCCCCATGCGGATTCGCCTCAGTTCGTCAGCCACCTGCCAAGCCCCAGCGCTGCGTAGTCAGCGCGCCGCACCGGCGGTTGTCCGCGATTCAAAGCATCCGGTCTCTTGACATTAAAAGACGATCGGTCTAATTATGTGCTCATGAACATAATCAATCCCCTGGCCTGTAGCGGCCGACCACCCAAGATCGCACCTGAGCACGTTTGGCCGCATCGTCCACTCGGAGTTCCAGCGAGGCTACCGGTACCGGCACTCTTCCGCTGGTGGATTTTTTGATATGTCAGCTGATTTTTTTCGAAATTTTATAGACGAACGGTCTAAATAGGAGCAAAACATGTTCAAGGCAATTCTCATCGACAAAAATGCAACGTCTTATAACTCGCTGGTCACAGACATTAACGAGGAGCAGCTGCCCGAAGGGGATGTCCTCGTGCGCGTAGCCTATAGCACGATAAATTTTAAAGATGCACTCGCGATCACGGGCCAAAGTCCTGTGGTCCGCCATTTTCCAATGGTTCCGGGAATTGATTTCGCTGGGGTAGTGGAGGAAAGCGCCCATCCTAATTACAAGGCCGGCGATAAGGTCTTGCTTAATGGTTGGGGGGTAGGGGAAAGCCATTGGGGTGGGCTGGCACAAAAGGCCAGAGTGCGCGGGGAATGGCTTATTCCATTACCGAAAAACTTTACCGAAGCCCAAGCAATGGCGATAGGCACGGCCGGGTACACTGCCATGCTGTGTGTAATGGCATTGGAGCGCCATGGCGTGACTCCTGCACATGGTGAAGTCCTAGTGACCGGAGCAAATGGAGGGGTGGGCAGTTTTGCTATTCCCATTCTTGCCCGTAAAGGCTACTCGGTCATTGCGTCGACCGGTCGGCCTCAGGAGGAGGAATACCTGAAGCTTCTTGGTGCAACCTCCATCATCAGCCGTGCCGAATTATCTGAACCTGGTCGCCCGCTTCAAAAGGAGCGCTGGGCTGCAGCTGTTGATTCTGTTGGTAGCCATACGCTCGCAAATGTCTGCGCTTCGATTAAAGCAGAGGGGGCAATCGCCGCCTGCGGTCTGGCTCAGGGCATGGATCTACCGACTACTGTCGCACCATTCATTTTACGAGGCGTCAGTCTTCTTGGTATCAACAGCGTCACCCAGCCATATGACAGTCGTATCGAAGCTTGGAAGCAATTGGGCATACATCTCGATCTATCACAACTATCGGATATCACAAGAGAGATAGCGCTTTCAGAAGCCATTCCAGCGTCTACTGATTTGCTTCAGGGGAAAATCAGGGGTCGCTTAGTCGTCAACGTCAACGAGTAATGTGATTGCCGGTAGCAGCGGGGAGAATTCAATCTGACTGCTGCTTGCGGCTCCATCTGGATGACGTTGCAAATTCATCTGTGCTGCGAGGATAAAAACAATGAACGACAGCATTTACCGCTCGATTCAAAACAGCCCGCGCTTCAAGGATCTGGTTCGCAAGCGAGAACGGTTCGCCTGGATTCTTTCGGCAATCATGCTAGGGCTTTACTCCGGATTCATCCTTTTGATTGCCTACGGGCCGCATATCCTGGGAGCAAAAATCAGCCCTGAGTCATCTATTACCTGGGGCATGCCGATCGGTGTCGGGCTGATTCTATCGGCCTTTATCTTGACCGGTTTTTATATACGTCGCGCCAACGGCGAATTCGACAACCTGAACAATGCGATTCTCAAGGAGGCTCAGCAATGATCCGACATATACTGGCTCTTTTGAGCATCGCAGCCTTCGCACCGGTTGCCTGGGCGGCTGACGCCCTGACCGGCGCCGTGCAGAAACAACCGCTTAACGTGTCGGCAATCTTGATGTTTGTCGCCTTCGTTGGTGCGACCCTGTGCATTACCTACTGGGCGTCCAAGCGTAACAAATCGGCGGCCGATTACTACGCGGCAGGCGGCAAGATCACCGGTTTCCAGAACGGCCTGGCGATTGCCGGCGACTACATGTCGGCGGCGTCCTTCTTGGGTATTTCCGCGCTGGTATTCACCTCTGGCTACGATGGCCTGATCTACTCGATCGGCTTCCTGGTGGGCTGGCCGATCATTCTGTTTCTGATCGCCGAGCGCCTGCGTAACCTGGGCAAATACACTTTTGCCGACGTGGCATCCTATCGCTTGGGACAAACCCAGATCCGCTTGCTGTCCGCCTGCGGTTCGCTGGTGGTGGTGGCGTTCTACCTGATCGCGCAAATGGTCGGTGCCGGCAAGCTGATCCAGCTGCTGTTCGGTCTCGACTACCACGTGGCGGTGATCCTGGTCGGTATCCTGATGTGCATGTACGTGCTGTTCGGCGGCATGCTGGCGACCACCTGGGTGCAGATCATCAAGGCTGTGTTGCTGCTGTCCGGCGCTTCCTTCATGGCGCTGATGGTGATGAAGCACGTCAACTTCGACTTCAACATGTTGTTCTCCGAGGCGATCAAGGTTCACCCTAAAGGTGAAGCGATCATGAGCCCGGGCGGCCTGGTGAAAGATCCGATCTCGGCATTCTCCCTGGGGTTGGCGCTGATGTTCGGTACTGCGGGCCTGCCACACATCCTGATGCGCTTCTTCACCGTGAGTGACGCAAAAGAAGCGCGCAAGAGCGTGTTGTACGCAACCGGCTTCATCGGCTACTTCTATATCCTGACCTTCATCATCGGCTTCGGCGCGATCCTGCTGGTCAGCACCAACCCGGCCTTCAAGGATGCGGCTGGCGCGCTGTTGGGCGGTACCAACATGGCGGCGGTGCACCTGGCCAATGCGGTCGGTGGCAGTATCTTCCTGGGGTTCATCTCGGCGGTAGCGTTCGCAACCATCCTGGCCGTGGTGGCCGGCCTGACCCTCGCCGGTGCCTCGGCGGTGTCCCATGACCTGTACGCCAGCGTGATCAAGAAGGGCAAGGCCAACGAGAAGGACGAGATCCGCGTGTCGAAAATCACCACCATCGCCCTGGCGGTGCTGGCGATCGGCCTCGGCATCCTTTTCGAAAGCCAGAACATCGCATTCATGGTCGGCCTGGCATTCTCTATCGCGGCGAGCTGCAACTTCCCGGTGCTGCTGCTTTCCATGTACTGGCAAAAGCTGACCACTCGCGGCGCGATGATCGGGGGCTGGATGGGTCTGGTGAGCGCTGTGGGCTTGATGGTGCTGGGCCCGACCATCTGGGTGCAGATCCTGCATCACGAGAAGGCGATCTTCCCGTATGAGTACCCTGCACTGTTCTCGATGATCATTGCCTTTATCGGGATCTGGTTCTTCTCGATTACCGACAAGTCGACGGCGGCTGACAACGAGCGGGCGCTGTTCTTCCCGCAGTTCGTGCGTTCGCAGACTGGTTTAGGGGCGAGTGGGGCGGTTTCGCACTAAGGCTTCAGCTTTGGCTGTGTAAGTTGGGTCAAACAGAAAATGCCGCGGTCGAGAGATCGCGGCATTTCTACTGGACGATTATCGCCCGCTATAGGGATGCAGACCGGTAGACAAGTGGCGGGGATTGAGACTTAACGAGCTGTACAGACTTGCTGTTTAAAAGACAATGATGAGCAGTTAATAACTGCTAACAGAATGAAGCGATAGAGGCGGATAATAATATGAAGAATAATAATCCGGCGAGAGACCGTAGTTGTTGCAACACTGCGATGAGAAAAGCATCGCGCAGACTGACTCAGATTTACGACAACGCACTTAGCGAAGCAAATCTGAGGTCCACCCAGTATGCAATTTTATCTGAAATTTCCAACAGACTGAATGAGTGGCCATCGGTAACTGAGCTGGCTGAAATCATGGTGATGGAGAGATCTACGCTCGGACGTAATCTTAAACCACTGATGCGACAGGATTTTATACATTTAGCTGAACATCCGTTAGATCGCCGCCAACACTGTGTCACACTTACGGATAAGGGCTTGCAAAAATTAAAAGACACTAAACCTTTATGGTTTGCTGCTCAGGAGCGCTTCTCTTCAGTGTTTGGGAAGGACGAAGAAAAGGTTCTGAGAAAAGTATTGCTGAGTATTGCCTACAGCGAATCATACTGAAAGCATTCACTTAAAAGTAAACGGATATAAATTACTTTCGATCGCTTGCGAAGTGGTTGCAGCCCAAATAAAATGCCGAAATTAATTTAAGGTTTTATAATTATATCATGCTCTTTTCTTGTAATTGCGATGTCTCATGGTCTAATCAAGGGTGAGGCTGATATTTTTTTGAGCCTTTAGTGAATATTTTCTTTATAATGTTAGCGCTGATTGAAAACTGACCCACCCTGCCGATTGAAAATTGACCCAGGGCGGATTGCTGATTTTTGCCCCAGCAATTGTGGATAAGCTTAGCAGTCGTGTTCCGGTTGAAGGCTTATCAAGCCCCACCGCATGTAGGCATGCAGCAGGGTATTTATGGTGCCGGTCAAAACGGTGCATCGTCCTCGATATCCTCTGCATCCTTGCGCTTTCGTTCACGCGATTTGATCTTTGTCTGGTCTGCCAAGGTGCTGTGTTGCAGGCGGTAGGACTCGTTGCCCGTTTCGACGATGTGGCAGTGGTGTGTAAGCCGATCCAGTAACGCTGTGGTCATCTTGGCGTCACCAAACACACTCGACCATTCCGAGAAGCTGAGGTTGGTGGTGATGACCACGCTGGTGTGCTCGTACAGTTTTGAAAGCAGGTGAAATAACAGCGCGCCACCACTCTGACTGAAGGGCAAATACCCAAGCTCATCGAGTATCACCAGGTCTGTCCGAAGCAGTCCCTGGGCGATTCGGCCTGCCTTACCATCGTACTTTTCACGCTCCAGCAGGTTGACGAGATCGACCGTGGAGAAGAACTGTACTCGTTTGTTATGAGTGGTGATTCCGGACACGGCCAAGGCACTGGCCAAGTGTGTTTTTCCGGTTCCAGGCCCACCGATGAACACGACATTTTGCGCAGTCTCCGTAAACTCAAGGCTGGATAATTCCTTGACCAGACGGGCATCAGCGCTGGAAGCGCTGAAGTCAAAGCCAGCTAAATCACGGTGCATGGGGAGCTTTGCCATGTTCATCTGATGATTCACAGAGCGCACGGCGCGATCTGCCTGCTCCTGTTGGAGCAGATGCTCAAGTAGCCATTTCGAGGATGCCGTCGAAGCTTCTCCCTGGGCCGCCAGTTCATCCCAAGCCTGCGCCATGCCATGCAGACGCAGTTCTTTAAGTTCTGCCATCAAGTCACGCATTGCGGCTCTCCTCATCTGTTGTACGGAGTTGGTCATATCGGGCCGTGTTGGCAACGGGAGCCACCTTGAGTTGCAGGCTGGTTTCTACGGAAGGCGGTGGTGCAGTAGCGGTGAGTCGGGCGAGAACATTTAAGATGTGATCGGCGCTCAGACTTCCCGACTCAAGCACCAGTTCTACCGCTACCAGCACCGGGTCAAGACCGGCGATGGGCACGGCAGCGAGCACCTGCGTCATGATTCGATCACCGTTGCTGTGACGTCTCAGGCCCCGTTTGAGAAGCCGCAACGGATTGGGCAGATCGGCAAACGGTGCGCCATTGCGCAGTGCACCCGGCTTGCGTTCGATGACTGGGATGTAATGCTGCCAGTCAAAACTGACCTGATCTCGATCAAAGAGGCGCTCGTGGCTGGCAATCATTGCGTCATCGGCGATGACCACGATCCGGGATGGGTACAGACGGCTGCTGACCCACTGGCCGACTCGTTCACAAGGCACCGAATAGCGATTTCGCGCCACGCTGATCAGGCAGGTGCTGGAGACCCGTACGGTGCGCTCGACGTAGCCATCAAAGGCCGTCGGCATCGGCATCATTTCGACCTGCTCCAGCTCCAAAACTTCCGCCACCGTCAGTCCGTTGTACTGCGGATGCAGCAGCTCGCTCCAGAGCGCACGACAGCGTTGGCCGAGCCAGGCATTCAGTTCCTCGAAGGTGTGGAACATGCAGTTTTGAGCGTCAAGCCAAATGCGTCGTCGACTGTCTTGAACGTTCTTCTCGACAATGCCCTTTTCCCAGCCAGAGGCTACGTTGCAGAAATCCGGATCGAACAGGTAGTGCGCACACATCACGGAAAACCGGGCATTGACCGTGCGGCCCTTGCCTTTATTGACCTTGTCGACAGCCGTTTTCATGTTGTCGTAGATGCCGCGACGCGGCACGCCACCTAACGCTCCGAACGAGCGTGTATGGGCATCGAATAGCATCTCGTGACCTTGGCTAGGGTACGCAACCAACCAGAATGCGCGACTGGCGCACAGCTTCATGTGGGAGACCTGGATGCGTCGAAACAGGCCTCCGATCAGCAGCCCTTCTTCGCTCCAGTCAAATTGAAAAGCTTCACCGAGCGCAAACGTCAGCGGTACAAAAGCGCGTAAAGACTTGCCTTGCTCACCTCGCCACGAGCGTACAAACGCCGTGAGCTGGCTGTAGCCGCCGTCATAACCCTCGGCCTTGATCTGCTCGAAAAGTGCTTTGGCGCTTCTGCGATTGTGCTTTGCCCGGAACGAATCGGCTTTCAGCGCCTGTTCCAGCGTCTCGCGGAAAGGGCTGAGTTTGTTGAAGGTTGCGCACCGCTGGTACGCCGGCTGAGTAGCTTCGGGCGCTCTGACCCATTTTCGGATGGTGTTTCTCGACAGCCCGGTACGCTTGGCTATCTGGTGCAGCGAGAGCTTGTCGCGGAAGTACATCCGCCGGATTTTTCCCAACATTTCCATGCTGATCACCCTGTGTTCTCCTGCTCGAAAAGTGAGCAGAAGCAGTTGAACACCTGGGTCAGTTTTCAGTCGGCAGAACAGCCTTTACTGGGTCAGTTTTCGGTCAGCGGCAACACTTTATAAAAATTGTCGTATTCCTGAATACAGGGATTTAAGGTTATAACCTCAAGTCGCTGGTTGGTCGGTCATTTGAGGAATGGTAGCTGAGTCGATATGTCGGCGTCCCCAGAGGAACTGATTTTGATGATCGCCTATATGTACACGCTTGAATTCGCCTAAATTTTAACCCGTTATAGATCATTATAGGAAAAGAAAATAATGACTTCTGCGACTGGATCAGCCAAGACAATAACCGGCATTGGTTCTAGTGGTTGCGTAGCGGAATAGCATCAAGCGGAAAATACTCGAGTATATCGTTCGGAGATTCATGAAGGTTGATTCCCCTCATCTCCATAGCGAGGCAGATAAGCCTGCCCCGCTATGCGACTGACCTTCACAGATGGAGGAGGGAAATGCTTCCCTCAAAGGAGATTGAAAGGGATGGTGGTGATGACTCTAAGCTCGTTCACACGCCCATCGATCTGGTTCTCGCTGCCGCGGTGAGCAAAGTAGAACGCGCGCAGGTTGCTATCTTTCAGGTTCCCGGACTGGATGACGTAGCTGGCCCCTAATCCGTATTCGTAATGATGCTCCCCATCAAGGCTTTTGACGTTGTAACCAGAGCCTTGGTAGTGCGTTCCGTCGATGCCCCAGCCACTGGCAGTGTAAATGCTCAGCTTAAGCCCAGGCACTCCATGGCCAGCCATATCCACCGCGTAGGTTGCTCGGGTGGATTTCTCATTTGGTCCATTGAAATCAGAGTATTGTGCATTGGCCAAGAGGTTTGCGGCGGTTTCGTTAATGTAGTCGAAGTACTCGTTTCCGTTAACCTGCTGGTAGGCCAATGTCAGGCTATGAGAGGCATGTGTTGCGGTAATTGCCAGGCTATAACTCTGATTGTCTATATTGCCAAGCTTCGCCTCACCATCATCCACTGTTTTGTAATAGTTGAGTGCGGTAGTAAATCCAAGTGTGTCAGCGCTGCCTAAGTTATATATGGCTCCTACATAGTATTGCTTCCAGATGTCCTGCATCTGGGAGGCAAAAACACTGGTGGCGATGGATGTAGTTGGGCTGTAGGTTAAGCCAGCCATATTAACGCGATTTGATTCGGCGGTGGCACTTCCATATTTTCCGCGAAATGCAGTCAAGCTTTGCTCGTTTCGAGGTGAAACTCGGTCAAAGGTGCCCACCGTAAGGTTGAAGTTTTTGAGCTCTTTTGAAGTTATGGTAACACCATCAAAACTGGAGGGTAGCACCCGATTGTTGTAATCGGCGAGAACAGGCGTTGCCATGCTCTGACGACCAGCTGTTAGAACCGTATTAGAAATGCGGGCTTTTAGGTTCGCGATTCCAAGTTTGCTCCATTGGTCTACTACGTCGCTATCGCTGCTAGTCAGCGTGCGGTTGTTAGGACCTGCAACTGTCCCTTTTCCACGTTCCAGCGCAGTTACGTTCTGTCCCACAAATTCGACACCAAGCCCGACGGTTCCCTGGGAAAAGCCGGAGGTATAGTTAAGGAGAGTGCCTTGAACCCAATTTTCACGACTGTGGGTGTTGGCCCGACTACCATCGCCTTTATAGTAGCGGAAGATTGGTCCAGCGATTGATCGCTCTTTGGAGTACCAATTTCTAGTATAGCCGGATAGAGACTGATCATTGATGAATCCACCTGCATCAGTTTGCGCATTTTTCGGATTGAGCGTGAAGATTGAATATTCCGTATCTTGACTTGCTAAAGATGCTGCGTGATATCCACTCGATATAATGGTGACTAATATTGCTTTTCTGAGCTGCATTGAAGTATTCCCCAATAACTTTATGGCAGATTTGTAAAAATTATTTTTGTGCGGAAAGTGAGGGTGGTCTTATATGTGTCTATGCTTTTTGACCGGTCGGCTTATTAAGCTGGCTTCGAAATGTTGTTATTTGTCTTTTGGCTGTTTTTCCAGCGTTGGCAAAAGGAGCACTATTGGTTTAGGAGCGCTCCCTGAATTGCTCTTAGTTAAATGGTAATCCATTCGGTTTCAGCCTGATACCCTTTTTAAGTTTGGTCCATGGTATGTCCGCCGGATCGGCGATCATAGGCCCAGGGGCTTTGGCTACCAGTACTCTTTCAGCGATTGGTTCGAAGTCAGCACGGAAGTGAACTGAGCTTTTGTTGACGAGAATACTCATGTTCTCTGGTTCAATACCGGCAACGCGATAAAGGACGCGGTCTAGCATCTGACTCTTGCTGGAGCTAACCGCGATTTTTACGCCCTCGATTTGCAGACAAGCAACGGGTCCTAAATCGACTTCCATGCCATGCATCATCGGCCCTGCAAAACGGCATTGGCCGTTTGATAGGTGGATAACTTCGAACTCAGCCTCGAGTGGAGAGTCTCCTTCAACACTGGATTGTCCGCCTAGGGCGATAAAAATCCTCCCGCCAACCCCAGCCTTCATCGCTTCTTGTACTGCACTTGGGTCCCATAACAGGCCTACACCCGCGCTTCGAGCCCCATTGCGCAGAAGCGCCTTGATCATGCCGGTTGTATTGGAATCTCCGCCGGCACCAGGGTTGTCTTGGGTATCGGCAATAACGACAGGCTTGCTGGCTCCATTGGCGATAGTGATAGCAAGCGTCACCGCTTCGTCCGGATCTAGGAAGGGTACCTCCCAGTAATCCTCTCCATCCGTAATCATTTTGTGAAGTTCAGTTACTGCGCTCTGTAGGTCATATTCATTGGTGCCATAGCCCCATACAACCGGGCCACATTCTTCAAAGTCAGCAGCTGGAAAGCCAGGCGAAAAAGAGAGTGAAAGGTCTGTGCTCTCTAGCGCTTCCAATCGCTCGTATAGAGATTTGGCGGGGGCCAGGAGGGTGCACATCCCATTGATAGGAATGAGGAATGGCAGTCGTAAGCTAAACCGGTGCAGCTTGCCGCTCCCTATGCGTAGAGACATAAGCTCAGCGGCGCGCTTCCCGGTATCTGCCATGTCGATATGAGGGTAAGTTCTGTATGCGACCATTGCGTCTGCATTGTCAATCATGGCTTGCGTTACGTTCGCATGGAGGTCCAAAGACACGACGATTGGCATGTTGTCTCCTACGACTGTGCGTAGGCGTTTCAGCAGTGTGCCTTCTCCGTCGTCAGTGTGTTCCGCCACCATTGCGCCATGCAAATCCAAGTAAATGCCGTGGATTTCTTCCAATGCCGCGGCTTGGAGAATTTCGTCAACAATGCGGTCATAAGTTTCCTTGCGTACGTGAGCCGAGGGGCTTGCCCCGGCCCATATTACAGGGACGGTTTCATATCCGAGTCGCTCTGCTTCAAGCAAAAAACCGCCAGCAGGGATATTTACTTCACGCAGGGATAAAACATCATCACCACGAACCAGCTGCGGGAAGCCTTCGCCCCTCACAAAATTCTCGTACCCTGCTTTAGTGGGTGCGAACGTGTTTGTTTCATGCTGAAAACCAGCAACAAGAATCCGATGTGTCATGGCAGAGTCTACTCCTACAGCGTCAAGCAGTTTGCTTGTGATGAATATTCCGGGTGGCATGGTCGGCCGGGCGATGCAACGCGAGAAGGGCTGCGCCCAAAACTAATACCGCCGCCATGAGTAATAGCCCTGCATTTGGGTTGCTCGTAGCACTTTTGGCATATCCAATAAGTGTTGGGCTAAAAAAGCCTCCCAGTAGGCCGATCGTGTTGATGACGGCGATACCACCTGCTGCTGAGTCGCCTTTTAGATGCTGGCTGGGAATTGCCCAGAATACGGTGTAAGCGGCCCACATCATTGATGTCGCTACAGTTAGGAAGGTGAGGGCAATTGCAAAGTTGTCTTTGTATTGTACAGAACCGACCAAACAAGCTGCACCAATAAGCGCTGGAACTGCAGAGTGCCAGCGTCGTTCGTTGTATAGGTCAGAAGTTCTTCCAAAAACAAGCATCCCAAAAATTGCTCCTATGTAAGGGATCGCGGAGTACAGGCCGATGGTGGTTGTGTTTGTGACACCCGCCTCACGGATAATGGTAGGCAGCCAGAAGCTGATCGCATAGATGCCGCAGATGACACAGAAGTAACCAGCTGCCATCAAATATACACGCCAATTTTTAAGTACCTTGCTGAAAGAATGATCATGCCCTGGGGCGCTTGAGATGTGGATGCGCAACGTCTCTTTTTCCTCAGTGTTTAACCAGCTTGCATCGTCCGGTTTGTCACTTAATACTTTAAGCGCCAAAAGTCCAAGGAATACGGCAGGCAAAGCTTCGATGAGGAACATCCACTGCCAGCCTGCCATCCCATGAACACCAGCAAAAGTTGTCATGAGCCAAGTTGAAAGAGGCCCACCGATCATTCCCCCAAGAGGTCCGGCAATCATAACGATGGCCATAGTTCGAGCCATACGCTCACGGCCATACCAAAGCGTCAGGTAGAAAATTAAACCGGGTGCGAATCCTGCCTCAAAGACTCCAAGCAAGAATCGGAGAACATAAAATGATGTCTCATTGTGTACGAAAATCATCGAGGCTGAAGTCAGCCCCCAAAGTATCATCACGCGACTGAGAGTAATGCGTGCGCCGATTTTGGGTAGCAATAGATTGCTGGGCGTTTCAAAAATGGCGTAACCGATAAAAAATATGCCAGCGCCAAGCCCGTAAGCTGCGTCCGATAAGCCTAAGTCACTTTGCATTTGAAGTTTAGCAAAACCTACGTTGACTCGGTCGAGGTAGGCGATCATGTAGCAGATCACCAAAAACGGTAAAAGACGACAGTCGATTTTCCTGTAGGCCCTTTGAAGCGTAATTGGAGATATTTGATAATTGTTCATATTACTCCCCTGGTTCGTTCATCTGTGGCTCATCTTCAACTGGCATGCTGGAGTGAGCAAGAGCAACTTTTTAGTGATATCGTTGCTCTCAAGGCAACGGCACCATTTGCGGGCAGGGTAAGTAATGAAGGATCTAAATCAGCGCAGAATGCGCTACTTTTTTGAGGTGCTATCGAGCGGCTCAGTGCGTGGCGCAGCAGATAGCTTGAATACAGCGGCGTCGGTAATTACTAGGCAAATCAAACTCTTAGAGGAAGAGGTGGGAGCGGTATTGTTTGACAGACAGGCGCGTGGAGTTGTACCAACCGAGGCTGCTCATCTGTTGCTTGAGTTCTGGCGCGGATGCCAGGCTCACCAAGAAAAGCTTGAAGATCGACTGCGCGGTTTAAGAGGACTGCGGGAGGGGGAGATTCGGGTCGTCACGAGTGAAGGATTCATCGATCCACTCATCGATAACGTGCTCGCGGAGTTTTCTGCCGCTTACCCAGGAATTCGGGTCACATTGGACGTGAGGCCGGTTAACAGCGTTCTTGACGAGATAGCTCAAAGCAAGGCCCATTTCGGCTTGGCCTATAATCCGCCAGCTCATCCAGAGGTGGAGTACCGAGCTTCATCGCTCCAGCCCATCCGCTTGTTACTACGGGTAAATCACCCGTTATCGACATTGAGTGAGCCGCTTAGTTTGAAGGATATAATCCGATATCCGCTGGCGATCATGCCAACTGAGTTTGGTCTTGGGCAGGCGATCCAGCAGGTGGCCCATGTGGAGAATTTTGCGCTGCGCCCCGTGCTCGTCAGCAACTCCCTGATTGCTCTCAGGCGATACGTGATGCGGGGAGATGCGGTCACTATGATGGGCGATTTCTCCGCAATCAACGACGTGCTGGCTGGTGATCTGGTAACGCGCTCCATTGACCACCCTTTGTTCCAAAACATTTATGCAAGGCTTGTGGTGAAGCGCGGTAGGCCGTTATCAGAAGCCGCTGAGGAATTGTTGAAGTGGATCCTTACGAGGTTGACAGTATTTCAACAGTATTGACCAGACGTCCACCCAGTACGGATTCGCATAAGCAACCTGTCACTATCGTTGCGCGATGGAGAATGGGGCGCGCCGTTCTGGCGATCGTTCAGTTGTTTGAATTGTTGCGACGATGACCCGAACAGGGCGCAGGTCAATGAACGGCGGCCAAGATACTAGAAGGTTTACTCGAGGCGCGCCCTACCAGTTTGTAATCTTGTACCTCCTAGAATTCCATTCATCTATGAATTCGGGAGGTGATTTCACCAGGTTGCTTTCGCGGCCTCATTTTTCATTGTCGTGATGATCCCGTAAGCGAAACGTTTGAGTGCATTACTCTGCTGGCCGCGACTGACTACGAGGTTCACCCACTGCGCCTGATTAAGCAGCTGCCATAGAGAGAATGAACGGTTGCGAGGGAGTGGTCTTGATCAGGTCCCTGAAGATGTCCGAAAGGAGTTGGACCTATTGATTTGTCAGGTTGCTGATTTCTCTTGCCTGCTCATTCGTCAGATTGATCTGCCAGCGTGACGTGAGGTTGCTTTGAAAAAAAGAGCTCTTCGAAGGGCCCTTTTTTTGTATGGCTCGATGAAGTGAAAGACCTGAGCGTTTGCGCATTGCTGCAAGCTCAACAAGTCGCATCAATCGGTCACGGGCAGTTGAGTATTGAAGCAACCTCGCGTAAGGAATCCGCCACAATGTCCCAATCCTCAGTAGGTTCCAGATCAGATATCTGGTCAGGTCCGTATTCTGTAGGACGCCTGACGAACACTGTGCGAAAGCCGCAAGCACGCGCTGCGATAAGATCGTCGTTGTGAGCTGCGACCATAGCAATACGATGCGCTGGTAACCCCACGGCTTCGGCCGACCTTAAATACGTTTGTGGCTGAGGCTTATAAGAGCGGGTCAACCCTGCACCTGCAATGACGTCCCAGGGTAAGCCGCCGTAACGGGCAAGGTTCATCATCCCGGCGATGTGGCCGTTGGAGATGGGGCCGATGGCGAAACGTCGCTTCAAACGGGTGAGTCCTTCAACGGCGTCAGGCCATGGGTCAAGCTTCTCCCAGGCCTTGCACCAGACGGCAATATCCGCTTCGTTGAGTTGCCCGGACTCGATGCCATGGCGAACCATCAAGGTCTCAAGATTCTCTCTGTTCAATACATCCAGCGTCACAAACGAACGTTGACCTGAACGGATGCGTTCCATAGACGGCTGGTAAAGCGACCTCCATTCATCGGCGAAAGCGAGTGGGGCTATCCGCAAACCGCAGCTCTGCAAAAATGGGGCGGATTCCCGAGCCACACTCGTTCGCCAGTCAACGACGGTGCCAAAGACGTCGAATCCAAGAAAACCTAGCTCTTCAAGACCTGTCTGCATGTTCACTCTCCTGTGCAATTGTTGTGTTCCCGGTGCTTGTCATTCCCGCTGTTGTGTTTTCTGTTGAATAACAAACGCGTCAGCGCCAGCCGAGGGCCGGGCGACGTGCTTGAGAAGGGAATCGATGACATGCGCGCAATGACACCCAGTTTATTAGTAACGGTCAGTAGCAGTGTGTCTGCCGCTGTAATGGCTTCATTCTTCGCCAGTTCTGGGATTAACGCATCAGGCTCTACCGAATTATTTCGCCCGAAGACGGTTTGAATATCGTCGTCGAAAAAGCCGATGGTGTCCTCTTTCTCTGTATCTGTTTAAACCGAGAGTCGCCAAGCGTTTCTATTTGCCCAACTCGATAGTTCCTGTCCGCAAATAGCCGAAAGTTGGGTGTCACGCGCGATTTTGGAAAGCGATTCCGCCAAGGCCCTGCAACACTGCTATCGCTCGTGTTAAGTCGAGGCGTGAGCCGCAGGCACTGGTTCCGGCTGTTATCGGCCAGGCTATTCACTGGCTGGTGTGCGTGCGCTTCAACTAAGCAGATGAACAAAAACAGCGCATTTTTTGAGCACTGGCTGCAGCAGCGCCCATCGCATGTGTTGGCGTGGCAGCGTGTGGAAGCGCTTAGCGTTGAATTTGCAAAGTATTCCACCTCAATTGCCCCGACAAACCCTCAAGGCACCAGCCATGGGCATGCGTCGACGGGAAAACCTGAAGCTACTGGGACTATGCTAAGCAAGTGTTGGAGGCGGTAATAGGCCGTTGCCGCCACTGGACATATCGCATTCCGTGACGAAGGGTGGGCAAGCACATGGGGAATGATGCGCCCAACATCCCTGCCGGTTGACCAAGAGAATTTCTGATTGCCATCACCCATGATGCCCAAGGGTTCAAGCATTTAGTACTCAGGCCACAGACCAGCCGGAATAATGGTGAAGTCCATTCCGGCCATTTCGATCATGCTTTGGATAAACATCTTTTGACGCGCGGTGCGGCTATGTACGGTCAGTATGGGTTGACGGAACTCCCACTCATAGATGAAGCCGAACTCAGACGGAACAAACCGCTTCACGCCCGCTTCGCGTGCTGCGTAGATCAGCAGGTATTGAGATTCGGTCGCGTAACCGATCAGGACAGCTTATTTCATGTCGACGCGAGCTTGATGGCTCAGTCGCTTGCCGCCAGGTCAGAGTCCAATTCGTGGAGCGACAGCGCTTCAGGCAAGAGGAATTGAGGCTCGCATTCCAATACGCTGGCTATGCGGTATAGCTTTTCCACGGTGATGTTGACTTCACCGCGTTCAATACGCCCCATATAGCTACGATCGACACTGCAGGAGTGCGCTAAGGCATCTTGGGAAAATCCTTTGGCCTTCCTTTGTATCCGTATTTTTTGACCCAATGCCTTTGCAAGCTGATGCATAACCGCCTCGGTTCCCACTGAGGCGGCACTATCGAGCGTTTGCGGATGAATCAGCCACGGATTATAATCCGCATTTTGGCTGTTCCGCGAATTTCCCTTCCAGGTGCCTGCATGAAACCCGATTCATTCATCCTCGACAGGCGGCTCTACGACCTGTTTCAGCAGGGGCATCTACGCCAGTTTACGACCCAGGATCTACGTGACGCCTACGCTGCGCACCTGACGGGTATGACTTTCAACAGCAGCGACTTGCGTCGATATGTCTATGAGCAGATCCGACGCATGCTGCGTACCGGATGGGTCATTCAGGATGAAAAACGACAAAAGCGGGGTCAGATCTATCACTGGCAGAGTATTCCGGCGAACTTGCAGGTGGAGCTCATCGACAATGGGTACGAAAGCAGTGCTAAGCCGGCGAACAAACCGTCTCATCAACCCTTACATAGCACTGATCCAGAGCAGCCGGGCCCGGGTGTGATCGAGCACTTGGAGTCGATACTCAAAGAAATTCGGCTCGACTTCCTTTCTTCAATGGGAGAGGCGGAGAGGTATAAGCAATTGCTCGACGAAATGCCGCATCTGAAAGACCAAGTCGAAGGCGAGTATCTGGAAGCTCGAGACCGAAGCTCTCGTCTTTTAGGACATCTCCGAGCGGTCGAAAAGACGCTCAAGACAGTCACGTCCGCACGATGAAAGCATCGCCGAGAAAATGGCAAAGCCAATGCATCGAGATCGCTTTGGAACACTACACCTCAACGCCGCACTTTTTCTGTCAAGCCACCCCGGGGGCGGGGAAGACTCGGATGGCTGCCGAGCTGGCTCGACAACTGATGGAGCAGGGCAAGATCGATCTCGTGCTGTGTTTTGCTCCCTCGTGCCAAGTCGTCGACGGTTTTCGCACTACGTTCTCTGCTGTATTGGGGAGGCGTTTAGATGGACTTATCGGTGCCATTGGAACCGCAAGTACCTATCAAGCCATGGAGCACCAGGATGACGCCTTCTGGAGACTTTTCGATGACTATCGCGTGTTTGCAATATTCGACGAGATCCACCACTGCTCAGGACACGATCCGCTTTTGAGCAATGCCTGGGGGCAACAAATTCTTTTAAAGATGCAGGACCGGGCCACCCTTACCTTGGCTCTTTCGGGTACACCCTGGCGCTCCGATGACAGAGGCATTGCTCTGGCTCGTTACTCCAACCCGGAAGGCCGATTGATTTGCGATTATCGCTACGGTCTCAAAGAAGCCATTTTTGACGGGGTTTGTCGGTCACCTCGCATCGTTCTGTTAGATAACCAGATGCTGAGGCTCAAAGAAGATTCTGCAAGTGACAGTACCGTCAAGTTTTTTCCCAGCATCGCTAAGCTACTGCGTGAGTCACCGGTCTCCTACGAAGACCTGATTTGTCATGAGGAGGCGCTCAGCCAGTTGCTCGACCTGGGGAGCAAGAAACTCGATGAAGTGCGAATGCTTAAACCGAATGCCGCGGGCTTGGTTGTTGCCACCAATATCGAGCATGCACATCAAATCGGCATGGCGCTGAACGACAAGGGTGAAAGCTTCCAAGTCGTGACCACCAGAACCCCGGACGCGCAACAGGTAATCAACGAGTTCAAAAATAGCGACTGCCGTTGGATTGTTGCAGTGGGAATGATCAGCGAGGGGACTGATATTCCCCGGCTTCAAGTTTGCTGCTACCTCAGTCGAATTCGTACTGAACTGCATTACCGTCAGGTGCTGGGTAGAGTCCTTCGACGTATGGGCGAGATTGACGATCAAGCTTGGTTGTTCGTCTTGGCGGAGCCGACCCTAAAGCGATTCTCTCAGCGTATCGCCGATGATCTGCCAGAAGATTTGGCTGTTGTGTGCTCACTAGATGCGCCTGCCCCCGAGGCTTGTTCAATCGAAGGTGAGTTGGATTGTTCCGTGAATACTCGCCCTGAGGACCTGGGAAGCTCAACACCTACCATTACGGCGCAGAAATTTCTATCGCGGGTCGATTTGTCCCCTACATCGGCTTATCAAATAAGCTTTTCGAAGAATTATCGCCAGCAACTGCTGGCCGTTTTCTGATGTGTATTTTGTGCATTACAAGACCATATCAGTCCTGGTTCAGCGTGACCAGGGTCCACCTATATTGGAACCTGTGATCCATCTTTCCGCTGAGCTCAGTCCGCTGGCACCCTTCTTTAGCACTGATGGAGGAGGAAGGTAGCAGATCGTGATCGGCGCGACTGCAAACCATTTTGCTCATCAAGAGTGTGGGGGTGTAATGAAAGGTAAGCGCAAAGCGAAAACATCGAAATGGGCCATGAAGTTTCAATTTGAAACGGAGGCTCAGCGGTCAATGTCCGCGAGGTCCGAAAAAGCGTCAAATCGTTTTCTTGATGCCGCGCTGCATTTGGGTTCAACGCACGAGCCGATAGGCAGGCTCGCTGGGGCGTCATTCGAGCCCCACTCAAAAAGTGCAGACCTGCCAGCGCTGCTTTTCTCCGTCATCAACAGAGTTTGCCAGGCGGGACAACTACTCGTAACAGAATGGCAACGAGCAGACGGGCCAAGGGGGCAGGGGGACAAGGCAGTCGTTGATGTCGAAATTGAACAGCTTCTACGTCAGCAGTTGCTTGACCTGTTTTTCTGCGACTTCTGGGGGGAGGAGACCGGCCATACCCTGACAGGAGATTCATGGTGCTGGGTTGTTGACCCCAACGATGGCACAAATGATTTTCTGAGAGGGCTAAAAGGTTCAGCTATTTCAGTCGGCCTTCTGCACAACCACACACCAATGTTAGGCGTGGTCTACGCACCCGTAACGATCGAAGGGGTGCCAGATTGCATCGCTTGGGCTGATGGATTGCCCACTCTGCTACGCAATGGGAAATGCGTAGCGCTCAAGCTCCCCGACATGATTTGGTCAAGCGATAGCTGCGTGATGCTCAGTTCAGCGGCCGTAAATAAGGCAGAGACAAATCGTGAGCTCTGCGCTCCAAGCAGTTTTGTCGCTATGCCCTCGATTGCCTACAGGCTAGCAAAAGTAGCTGCAGGCGATGGCGTGTGCGGCGTATCTGTCTGCCCAACGTCTGCACATGATGTCGTTGCGGGTCATGCGTTGCTTAGGGGGGCGGGCGGCGTTCTGCTCAATGAAAATGGCGATTCAATACAGTACGTAACGCAGGACAACATGCGAGTAGTATCACGACGCTGCTTTGGTGGATTGGAAACTGTGTGCCGGACATTAGCTGCTCGAGATTGGGATCGCATCTTTCACTGATGATTAATTCTTTTTCTGGAAAATTAGTCTGTCGAGTGAATGACTATCAGTAGCCAATGAACTATCCGCATTGATCGTTTCACACATTCAAGAGGTACACCGGCAATGTATAAATCCTTCAGCAAGAGTCCGGCTCGTCGCCGCTTGCGCCGACTCCTTGCGCTGGTCAGTCAAGGCTACACCTTTGTCATCACCAAGCATGGCAAAGCGGCTTGTTTGCTCTTGGAGGAGAAAAGGGAGGGGATAAATGGGAAAAGCGCCTCGACCCATAAATGTGACGCTCTTGGACGGATCGCAATCGGGAATGGTATCAAGCCCTTATGATCTACCCATGAATAATGCCTGAAACCTCATCCGTTGCTGCGAGCAGTAGCTTGCCGGCATCGAGTAAAAGGATGTCCTGCGGTCGACAGCCTCCAATGTACGCATTGCTGGAAGCAAACCAAAATGCGATTCCCCAACCATCTTTTTTCGTTCTCAACAGGTCGAGTATCGCTTTCAGGTCAGGTACCGGTCCATGCTCAATGCCGTTCTGGAAGGTATACATTGGAAACAATGAACAGCCTGCGTGCTCAATTGAAAAAATTTGTCCTCTAGCTTTCCACTCATCTACGGTCGTTATTAGCGTCATAGGGGGTAGGCCGAGTCGCTGAGCAATTTGGTCCGGAGGGAGAAAGTCACCACTGTCGAGGATGGATTTTTTCGCCTGCTCGAGCATTTGCTGCTCACGAAAGGTGGTATCACTACACGCAACCATAGTAGGATCCATTGAGTAAAAAACGCGATGCATCATCTTATAATGGGTGGTCGACGCCAGCTCCAAGCGATTAGAAAATGAACGTCAAGGGTAGGCTTCTGCGGACCGGTTGGCCTGTGGAGCGCCCAACCGCTGTTCAACGATCGTGAAAAGTTCAAACAATACTGAAAACCTTCGGCCAGCTCATACAAATGCAGGAGAAAGTAACAACCTGGAACCACCGTTACTAACCTAAATCCTTGCTTCTGTTCACTAATTCTCCAATCGCGCCCCTGTTTCGGTCAGGGCGCTGCCTGTGGGGTATTCCGACGCGTCCGGCATCAGCGAGGGAATCTCTCGGCTGGTATGATGCTATCTCAGGCGAATTCGTACTGAGCTGCATTACCGTCAGGACCTGGGAAGAGTCCTTCGTCGTATGGGCGAGATTGACGATCAAGCCTGGTTACTCGTCATGGCGGAGCCGACACTAAAGTGATTTTCACAGCCTATCGCAGATGACTTGCCGGAACCGTTGGCTGTCGTGTGCGCTGTAGGTGCACCTGCACCTGAGGGTTGTTCTACAGATGGTTAGTTGGATCACTCGATACACTGCGTACTGAAAGAGGCATTCAGCCCAGCCCCACCATATCAGCGCAGCATGGATTACCAGCGGGCGATCTGGCCTCTGCATCGACTTATCAATTAAGTTTTCGAAAAGTTATCGCCAGCAGCCGCTAGCCGTTTTCTGATGTGTTATTTACTCATTACCAAGCTCTGAAGTGATTGGTTTAATGACCGAGAAGCTCGGCTATACAGCAGCTACGCTTCCGATCAACGTTTACGTCCAAATCGTTTATGCGAGAAAACCACCCGGGCCGATTGGTTCGGTTGGTTTTTTCCATTTTTCGCATTGATTAATGCGCTAAGGCGTTCCCATGTCAGGTCATTGTGACAACGTGTCAATGAATCGTGACAAATGGGGCGAAAAAGTGGGTACGAGAGCAATGCTACTCTCGATAAATCGATATGAAAGTTCATAAACGCAATGGTAATAATCAACGGAATTGATTGTTTGCTGCGGAGCCTCTAAACCGTGCGTTTCCGGCGAGTAGTCTTGCACCGAAACGGGTATTTTCGACTCATCTTTGATAGGCAAAAGTGCGGGGGGCGGTAACGCTGAATGACTGATTGGTCAGTATTGGACTGGATGAATTCGGCGAAATCGGTCTACCGATTAAACCTGCCGGGTTTTTATCAGTCGTAGTTTTCATGGCGAGCCGTTTGCGGCTCACCGTTTCACATGTGCGTCGCAGTCGGGGCGCTCAGTCGTATCAGGAGCCCTGTGCAATGACGCGCACTCAAAAGACGTTTGTCTGGACCCTTTCCACTTTCCTTACCTTGTTGATGGTGCTGGTGCTGATCATCGTGTTCTTCGACTGGAACCGGATCAAAGCGCCGCTCAACGCCAAAGTTTCTGAAGAACTGCACCGCGCTTTTGCCATCAACGGCAATCTGTCGGTTGTCTGGCAGCCCGAGCCCGATGAAGGCGGCTGGCGCGCCTGGGTACCGTGGCCTCATGTGGTGGCCGAAGACTTGAGCCTGGGCAATCCTGACTGGTCGAAACAACCGCAGATGGTCACTCTCAAGCGGGTGGAGCTGCGTATTTCACCCCTGGCATTGCTGGCGCAGCGGGTGGTGATCCCGCGTATCGATCTCACCGAGCCCAATGCCCAACTGCAACGCCTGGCTGACGGGCGCGCCAACTGGACCTTCAAATTCGACCCGAAGGACCCAAACGCCGAGCCTTCGAGCTGGGTATTGGATATCGGTGCGATCGGCTTCGACAAGGGCCACGTCACCCTCGACGACCAAAGCCTGAAGACTCAACTCGACGTGCTGATCGATCCACTGGGCAAACCGATTCCGTTCAGCGATATCGTCGGCGACAAAGCAGCGAAAACCGCGCAGGAAAAGGGCTCGTCACCCCAGGATTATGCGTTCGCGCTCAAGGTCAACGGCCAGTACCACGGTCAGAAACTCGCGGGCCAGGGCAAGATTGGCGGGCTGTTGGCGTTGCAGGATGCGGCACGGCCGTTTCCGCTTCAGGCACAGGTGAAGATCGCCGATTCCAGCGTCGAACTGGCTGGCACCTTGACTGATCCGCTCAATCTCGGCGCCCTGGACTTGCGCCTGAAACTGGCCGGCATCAGCCTGGGCAACCTCTATCCGCTGACCGGCGTGATCCTGCCGGACACACCACCCTATGCCACCGACGGCCACCTGGTCGCCAGGTTGCACGAGGCGGGTGGCGCGGTGTTCCGCTATGAAGAATTCAACGGCAAGATCGGCGAAAGCGACATCCACGGCAATCTGACTTACGTGGCCAGCCAGCCACGGCCAAAACTCAGCGGCTCGCTGTTGTCCAATCAATTGCTGTTCGCTGACCTGGCGCCGCTGATCGGTGCCGACTCCAACGCCGAACAGAAGGCCCGGGGCGGTGACAGTAAACAACCCGCGGACAAAGTGCTGCCGGTCGAAGAGTTCAAGACCGATCGCTGGCGCGATATGGACGCCGATGTCGAATTCACTGGCAAGCGCATCGTGCACAGCGAAAAACTGCCGTTCAACGACCTCTATACCCATCTGGTACTCACCGATGGCGTGCTCAGCCTTGAACCGCTGCGCTTCGGCGTGGCCGGCGGCAAGCTGGATGCGCAGATTCGCCTGAACGGCCGCACCGATCCACTTGAGGGCCAAGCCAGGCTCACGGCGCGAGGCTTCAAGCTCAAGCAGTTGTTCCCCGGTTTTGAGCCGATGAAAACCAGTTTCGGTGAGCTCAACGGCGATGCAGATATCAGCGGGCGTGGCAACTCGGTGGCCAAACTGCTGGGCAGTGCCAATGGCAATCTGAAAATGCTGATCAACGATGGCGCCATCAGTCGCGAACTGATGGAGCTGGCGGGCCTGAACGTCGGCAACTACGTGGTGGGCAAGATCTTTGGTGACAAGGAAGTGAAGATCAACTGCGCCGCCGCGGACTTCGGCATCCAGTCCGGCCTGGCGAGTACCCGTTTGTTTGTGTTCGACACCGAGAACGCCATTGTTTACATCGATGGCACGGCGAACATGGCGACGGAGCAATTGGACCTGACCATCACCCCGGAATCCAAGGGCTGGCGTCTGATTTCATTGCGCTCGCCGCTGTATGTGCGTGGCAAGTTCATCAAGCCCGATGCCGGGGTCAAGGCCGTGCCGTTGATGCTGCGCGGAGCCGGGATGGTGGCGCTGGGCGTGATCGCCGCACCGGCGGCAGGATTGCTGGCGTTGGTGGCGCCGAGTGGGGGCGAGGCGAACCAGTGTGCGCCGTTGCTGGAGCAGATGAAGGCGGGCAAGGCGCCGAAGACCGTCAAGTGACGATGGAGGATTGACGCAGGTTAACGCTATTGGCCAATCGGTTGCCAATAGCGTGGTGGGCGGATTACCGGTAACGTCATTTTCTATCGCTGCGTAACTTCAACTTGAATCAAGTCGGTTTTTATCTTGCTGCCGAGTTTGTCTATAACCGTCTTGCGAATGCTGGTGTATTTTTCTTGCTCCAGGTAAACAGTCCATTTGCTTATTTTAAGATCGCTGAGTATGTCTTCTTTGTCCAGGTGCTCGTCAAGGAAAGAAATGTTTACAGGGTGGCTGGCATTCAACGAAATCTGAATGGAAATAATGGTTTTGTTTTCGAGGATAATGGTTAGAAATGGATGGATGTTGATAGTGCTTTCAGTATTCAAGTTGTTTGTGTTGGGACTGTTGAATTGCAATTTGTTTAATATTGCTTCGGTGGCGTTGGATTGATCCGGCAGGCGCTTTATTGAGGTGAGACATTCCGATATTTGAGCTTTCTGTGACGCTGATAAGAAATCTTGTAGCGCCAGTTCTATGAGCGTTAAAAGACTCGTCGGTTGTTTTTTCAGGATCTGGCTTCCGCTATTTTTAGTTGTCCAGAATATGGAGCCAAGAAATTTTCTGTATGGGCTAAGTCTGTCGTCGAGGGCCGCGCTGGAGCTAGTTACTAAATGTGCGAGCAGGCTGGAATGCAAGATGTCCTGCTTTAGTGTCTCTGCGTGAGAGCCCAGGAAGATAGTGATGTTTCCATCGGCGACATAAACTTCTGATTTGTTTTGAATCATCCGTGACCTCGTTAAGTTGTGTTTGTGAAGGTTCGTAAAGTAATTACGAACCTTTTATTCAGAAACGTCGGGACTTATTGGAAGCCAGGAATGTCGTCAATAGCGCTTTTAGCTGCCTGTCCGAGTTTTCTGAGCACCCCATCACGCACCTGGTCATACACTCCAAGGTTAAGGTATACAGCTTGCGCTGCTGTCTTGATGCGTGTTTCCTGGCTGGTGGATTTCCAGAACAGAACGCCTCTACTGCTTTCGCGGACATTGAGGGTGTTGCAGTTCAGGACCATCATCGGGGAGCCTTCCTTTGTCTGCCATACAGGGGACATGTCAAATTTGGCGTCAGATCCAATATTGGCTTTCCGATTGTAAATATCGATCAGGCCTTGGTTGTTTTTTACACCATCTACAGCTTTGGATGCCAGCTCCAGCAATTTCGGAGCATTTGCCCCTACCAGTCCTTGTAAAACATAGGCGGCGACGATGTCCATGGTTAGACCGCTGCGCTTGATCGTCTGGTCTTTTACTTGGGAGGCTTGAGTGACCCAGCCAAGTGTTGCCAGTGTGTCGATGTAATATTTGTACCATTGATGCAGCTCTTTGATTGGGTCGTAACGTTGAGTTGCAGCGTTTTGTACCAGTAGCTTGCAGTTGTCGACATCTTTGCGGTTTTGTTCCGAAACACCGGCCATATAGATGTTCATCATTTCCGGGCCGACAGTGCCGCTTTCTTTATTGGGGTCTATCGGAGTGTGTACGGAAAAAGGTTGCATTGAAGGTGTGGCGGGTACTTCCAGGGTTGGCAGCGAATCCAGGAATTCAAGTCGTTGTTCAATGTGCATGGTTCTAGTCCTTTATGATTAAAGCAGACTTCTTGTCTGTGGTTTTAATATAAATAAGTGGTGTGGCAAGTCCAGTGAGTGTTTGTAACTCGATGCTGGTGTTTTGAACTTTCGATAAAGTTATTGTGGTGAACTAGTTGCCATATGGCTTTGTTGGTTGCCACAGGTCTTTCAGTATATCCGCCATGTCATCAGTTCGATGACCGGCGATTCGCCGAGCAGGCGCAGCGCCGCTTCGCAGTTGGCGCTGTAGCTTTCGGTAACGGGATATCTGCCGGTCAGTCATTTACCCCAGGTGCCAGCGCATGCCCGGACAACAATGCCTCTTCACGCAACCACGCAAAAAAAGCCCGAACCGGTGGATGTCGCTCACGCCCCGGTACGCACAGCGCGCTATAGCCGGCGCCATCGACCTGGACTTCCCCCCGGTAGGGCAACAACAGGCCACTGGTCACGCTTTCCGATACAAGAATATTGCTTGCCAACACCAGGCCTTGCCCGGCAATCGCCGCTTGCAGGGCGTAATGCTCTTCGTCGTATTCGCGCACGGCGGGCTGGTCGCTCAGCCAGGTTTCGCCGGAGCGAGCGCACCAGGCTTCCCAGCCGTGGGCATAGAGCTTGGAGTTGTGCCAACGAACGCTGATCAGTGTGGGGGTGCGACTCGACGCCAAGGCCACTTGTTCGGGCGAGCCGTAGACACCAAAGGACTCATCGAACAGGCACTGGCCGTACAGGTTGGGGTAATCATCAAGGCTGTAGCGCAGCACCAGATCGACACTGGCGTCCTGATGCAGATCGATGACTTCGCAGTGGGTATCGAGGCGCACGTTGATGTTCGGGTGCCGAGCGTAGAAGCGTCCCAAGCGTGGCACCAGCCACAGGGCGGCGAAGGCGGCGGTGGTGGAGACCGTCAGGCTGGCGCCACTGCGTTGCGGGCGCAGGGTATCGACACTTTGCGCCACTTCCAGGAAAGCTCCGTGCAGGCTCTGGAACAGCCGTTCACCGCATTCGGTCAGGCGCACCTGGCGTGGCAGGCGCTCGAACAACGGCACGCCGAGCCAGCTCTCCAGGGAGCGGATCTGGTGGGACACCGCCGTCGGGGTAACGGACAGTTCTTCGGCGGCGGCCTTGAAGCTCAGCAAGCGCGAGGCGGATTCAAAGGCCCGCAGGGCGGTCAACGGCAACGAGGCAAACATTGAACACTCCATGGATGAAATGAATTCATCCAGACTGATTTCTGCTCATTTGAACGAGGACGGTGGTGGGCTTCAATCTGCAAGCCACAAGCCGTTTGAGTTTAGCCCTGAGGAGAGACAGATGAGTAGAATTCTTGCTGTTCACGCCAGCCCCCGTGGTGACCGTTCACACTCCCGGCGTTTGGCCGAAGTGTTTCTGTCGGCCTGGCAGTCCCGTCATCCACATTCACAGTTGACCCGGCGCGAAGTCGGTCGGGCACTGATTCCTCCGGTCAACGAGGCATTCGTGGCCGCCGCGTTTTACCCCGAGCCCGCCGCTCGGCCGCTGTCGATGCAGGCTGACCTGGCCCTCAGCGACGAACTGGTTGGCGAACTGCTTGGCCACGATGTATTGCTGATATCCACGCCGATGCACAACTTCAGCGTACCCAGCGGCTTGAAGGCCTGGATCGATCAGATTGTGCGGGTGGGAGTGACCTTCGCTCACACCCTGGACAATGGCGTGGCCCAGTACGAGCCCTTGGTGCAGGGTAAAAAGGCCTTGATCATCACCAGCCGTGGCGGCTTCGGTTTTGGCCCGGGCGGCGAACTGGAAGCCATGAACCATGCCGACACGCTGCTGCGCACGGTGCTCGGATTCATCGGCATCACGGACGTCACCGTGGTGGCTGCCGAGGGTGAAGAGTCCGCCGAGCGTAGCTTTGAGATCTCTGCCGCCGAGGCTGAGCGGCGTCTGTTGGCGCTGGCCGGGGAGTTCTAGATGGCCTGGCTGTTTCTGCTGGTCGCCGCCGGGTTCGAAGTCACCTTCGCCATGGGCATGAAGTACGCCGAGGGCTTCACCCGGCTCTGGCCTTCGCTGATCACCGTGGTGGCCGCTGTGGGCGGGATCTATTTCCTGACCCTGGCCATGCGCGAGTTGCCGGTGAGCATCGCGTACCCGATCTGGACCGCCATCGGTTCGCTGGGCACGGTGTTTCTCGGTTTCGCGCTGCTGGGTGAAAGCCTGAGCGTGATCAAGCTGGTCTCGGTCGGGCTGATCGTGGCGGGCGTGGTGGGGTTGAAGTAGGGCGGATGACATAGACTTGTCGCTGAGTTGTCATCTTCGCTGGCGATGCTTGGCGGATGTCTTGCATCCCGCCTTGCGTCACCGCCCGACCACCAGGATGTCCGCCCATGTCGCAAGGTTCTGCCCCGCGCTACCCGCTGGTGTTAGTCCCGGGAATGCTCGGGTTCATCCGGTTGGTGTTTTATCCGTACTGGTACGGGATCGTCGAGGCGTTGCGCCGTGGTGGTGCGGTGGTGTTCACCGTGCAGGTCTCGCCGCTCAATTCGAATGAAGTGCGCGGCGAGCAATTGCTTGTGCGTATCGACGAAATTCTGCGGGAGACCGGGGCCGCCAAGGTCAACCTGATCGGCCATAGCCAGGGCTCGTTGACCGCCCGTTATGCCGCGGCCAAACGCCCGGACCTGGTGGCATCGGTGACATCGGTGGCGGGGCCGAACCACGGTTCGGAGCTCGCCGATTACCTGCACGAGCATTACCCCCATGACAGTGTCCGTGGTCGTCTGCTGTGCTTTTTGCTGCGAATGGTCGCCGTGCTGATGGGGTGGCTGGACACCGGTTACCGCGGGCCGAAGCTGCCGGTGGCTATCCATGCGTCCCATCACTCCCTCACCAGCGCTGGCGTCGCGCTGTTCAACCAGCATTATCCACAGGGATTGCCCGAGACCTGGGGTGGTCAGGGGCCGGAGGAGGTCAACGGCGTGCGCTATTACTCCTGGTCCGGCACCTTGCAACCGGGCATCACCGATCGCGGGCGCAATCTGCTGGACGGCACCAACCGCACTTGCCGGCTGTTCGCTAAAACTTTCGTCCGCGAAACCGGGCATTGCGACGGCATGGTCGGACGCTACAGCTCGCATCTGGGCATGGTGATTGGCGATGAGTATCCGCTGGATCACTTTGATATCGTCAACCAGTCGCTGGGGCTGGTAGGCAAAGGGGTCGAGCCGATCCGCTTGTTTGTCGAGCATGCGGCGCGGCTGAACGCGGCAGGGCTTTAGACCAGGTTATCGTTCATCGCGAGCAAGCTCGCTCCCACAGGTTTTCGGTGGGGTCGACACAACACCTGTGGGAGCGAGCCTGCTCGCGATGGCGTCAGATCAGGCAACACTGACCTTGCGACCCAACACCGTCGTCCAACGCTCGGAAACAATCACCCCGCCCAAGGTCAACACCCCGCCCACCAGGTGGTACAGCGCCAGTTGCTCATGCAGTACCACCGCCGCAATCAAGGCGGTAATCAGCGGCAGCAAATTGAAAAACTGCGTGGTCCGGCTCGGCCCCAAACGCACTACGGCTTGCATCCACGCCAGCGGCGCGACCATCGAAGCCAGCAGGCAGGCGTACAGCACCAGCGGAATGTTCTGCAGGGTCGGGCCGACTTTTGGTGAGGCGATGAACAACGGAAACAGTACCACCACGGCCACCAGCACCTGCAGATACAGGAGCACCAGCGGCGGCAGTTTCAGTTGCCACTTTTTCAACAGGGTGCTGTAGACCGCGTAGGCCAGGGTGGCGATCAGCATCATCGCGTCGCCCAGGTTGACCCCGTGTTCGAGCAATGCGCCAAGGCTGCCGGACGACACCACTACCAGGACACCGGCGAACGACAGCATTGCTCCGGCCAGGGCGCCCATGGTCAGGCGCTGGCCGAGGCTGATGATCGCCATGGCGAGCGACATCAGCGGCATCAGCGACAGGATGATGCCCATGTTGGTGGCCGAAGTCAGGCTCGCGGCGAAGTACGCCAGGCTTTGATAGACCGCCATGCCGAGAACACCGAGGACAAAGATCTTGCCCAGTTTCGGGCGGATCAGCGGCCAATGGGCGAGCACCGGTTTAAGCATGAAGGGCGTGAACAGCAACCCGGCCAGCAGCCAGCGGTAGAAACCGATCTCGGCGGGGAAGATCGCCCCGGCCGACATTTTGGTGATCACGGTGTTGCCGGCCCAGATAAAAATGGCCAGCAGGGGATAAGCGTATTGCATCGGGAAAAACCAGAACGTTAATGAAGGGCAATTATCCGCTTGTCTGGATGCAAGCCTATACTTCGATCCAGACAACCGGCCCTTGATGACGGACAGCATGAGCAGTAAACACATCGACCTGCTGGATTTCAGCGAACTGCCGTCGGCGGTGTACTTCCGCTACGCCGATTTCGACGCCCACGAATACGCCGCGCCCCATCGACATCCCTGGGGGACGCTGGAATACGCAGCCCATGGCGTGCTGCACATGGACGTCGAGGGCAGCCGTTTCATGTCGCCACCGCAATACGCGGTGTGGGTGCCGCCGCAGATCGAGCACAGTTTCTACAGCCACCAACCGGTCAACTACCGCGCCGTGTGCCTGGCACCCAAGGTCTGTGCCGACTTGCCGTCGCGGGCCTGCACCCTGGCCATCAGCGACATCCTCAAGGCGATCCTCAAGGACTTCGCCGCCCGGGACGTGAAGATCCCCGAGCAGGCCGCCGACCGGCGTCTGGCCCAGGTATTGGTGGACCAGTTGCAACAGGCTCCGGTGCACGAGTGCTACCTGCCCTATGCCAGCAGCCCCGGGTTGCTCGGAATCCTCGAAGCGTTGCAGGCCGAGCCTGGGGATAACCGGCCCCTGTCGGAGTGGGCTGCACGCATCCATGTCAGCGAGCGCACCCTGGCGCGGCAGTTCGTGCGGGAACTGGGCATGAGTTTCGGTGAGTGGCGCCAGCGCCTGCGTTTTCTGGCGGCGATCGAAGCGCTGGATAGCCCGCGCAGCATTCAGGAAATCGCCTTCGACATGGGCTACAGCACCGGCTCGGCGTTTATCGCGATGTTCCAGCGCCAGGCCGGATGTACGCCGGAGCAGTATCGCCGCAGCCATCTGGAGAACAGGAAGGTGTAACAGGGGTTGTCTACACTTCAGAACAAGGCCGCGCCCCTCGGTGTGGCGACCAGGAGAAAACTCCATGAAGATGATGCGTGTCCCTTTGTTGATGATCGGTTTGCTGCTCTGTTCCCAAGGCTTCGCCGCCACAGCCCAACAGGAAAAGATGACTACCTGCAACGCCGATGCCACGGCCAAAAGCCTCAAGGGCGACGAGCGCAAAGCCTTCATGAGCACCTGCCTGAAGGCCGCACCGGCGGCAAACGATGCCGGCAAGGTCCTGACCCCACAGCAGGAAAAAATGAAAACCTGCAACGCCGACGCTGCCACCAAAGCCTTGAAGGGTGATGAGCGCAAGGCGTTCATGAGTGATTGCCTGAAGAAAAAATAAACATTGAGCCGATTGATGTGGCAGCTGCGAGGGCCTCATCGCGAGCAGGCTCGCTCCCACAGTGGGACTGAGTGCACTGGACAAATGTGGGAGCGAGCCCGCTCGCGATGAGGTCGGTCGGGGGCACTGCAAAAGAACCTGAACCCCGACCAAGGTCGCCCCACACAATCTCTAGTGCTGGCACCGGATCGCTGGCAGACTGCCAATCCTTTTTATGCCGTTTGTTTTTGAGGCTGTATGCCAACGTTTTCTCAGCGTCAAGTCTTGCTGGTCATCAGCTGGGTCATCATTTTCGGCGGGCTGCTGCTGGTCCTGCCGCTGCGGTTGCTGCCCAGCCTGCTCGCCGGGCTGCTGGTGTTCGAACTGGTCAACATGCTCACCCCGCAACTGCAACGGCTAATCGAAGGCCGGCGCGCGCGCTGGCTGGCGGTGGCGTTGCTGGGGACTCTGATTGTCAGCGTGCTGTCGCTGATCTTCGCCGGTGCCTTCAGCTTCCTGCTGCACGAGGCGGAAAACCCCGGCGCTTCCCTCGACAAGTTCATGGGGGTGGTCGACCGTGCACGCGGGCAACTGCCGCCGTTCATCGACGCCTATCTGCCGGCCAGCGCCGCGGAGTTCCGCGTGGCGATTGGCGAGTGGGTCAGCAAACACCTCAGCGATTTGCAACTGGTGGGCAAGGACGCGGCGCACATGTTCGTGACCTTGCTGATCGGCATGGTGCTGGGTGCGATCATTGCCTTGCAGCGCGTGCCGGACCTGACCAAGCGCAAACCGCTGGCGGCGGCGCTGTTCGAGCGTCTGCACCTGCTGGTCCAGGCGTTTCGCAACATCGTGTTCGCCCAGATCAAGATCTCTCTGCTCAACACCGTCTTCACCGGGATTTTCCTGGCGGTGATCCTGCCGATGTTCGGTATCAAGCTGCCACTGACCAAAACCCTGATCGTGCTGACGTTCCTGCTCGGCCTGCTGCCGGTGATCGGCAACCTGATGTCGAACACCCTGATCACCATCGTCGGTTTGTCGTTGTCGATCTGGGTCGCTGTGGCGGCGTTGGGTTACCTGATTGTTATCCACAAGCTCGAATACTTCCTCAACGCGCGCATCGTCGGCGGGCAGATCAGTGCCAAGTCGTGGGAGTTGCTGCTGGCGATGCTGGTGTTCGAGGCCGCGTTCGGCCTGCCGGGGGTGGTGGCGGGGCCGATTTACTATGCGTACCTGAAGAGTGAGTTGAAGCAGGTGGGGATGGTTTGATTCGCTGGATCTTTATTGCGTGAGCTGGCCCCTTCGCGAGCAGGTTCGCTCCCACAATGGACCTGAGTTCACAGGACTAATGTGGGAGCGAGCCTGCTCGCGAAGGGGCCAGCTCACGCAATAAAGATCCAGCGAATCAAACCATCCCCACCTGCTTCAACTCACTCTTCAG
>NZ_MRCS01000033.1 GCF_002303925.1 Pseudomonas sp. ACN8
GCCGCACGCTTTGCCGACGGCAGTTTTTGTGGCGCAGCGGTCAATGGATTGAGCGGCAATGGCCTGGACAACCTGGTGCTGATCACCACGTTGGCGGTGCTGAGCATTGCCTTGCTGACCTCGATCCACAATGCCGCGCCCGAAGCGCCGACCGCGATCAACAGCGAGGCGCCGAACAGCGTCGGGTCGTAGTCGATGCCCGGTTGCATGCGCATGGCGGCCATGCCGGTGTAGTGCATCGCGCTGATGCCGGCGCCCATGACCAACGCGCCAAAGGCCAGTTGCCAGGCCGGCAATTGCGGCTGGCTGACCAGCCACAGCGCAAAACCGCTGGAAAGCACGCCGATCAGCAGCGACAACAGGGTGATGGCGCCGTCATACCCAAGATCGATCGGCAACTTGAACGCGAGCATGCCGATAAAGTGCATCGACCAGATGCCGATGCCCATGGCAACGGCCCCGCCCGCCGTCCACAAATGCACGGCGCGGCCTTTGGCGGTGGCGATGCGTCCGGTAAGGTCGAGTGCGGTGTATGAAGCGAGAATCGCTACGCAGAGCGAAATGATGACCAGGGTGGGGGAATAGCTGCCGATGAGCATGGAGACTTCTCGCGAATGCCCCCCTTATTGGTATTGATTCTCGCTGGGGGGAAAATGCGGCGATTGTACTGATTCCAAATAAGAACGCACTCACAAAATGAGCAAAGGGCCATCAGTCCGATGAAACGCTTGTTTTAAGGTTTTACATTAACTCCTTTCTAACGCACAAAACCTGTGGGGGTGAGCTCGCTCCCACAGGGATTGCGCTATCGGCTATCGCTCACCTCAAGCTGCCCGTCCCAGCCACCCCCCAACGCGGCAATCAACTGCACGCTGGCGATCAGGCGGCTTTGCAACAGGTCCAGGTTGCTGCGTTCATTGCTTAGCGCCGCCGCCTGGGTCACCACCACATCGATGTACGCGATCAAACCGGCCTTGTACTGATTCTGGGTCAGGCGCAACGATTCCCGGGCAGCATCCAGTGCCTGTTGGCGCACGACAGCTTCGTCCTCAAGCACCTTGAGCTGCACCAGGAAGTTTTCCACTTCGCGGAATCCGTCCAGCACGGTCTGACGGTACTTGGCCACCGTTTCGTCATAGGCCGCTTCACTGCGGTCGACTTCCGCCGAGCGCTGGCCGCCGTCGAACAGGGTCATGGCCAATTGCGGTCCGACCGACCAGAAACGGTTCGGCAGACTGATCCAGTTGGCATAGGTGCTACTGCTGTAACCGCCGTTCATGTTCAGGGTCAGGTCGGGGTAATAGGCGGCCTTGGCCACGCCGATATTAGCGTTGGCGGCCATCACTGAACGCTCGGCGGAAGCAATGTCCGGGCGACGCTCCAGCAGCTGTGAAGGCAGTGCCGGCGGCACTTGCGGCAACTGCGGGATGTCCTGGCTTTCCGCCAGGCTGAACTGCGAAGGCGGCAGGCCGATCAGCACGGCGATGGCGTTCTCGAACTGGGCGCGTTGCCAGATCAAGTCGACCATATCGGCTTCGGTGCCTTTGAGCTGCGTCTGGGCCTGGGCCACCGCGTCCTTGCCCGATACGCCGGCGCGGTACTGGTTTTCGGTCATCTTCAACGAGCGCCGATAAGCCTCGACCGTGTCCTGGAGCAGGCGTTTCTGGCCATCGATCACCCGCAATTGCAGGTAATTCTGCACCAGCTCCGACTGTTGGCTCAGGCGCATGGCCGCCAGATCGGCAAAGCTGGCCTGGGCATTCGCGGTGTCGGCTTCGAGGCCCCGGCGCAGCTTGCCCCAAACGTCCGCCTCCCAACTGACGCCCGCTTGGGCCGAGTACGTGTCGCGAATACCGCTGGACGAACTGCTCAGGCTGGAGTTGCTGCTGCCGGTGCCCTGGCTTGAACGGTTTTTGCTGACGTTCAGGTCCACCGTCGGGAAAAACGCCCCCCGTGCGCTGCGCACCAAGGCCTGGGCCTGGCGGTACTGAGCCTCGGACTGGGCGACGGTCTGGTTGGCGCTATTGAGTTTTTCGATCAGGTCGTTGAGCTGCCGGTCGCCATACAATTCCCACCACGCACCACGCGCCAGGGCATCACTCGGATTGGCCTGACGCCAGCCCTCTGCGGCCTTGTACTGCACAGGCTCGGCGGTTTGCGGGCGCTGATAATCCGGGCCGACGGCGCAGGCACTGAGCATCGCCACGCACAGTGACAGGCTCAACAGGCGCGAGCCTCGAGCCGTGAGCAGCGGCGCAGCCAGGTTGAAAAACGAACGTTCAGTCATAGCGGAGTTTCCAGGGCAGCATCGGTACGCACGCCACGCCATTTATTGAAGCGATGGCGCAGTCTGTCGAGATAGAGGTAAACCACCGGGGTGGTGTAAAGCGTCAGCACCTGGCTGAAGATCAGCCCACCGATGATGGTCAGGCCCAGCGGCTGGCGCATTTCCGCCCCTTCGGCGCGGCTGAGCAGCAACGGCAAGGCACCGAGGATCGCCGCCAGCGTGGTCATCAGGATTGGTCGCAAACGTTGCAGGCAGGCGCTGCGGATCGACTCCAGCGGGGCCATGCCCTGGTTTCGTTCCAGCTGCAACGCCAGGTCGATCATCAGAATCGCGTTCTTCTTCACCACGCCGATCAGCAGAAACAGCCCCAGCAACGAAATCAGGCTGAACTCGCCGCCCAGCGCATAGATCGACAGCAATGCGCCGACCCCGGCCGACGGCAGGGTCGAGAGAATCGTCAGCGGGTGAATGTAGCTTTCATACAACACACCCAACACCAGATACACCGCCACCAGCGCCCCCAGAATCATCCACGGCTGACTTTTTTGAGTCGCCGCGAAAGCGTTGGCGGTGCCGGCCATTTTCGCGATCACGTCTTCCGGCAGGCCGACCTTGGCAATCGCCCGCTCGATGGCGGCACCGCCCTGCTCCACGGTCACGCCTTCGGCCATGTCGAAGGCAATGCTTTCCGAGGCGAACTGACCTTCGTGGCTGACCCGGTCGTTTTCCAGGCTGTTCTCGTAATGGGCGATGGTCGACAGCGGGATCCGCGCGCCATTGGCGGTGATCACCTGGACCTGCTTGAGCGTGATCGGGTCCTGGGCGTACTTCGGATTGACCTCCATCACCACCTGATACTGGTTGAGGCTGTCGTAGATGGTCGAAATCTGCCGCTGGCTGTAGGCGTTGTTCAGCACCGCCGTGACCATGTCCATGTCGACACCCAGGCGCTTGGCCTGGTCACGGTCGACGATCAGGGTCACTTGCCGGGCGCCCCGGCCTTCCCGCGCATCGATCGCCGTCAGCTCCGGCAAGGCCTTGAGCGCGGTCACGACTTTCGGGTACCACTCGCGCAATGCCCCCAGATCCCCGCTCTGCAGGATGTACGAGTACTGCGAGGTGGTCTGCTCGCGACCGCCACCGAATTGCAGGTCCTGGTCCGCCATGAGCATCAGTTGTGCCCCGGGAACCTTGGGCATTTCCTTGCGCAGGCGCTCGATGACTTTCTGCGCCGAAATGCTGCGCTCCTTGATCGGCTTGAGGCGAACCAGCATGAAGGCGTTGTTGGTGCCGTTATTGCCGCCAATGAACCCGGCGACGCTTTCTACCGCCTCATCCTTCAACACCGCCCGGCGGAAAATCTCCATCTTCGGCTGCATCACGCTGAACGACAGGCCATCGTCGCCGCGCACGAAACCGATCAGCTGGCCGGTATCCTGCTGCGGTAAAAATGTTTTAGGAACAATGATATACAGCGCAATGTTCACACCAATTGTCACGAACAGACTGAGCAATGTCAGGCGCTTGTGGCGCAGCACCCAGTCGAGACTGGTGGCGTATTTGCCGACCATCCAGTCGTTGGTTCGTCGGCTCCAGCGTTGCAGACGGTTCTCCTGCCCCGGCGTGTGCGGCTTGAGCCAGCGGGCGCAGAGCATCGGGGTCAGGGTCAACGACACCACCAGCGAGACCACGATGGCCGCCGCCAGGGTGATGGAGAATTCGCGGAACAGGCTTTCAATGATCCCGCCCATGAACAGGATCGACAGGAACACCGCCACCAGCGATACGTTCATCGACAACAAGGTAAAACCGACTTCCTGGGCACCCAGGTACGCGGCCTGCATCGGCCGCACGCCTTCGTCGATGTGCCGGGAAATGTTCTCCAGCACCACGATGGCATCGTCCACCACCAGCCCGGTGGCCAGGATCAGCGCCATCAGCGACAGGTTGTTCAGCGAAAAGCCATAGAGATACATCACGGCAAAGGTGCCGACCAGCGACACCGGCACCGCCAGGGTCGGGATCAGTGAGGCGCGGAAGTTGCCGAGGAACAGGAACACCACCAGGATCACCAGCGCCACGGCGATCAGCAGGGTCATTTCCGCTTCGTGCAGCGTGGCCTTGATCACCGGCGAGCGGTCCATGGCCAGGTTCAGCTTGACGCTGGCGGGCAGCACCGCCTGCAACGCCGGCAACTGCGCCTTGATCTCGTTGACCGTCTCGATGATGTTGGCGCCGGCCTGCCGGTTGATCACCAGCAGCACCGCCGCGTCGTCGTTGAAGAAACCGCTGTTGTAGCGGTCCTCGACGCCATCGCTGACCTTGGCCACATCCTTCAGGCGCAGGGCCGCGCCGCCGTTGTAGTGGATGATCAGCGACTCGTAGTCCCGGGCTTTTTCCAGCTGGTCGTTGGCCTGGACCTGCCACAGCCGTTGATCGTCTTCCACCGACCCCTTGGGCCGGCGCACGTTGGCATTGGCGATGGTGTTGCGCACATCGTCCAGGGCCACGCCGTACTGGTTCAACGACTGCGGTTCAAGCTCGATACGTACCGCCGGCAGCGAACTGCCGCCGATCTGCACTTCACCAACGCCCTGCACCTGGGACAGGCTCTGGGACAGGATCGTCGAGGCCAGGTCATAGAGCTGGCCTTTTTCCAGCACATCCGACGTCAGCGACAGCACCATGATCGGCGCCTGGGACGGGTTGACCTTCTTGTAGGTCGGCATGCTGCGCATCCCGCTCGGCAGCAGGGTGCGCGAGGCATTGATAGCCGCCTGCACTTCCCGCGCCGCGCCGTTGATGTCGCGGTCCAGGTCGAATTGCAGGATCACCCGGGTCGAACCCTGGCTGGAGCGGCTGCTCATGGTGTTGACCCCGGCAATGCTGCCGAAGGAGCGTTCCAGAGGCGTGGCCACGGTGGACGCCATCACCTCGGGGCTCGCCCCCGGCAGGCTGGCCTGGACCACGATCACCGGAAAGTCCATTTGCGGCAGCGGCGACACGGGGAGCAAACCGAAGCTCACGCCGCCCAGCAGCATGATCGCCAGGCTCAGCAACATGGTCGCGACCGGGCGCTTGATGAAAGGTCCGGAAAGATTCATGGCTGCTCTACCGCTTCCGCGGACTCAGGCTTGCGGCCCCAGCGCCGACCGAGACGGTCGAAATACAGATAGATCACCGGCGTGGTGAACAGCGTCAGCACCTGGCTCAGCAACAGCCCGCCGACCATCACCAAGCCCAACGGCTGGCGCAGTTCCGCGCCGGAACCGGTGGCCAGCATCAATGGCACGGCACCGAACAGCGCGGCCAGGGTGGTCATCAGGATCGGCCGGAAACGCAGCAAGGCCGCCTGATAGATCGCCGTTTGCGGGTCCATGCCCTGGTTGCGCTCGGCGTCGAGGGCGAAGTCGATCATCATGATCGCGTTCTTCTTCACGATGCCGATCAGCAGAATGATGCCGATGATCGCGATCATGCCCAGGTCATTGCCGCTCAGGATCAACGCCAGCAAGGCGCCCACCGCCGCTGACGGCAGGGTCGAAAGAATGGTGATCGGGTGGATGTAGCTCTCGTAGAGCACGCCCAGCACGATGTACATGGTCACCACCGCCGCCAGTATCAGCAGCAAGGTGCTCGACAACGAAGCCTGGAACGCTTGCGCCGCGCCCTGGAACTGGGTCTGCACGCCAATCGGCATGCCAATGTCCTTCTGCACCTGCTCGATGATCTCGACCGCATGCCCCAAGGCCACGCCGGGCGCCAGGTTGAAGGACATCATCACCGCCGGGAACTGGCCGATGTGGGTGATCGCCAGTTGCGCCTGACGCTCTTCGATGTGCGCCAGGCTTGACAGGCGCACCTGCCCGCCATCAGTGGTCTTGACGTGAATCTGCTCCAGCGCCTGCGGGCCGATCTTCTCGCCGGACTGCGATTGCAGCACCACGCGGTACTGACTGGCCTGGGTGTAGATCGTGGATATCTGCCGCTGACCAAAGGCGTCGTACAACGCATCGGTGATGTTCGACACCGACACCCCAACCCGCGACGCCGCATCGCGGTCGATCACCAGGTAGACCTGCAAGCCCTTGTCTTGCAAATCGCTGGCGACGTCGGTCAATTCCGGCCGGTCGGCCAGGGCCTCGACCAGACGCCCGCTCCACAGGCTCAGCAACGCCGAGTCCGGTGACGACATGCTGAACTGGTACTGCGTGCGACTGACCCGGTCTTCGATGGTCAGGTCCTGCACCGGCTGCATGAACAGGCGAATGCCCACCAGCTTGTCCAGCTCCGGTTGCAGCCGGGCAATCACTTGCGTGGCGCTCAGGTCGCGGTCGTGGTGCGACTTGAGGTTGATCAGCAATCGGCCGCTGTTGAGGGTCGAGTTGTCGCCATCCACGCCTATATAGGACGACAGGCTCTCGACCGCCGGGTCGGCCAGGATCACCTTGGCCAGTTCCTGCTGGCGCTCGCTCATGGCGGTGAAGGAAATCGATTGCGGTGCTTCGGAAATACCCTGGATAACGCCGGTGTCCTGCACCGGGAAGAAGCCCTTGGGCACCACCATGTACAGGAAAACCGTCAGCACCAGAGTGCCGATGGCCACCATCAAGGTCAGCGGTTGGTGCTTGAGCACCCACTGCAACTTGCGTCCGTAGGCGGCGATCATCCAGTCGATGAATGCACCGCTGGCACGATAGAAGCGGCCCTGCTCTGCTTCCTTGGGTTCACGCTTGAGCAACCGCGCGCACATCATCGGCGTCAGGGTCAGGGACACCACCAGGGAAATCAGGATCGCCACCGCCAGGGTGATGGCGAATTCGCGGAACAAACGCCCGACCACATCCGCCATGAACAGCAACGGGATCAGCACGGCAATCAGCGACAACGTCAGGGAGATCAGGGTGAAACCGATCTGTTTGGCGCCTTTGAGCGCAGCGTTCAGAGGGCTGTCGCCTTCTTCGATGAATCGGGAAATGTTCTCCAGCATGACGATCGCATCGTCCACCACGAAACCGGTGGCGATGGTCAGGGCCATCAGGGTCAGGTTGTTGACCGAGAAGCCTGCCAGGTACATCACGCCGAACGTACCGATCAGCGACAGCGGCACGGCCACCGACGGAATGATCGTGGCGCTGGCGCGACGCAGGAACAGGAAGGTGACCATGACCACCAGGGCGATGGCGATCAGCAATTCGTGCTGCACGTCCTTGACCGAGGCGCGGATGGTCTGGGTGCGGTCGGTCAGCACCACCACGTCGAGGCCGGCCGGCAGGTTGTCGGTGATGCTCGGCAGCAGGGCCTTGATCCGGTCCACCACCTCGATGACGTTGGCGCCGGGCTGACGCTGGATGTTCAGCAGCACGGCCTGGTTCTCGTTGGCCCACGCAGCGAGGCGCTCGTTCTCGGCGCCGTCGACGATTTGTGCCACGTCCTTGAGCCGCAGCGGTGCGCCATTGGCGTAGGCCAGGATCAGGTTGGCGTAGTCCTTGGGCGACGTCAGTTGATCGTTTGCATCGAGCATCGAGACCCGGGTCGGGCCGTCGAAGTTGCCCTTGGGCTGGTTGACGTTGGAGGCGCCGATCAGGGTGCGCACGTCCGACAGGTTCAGACCATTGGCGGCCAAGGCCTCCGGATTGACCTTGATCCGCACGGCCTGGCGCTGGCCGCCGGCAATGCTGACCATGCCGACGCCGCTGATCTGGGCAATCTTCTGCGCCATGCGCGTATCGACCAGGTCATTGAGCTTGGGCAACAGCATGGTCTTGGAGGTGATGGCCAGGGTCAGCACCGGCGTGTCGGCCGGGTTGACCTTGTTGTACACCGGTGGTGCCGGCAGGTCCTTGGGCAACAGGTTGGTCGCGGCGTTGATCGCTGCCTGCACCTGCTGTTCGGCCACGTCCATGTTGATGTCGAGGCTGAACCGCAGGGTCAGCACCGACGCCCCGCCCGAACTGGTAGAAGCCATTTGCGTCAGGCCGGGCATTTGCCCGAACTGCCGCTCAAGCGGTGCGGTCACCGCGCTGGTCATGACATCCGGGCTGGCGCCGGGGTACAGGGTCATGACGCGAATGGTCGGGTAATCGACCTGGGGCAACGCCGACACCGGCAGCAGACGATAGGCGATGACGCCGGCCAGGATAATGGCCAGCATGCTCAGCGTGGTGGCTACCGGGCGAAGGATGAACAGCCGCGAGAGATTCATGCGCCGCCCTTTTTCGCCTTGTCAGTGGTCGCAGGCTCAGCCGCGTTGACCGCTGACTTGCCTTGCAGGTGTTCGGTTGGCGTGGTCGGCACGTCCTGGCTGTCATTGACCACCTCCACGTCGCTGCCGTCCTTCAGGCGGTCGGTGCCCTCCAACACGACCCGGTCGCCCGCCGACAGGCCTTCGGTGACCACAGTGTTCACGCCGTCACTGGCGCCGACTTTCAACTGACGGATCTTGACCTTCTTGTCACCGTCCAGGGCATAGGCGAACGTACCGTTGGTACCGAACTGGATCGCGGCCGAAGGCACCAGTACTACATCTTTGAGGGTATCGGCCAGCAGGCGCACATTGACGAACTGGTTGGGGAACAGCGACTGATCGCGGTTCTCATAACGGGCCTTGAATTTCAGGGTGCCGGTGGTCACGTCGATCTGGTTGTCCAGACTCTGCAGCACGCCAGTGGCTTGCAATTTGGTATCACCGCGATCCCAGGCTTCAGCCGGCAACTTGGCGCCGCTGCGATAACGGGCCAGAACGGTGTCGAGGCTGTTTTCCGGGAGGGTGAAAGCCACGCTGATCGGTTGGGTCTGGGTGATGATCGCCAATGCGGTGGTGTCGTTGGCCGCTACCAGGTTGCCGACGTCCAGTTGACGCAGGCCGACGCGACCGGTGATCGGTGCGCGGATCCTGGTGAATTCGAGATTGAGTTTGGCGTCGTTGACCGCCGCCTGATTGGTCTTGACCGTGCCCTGGAACTGACCGACCAACGCTTCGGCGGTGTCCAGGGTCTGCTTGGCAATACTGTCTTCGCGGTACAGGCCGCGATAGCGCTCGACGTCGACCTGGGCGTTTTTCAGCTGCGCCTGATTCTGCAGCAAGGTGCCCTCGGCCTGGAGCAAGGCATTCTGGTAAGGGCGCGGGTCGATTTCGGCCAGCAGGTCGCCGGCCTTGACCATCTGCCCTTCTTCGAAATGGATCTTGACCAGCTCACCGCCGACGCGGCTGCGGACATTGATGGTATTCAGCGCCGTGACCGTGCCCAGCGCCTTGAAATAAAGCGGGAAATCCCCCTTGACCGCCGGCGCCACTCGCACCGGTACCGGTCCGGACGCGCCACCGAATCCAGGTCGCATTCCGCCTGACCTGCCGGTTTGCCCGGCGACGGCTTTCTGCCCCGCAGCCTCTTTGGGTGCAGCGCTGCCGGGCCAGAACTTCCAGCACAAGCCAGCGATGACCAACAGGACAAGCAGGCCGAACAGCCAGCGACGGGGACTACGGGAAGCGGAGGATTGCATTGAGTGATCAACCATTGGGCGCGTGGGCTTTTTTACATGAGGCTGAACGATAAGCACTGGCGGGTTTTAAGCAAAGCGCCTTTACCGGCAATTTACCTTTGGCTTACGTAGCAGGAGATTTATCCAAGACACTGAAACACAAATGAAAACGGCCTGGACAGAGCCAGGCCGTTAACAATTGTAAAGCTTTACTTACTTCAATACGGCAAGGGCTGCTTCGTAATTCGGTTCGTCAGCGATTTCGCCAACCAGCTCGCTGTGCAGCACGTTGTCGTTCTCGTCCAGAACCACCACGGCACGGGCGGTCAGGCCTTTGAGCGGGCCGTCGGCGATGGCAACGCCGTAGTCCTGGATGAACTCGGCACCGCGCAGGGTCGACAGGTTCTGTACGTTTTCCAGGCCTTCGGCGCCGCAGAAGCGGGCTTGGGCGAACGGCAGGTCAGCCGAAATGCACAGCACAACGGTGTTGGCCACGTCGTTTGCCTGGGCATTGAACTTGCGCACGGAAGTGGCGCAGGTCGGGGTATCAACGCTTGGGAAGATGTTCAGCACTTTACGCTTGCCGGCGAAGCTCGCCAGGGTGACGTCGGACAGATTGCCGGCAACCAGGGAAAAGGCTGGCGCCTTGGAACCGGCTTGTGGCAGTTGGCCGTTGACTTGAACCGGGTTGCCTTTAAGGGTGACTTGAGCCATGAACGGAGTCCTTCTGAACGTTGTGGTGGAGAATTTTGACGAGGCCGAAGTTAACCATGAAATTGTCCTGCGACCTATGGCCAAACATGAATTGTCATGTAACAAGATACAAAACTGGATACAACCCACAAACCCGTGGCAGCGAGCCTGCTCGCGAAAGCGCAATGTCATTCAACATCGCGGGCGACTGATCTGACGCCATCGCGAGCAAGCTCGCTCCCACAGGGTTTGTGTGTTAGCCGAACAAGTCGGCAAAAGTACAGAGTACGCCCTCACCCGCCGCCACCCGATGTTCATGACGAAAGGCACGTGACACGTCATCGGCGAAAACTTTTGTTAACACTCTGTCGAATGGCTCCACCGTCGTTCGACTATAAATCGAGCCACTCAACTGCAACGGAGACGACACCATGCGATTCATGATCATCATCAAGGCCAGCCAGGATTCCGAAGCCGGCGTCATGCCCAGCCAGGAACTGCTGACGGCCATGGGCAACTACAACGAGGAACTGGTCAAGGCCGGCATCATGCTCGCGGGCGAAGGCCTGCACCCGAGCAGCAAGGGCGCACGGGTAAAATTTTCCGGTGACAAACATACGGTAATCGACGGCCCCTTCATCGAAACCAAGGAACTGATCGCCGGTTTCTGGTTGTGGAAAGTGAAGTCCAAAGAAGAAGCCATCGAATGGGTCAAGCGCTGCCCCAACCCGATGCCGGGCACCGAGGCCGAGATCGAGATTCGTCAGGTGTTTGAAGCCGAAGATTTTGGTGCCGAGTTCACGCCGGAACTGCGCGAGCAGGAAGAGCGTGTGTGGGAGCAGGCGAAGAAAAACTGAATCCCCGGCTGGGGCGAGCCTGCTCGGGATAGTGCCGATCAGTCGCCCCTGTTTACTGGTTGCAAACCTCAGTCGCAAGCACGCTCTGTCCCTGCGGGATATTGCCTACACCCCTAGCCACCATCCTCCCCCGACAGATCACCTCCAGACGGCAACCCCTTGTTTCGTATTAACTTCTTAGTACACAAAAAAACAACGAGAACCTGCACACAAAACGAAAGAATTAACTCATTCGACTGGCTAACTCATGTTTAGATGCTTAACTCTATCTGACGCGTCCTACGGCTCGTTCAGAAAGAGATTACGGAGTAACGGCCAAAAATAAGGCCGAGTACCCAATGAGCCACCAGGGAATCGGGGGAATCATGTCGAAAAATATGGAGATGCGCGCCTTTTTTTTGGTGAGTCTGCATACGCCTTGCCTTTATACCCGGGCACACCCCAACACCCCGTCCAACCTGTCGCACGCCGCAAGGCTCTCGACTGATACGCCCTCCTTTTCTGTGCTCCATTCCATCCGGTTTGCGTACGCACCACGCGCTCGATGTGTTCGCCGAGCAATCGCCGCACTAACCCGCCCAGGCCATAAAACAGCTATCCATGAACGCTGGTATTTGCCAAAACCGCAAGTCAGCAACGGCGAATGGAAAATGCCGCTGTTGAACCCCGTCAATCAAAAACAATAAGTGGAGTCAGTCATGATCAGGCCTCTCGTAGTGCGCCCCCTGTTGTTGGCGCTGTGCATGGTCAGCGGCAGCCCGTTGGTACTGGCGGCTGAAGGTGGTGTCGGACGGCCGATCACCGGCCAGCAAGTGTTCTCCAATGCCGGGATCGTGCCGCCGGAACCCGGCTGGGTCATGTCCCTGACCAGCATCTGGTACGACGGCGACCTCAAGGGCAACGCCCAGGTGCCTTTGGTGGGGGCCACCAGTACCGGGCTGGACATGAAGGTTTCCTACACCATGGCCAACTTCACCCATGTCTGGGACACCGGCAAGGGTCGCTGGAACTATGCATCGGCCGTTGGCGTTCCGGTGCAGTACACCGACATCACGGCCAACATCACCGGTCCCCGAGGCAGAACACTAGGCTCTTCCGACACTGGCACGCAGTTCGCCGACATGCTGGTGACGCCGATTGCCGCCGGCTATCACTTCGACGAACTCAATCACATATCGTTCTCGCTGCCGATCTACGTGCCCACCGGCGCCTACAACGACGATCGCCTGGCCAACCCCGGGCAGAACAATTACACCTTCATGCCGACCGTGGCGTTCACTCATCTGGACGGCAAGGGCGGCGAATTCACGCTGTCGAGCGGCCTGGAGTTCTACACCGAGAACGATGCCACCGATTATCGCAACGGCAACATCTACACCCTCGATGCGTTATGGACCCACGGCTTTGGCAACGGCTGGAACGCCGGTATCGCCGCCGGTTACATCCAGCAAGTTACTGATGACTCGGGGTCCGGCGCCGACAGCGGTTTCCGCGGTCGCTCCGTGGGTGCCGGCCCGACAGTGGGCTGGACCGGCAAGTTCGCCGATGCCCAGGCCAACTTCAATGCGCGCTGGGTGCCGGAGTTCGACACCAAGAACCGCCCTGAAGGCAATGGAATCAGCGTCAACATGACCCTGGCGTTTTTCTAGGAGAACCCATGAGCGCACTCAACGACCTCAACGCCCTGCAAGCGAGCATCGCCGAAGCGGTGCTCGGCCAGGACCAGGTGATCCGGCAGATGCTCGTCGGCTTGCTGGCCAACGGGCATTTGCTCCTAGAAAGCCTGCCCGGCCTGGCCAAGACCCGCACGGTCAAGTCACTGGCCAGACACCTGGACGCGAAGATGAGCCGCATCCAGTTCACCCCGGACTTGCTGCCGTCGGACATCACCGGTGCCGAGGTGCTGCATCAGGTCGAAGGCAAGAACGAAATCCGCTTCCAGCCAGGCCCCCTGTTCGGCAACCTGATCCTCGCCGACGAAATCAACCGTGCGCCGGCCAAGGTCCAGGCGGCGTTGCTCGAAGCCATGGAAGAACGCCAGATCACCGTGGCCGGCAACAGCCATGCGCTGCCGGACCTGTTCATCGTGGTCGCCACCCAGAACCCGATCGAACAGGAAGGCACGTATCCGCTGCCGGAAGCGCAGATGGACCGCTTCCTGATGAAGGTGCTACTCGATTATCCGAGCGCGGAAAACGAAAGCCAGGTGCTGCGCCTGCTGCGCGAAGAAGAACAGGCCCTCGGCGCCAAAACTGCCGCCGTGCAGGGCTTCTCGTTGTCTCAGGACGTGGTGTTCGCCGCGCGCCGTGAAGTCAGCGCCGTGCACGTCTCCCCGGCCATCGACCGCTACCTGATCGACCTGATCAACGCCACTCGCCACCCGACCGATTACGACGCCGACCTCGGGCGCTGGATCAGCATCGGCGCCAGTCCGCGCGGCGGCATCGGCCTGGACCGTTGTGCCCGGGCCGACGCCTGGTTGCAGGGCCAGGATTTCGTTTCTCCGGACAACGTCCGCGCCGTGCTGCACCCGGTGCTGCGCCATCGCCTGCAACTGAGCTACGACGCGGTGGCCGATGGCGTGAGCGCCGATCAGGTGCTCGACCGTCTGCTCGATAAAGTGGCGATTCCGGCCTGATGTCCATGAACAGCGCGGACGGGCTGGTGTATGTCTCTCTGGCGCAATTGATGGCCCTGGAGTTCAAGGCCCGTGACCTGAGTTTTCTGGCGCGTCAGCCCCAGGGCAGCATCCTGGCCGGCAACCACGCCTCGCGTTTGCGTGGCCGGGGCCTGAACTTCGATGAACTGCGCCGCTATCAGCCGGGAGACGATTTGCGTCATCTCGACTGGCGCGCGTCCCTGCGCACCGGCAAACCGGTGGTACGGACATTCACCGAAGAGCGCGACCGCCCGGCGCTGATCCTCGTAGACCAGCGCATGTCGATGTTCTTTGGCTCGCAACGCAGCTTCAAATCCGCCGTCGCCGCAGAACTCGGCGCCCTGGCGGCGTGGATGGTGTTCAACGCCGGCGACCGCGTCGGTGGACTGGTATTCAACGATCAACGCATCGACAGCATCGCCCCGCTGCGCAGTCGAAAACGGATCGAAGCGCTGTGCAGCCGCATCGCCCGGCAGAACCAGGCACTCAATGCGGCCAATCCGGACGCCGAAGGCGAAGACCAGCTCGACAAGGTCCTGCAGCATTGCCTGGCGGTGGCCGGTCACGATCACCTGATCTGCATCGTCAGCGACTTCGCCGGGGCCGGCGAACGCACCTTGCAACTGATGCGACAACTGGCGGCCCACAACGATGTGATTGCCATGCAGGTGTACGACCCGCTGGCGCTGAACCTGCCGAAAAACGGTCGTTTGCTGATCACCCAAGGGCAATTGCAGGTGGAACTGGCGGTGGATCGGCAGCAAGTGCATCAGCCGCTCGGGGATTTCCTCAGCGGACGCCTCAAGGACGTCGCTACCCTGCTGCGCCGCAGCCAGGTGCCGTTGATGATGTTCAGCACGGCGACAGAAGCCCACGAACAACTGCGCGCCGAACTCGGCAAGTTTGCCGGAGGGCGCCGATGAACCCCTCTATCCCGAGCATCGACCAACTCAAGGAAATGGCACTGCCGGCGCCGGTCAGTTATGCACCGCAAACCTGGGGTTGGTGGGCGTTGCTGGCGCTATTGATCGTTACGCTGGCAGTAATAGGCGCACGGCGCTACTGCCAATGGCGGCGCGATCGCTATCGGCGCGAGGCGTTGGTGCGCCTGGAGGAACTGCAACAGCGCAGCAATGACCTGAGCGCATTGCGCGAGCTTCCCGAACTGCTCAAGCGGGTCGCGATCTCTATGCCTAACGCGAAACCTGTGGGAGCGAGCCTGCTCGCGAAGAGGGCCCTACATTCAACGTCGATGGCGTCTGATACGACGCATTCGCGAGCAGGCTCGCTCCCACAGAGATCTCCTGCGGCATTGGGGAAAGAGGATTGGCAGGCATTTTTGCAGCGGCACAGTAAACAGCCGCTACCCGCCGACCTGAGCCAACAACTCTCGCTGCTGGCCTACGCCCCCGACGCAACATTGCGGGCCATGCCCACCGAGCAGCGCCAACAACTATTCAGCACCTGCAAAACCTGGGTGGAGCGTCATCATGTGGCAGCTTGATTACCCCTGGTTGCTGATCCTGCTGCCGCTGCCGTGGTTCGGCTATCGCTACTTGCCCGATTACCGCGAGGCGCGCAGCGCTGTGCGTGTACCGTTTTTCGGGGCGATGAGCCGTGCGGTCGGCCAGGCCCCGAGCCAGGCCGGCACCCGCGGCAACCGCTGGCAATTGCTCCTGAACCTGCTGGTCTGGACGCTGTTGCTGGTGGCGGCGAGCAGGCCGGTGTTGGTGGAAAAACCCATCGAACGCCAGCAGCCGGTGCGGGACCTGATGTTGGCCATCGACATTTCCCAGTCGATGGAAACCACCGATTTCACCGACGCCAACGGTCAAAAGATCGATCGCCTGGCCGCGGTCAAGGAAGTGGTGCACGGGTTCATCGACAAACGTAAAGACGATCGAATCGGACTGATCGTGTTCGGCACAGGTGCCTATCCGCAGGCGCCGTTGACCCTCGACCACGCCAGCCTGTCTCTGCTGCTGGACGACACCGGCATCGGCATGGCCGGCCCCAACACGGCCATCGGCGACGCCATCGGCCTGAGCCTGAAACTGCTGGACAAGGCCCACGAGCAGGAAAAAGTGCTGATCCTGCTCACCGACGGTAACGACACCAGCAGCGCCATCACCCCGGATCATGCGGCCGCCATGGCCGCGGCCAAAGGCGTGGTGATTCACACCATCGGCATCGGCGAGCCGAATGCCGAGGGCGAAGCCAAGGTCAACCTGCAAGGCTTGCAGGACATTGCCCAAGCCACGGGCGGACGCTTCTTCCGCGCCGAAGACCGCAATGCCCTGGATCAGGTCTACAGCACCCTCGACAAACTGACTCCGCATCAGGTGAAAACCCTCAGCCACCAGCCCAAACGCGATCTGTTCTGGTGGCCGCTGGGCGCGTCCATCGCCCTGCTCGCGCTTTATCACCTGGGCGCCCTGCTGCTTCCACGGCTGATGCTCACCCGTCAACGGCAGGAGGCCTGACATGGACAGCAACCTCAGCGACTTCCATTTCCTGCGCCCCCTGTGGCTGTTGCTCGCGGTGTTCGGTGCTTTTCTGCCATTGCTGTGGCGGCGCAACCAGGACCTGCAACGGCGCTTGCGCAGCAACATCGCCGCGCACCTGCTGCCGCATCTGCTGATCACCCCGCAGGACCGGCAACGCCTGCGTCCGGTACATCTGGTGTGTGCGCTGCTGGTGCTGGGCGCCATCGCCGCCGCCGGGCCGACCTGGGAGCAGGACCGGCCGGACTTTCTGGAAAACCGTGCGCCGCTGATCATCGCCATCGACCTGTCACCCTCCATGGACGCCGGCGATGTTCCACCCAGTCGCCTGGAAGCGGTCAAGCACAAGCTCCATGACTTGATCCAGCGCCGCGCCGGTTCACGCAACGCCCTGATTGCCTACGCCGGCAGCGCGCATCTGGTATTGCCCGCCACCGACGACCCGGCGCTGCTCGATACGTTCATTCAGGCCCTGAGCACCGACCTGATCAACAAACCGGGGAAAAATGTCAGCGCGGTCATCGATCAGGCCAAGCGCCTGCTCGCCGCCGAGAAAACACCCGGCACCCTGCTGCTGATCACCGATGGCGCCGACACCTCGGCACTGGCCGGGCTGGACAAGCAACTGGCAAACAGTGCGCTGCAAGTGCTGATACTGGCGGCTGGCAGCAGCGACGGCGGGATCATCCGCGATGCCAGCGGCCAGCCACGCACCGACAGCAACGGTCGCCCGAAAATGGGCAGCTTCGATCAGGACGCCCTCAAGCAGCTGGCCTCGGCGATGGATGCGCCGCTGGGCAGCCTGACCCTCAACGATGACGATCTGGACTGGATCGAACTGCACGCCGAGCAGCATTTCCAGTCAGCCAGTGACGAACAGCGCGAACTGCACTGGAAGGACGCCGGTTACTGGCTGTGCTGGCCGCTGTTGCTGATCGCCTTTTTCAGCGTACGCAGGGGCTGGAGCCTGAACTGGATGGCCGCACTGCTGCTGGCGGTGGGCCTGGGCCTGCAACCGGCGCCGGCCCAGGCCAACGCGCTGACCGATGCCTTTTTCACCCGCGACCAGCAAGGTCGCTGGGCTTTCGAACATGAGCACTACCCTCAGGCGGCGGCGCTGTTCGTCGATCCGTACTGGAAAGGCGTGGCCGCCTATAACGCGGCCGATTTCGACCTGGCACTGGCCAGCTTCGCGCGGCTCGATACACCGCAGGCGTATTTCTACCTGGGCAACATCTACGTGCGCCGGTTCAAGTTCGATCAGGCCATCGCGTCCTATACCCAGGCGTTGAAATTGCAACCGCAGTTCCCGCAAGCTTCGGCCAACCTGGCGTTGGCCATAGCCTTGGAAAAGGACACTGAAAGCGCCGAGAAAAACACGCCAGAGGTCAAACCCGACGAAATCAAGATGGACAAGGCGCCGGGTAAAGGCCAAAGCAAAAAGGTGGAGACCCAGCAAGCGGCCTCGGATGAGCAATGGTTGCAGAACCTCACCACATCGCCGGCGAAATTCCTCAAGCAGAAATTCAGTCTGCAGGATCAGGCGGGGGCTAAACCATGATCAGCCTTCAAGACCGAGTCGCTGCCATCGCGAGCAGGCTCGCTCCTACAGAGGATTTGCGGTGCGCCAGGATCAAATGTAGGAGCGAGCCTGCTCGCGAAGGCGCCAGATCAATCACCACAACACTCGGCGCCCTGCTCATTGGCCTGGTCAGCCTCAACACATTCGCTGCCGACCCGCAGTTGAAGGTACAGGCCACCCTGCAACCCGCCACCCCCGTCATGGTCGGCAGCCTGGTCAGATTGCAACTCGATGTCTTCACCGACGCCTGGTTCACCAGCGCCCCCACCCTGCCCGACCTGAAACTGCCCGGCGCCTTGGTGATGCCACCGGACGGCCATGCCGAGCACATCAACCAGACCATCGACGGCCAATCCTTCAGCGGCATGCGCTACAGCTACCTGATCACCCCGAACCAGGCCCAGGGCTTCGACATTCCGGCACTGACGGTACACGCCACACCGGGCCAGGCCAGCCACGCACTCAGCGCCCAAAGCCAGCCTTTGCATTTCAGCGCCGCGCAACCACCGGGGTTCCAGCCCGGCGAGGCAGTGCTGGTGGCCCAAGGGCTGCGTTTTACCCAGAAGACCACCCACTCGGCCACGCCGCTCAAGGTCGGCGACAGCATCACCCGGGAGCTGACCTTGCAGGCCGACGGTGCACTGGCCATGTCACTGCCGACACCGGCACTGGACGATATCAAGGGCCTGAGTCGCTACCCGAAAACTCCGCAAATCCGCAATCTGGATGACGGTCGGGGCCACTTCAATGGCGGCCAACGCATCGACAGCATGACTTATCGAATCGACACCGAAGGCCACTACCGCCTGCCATCCGTTGAACTGAAATGGTGGGATGCCAGCAGCCAGCAAACCCGCACGGCCACGGTGCCTGCCGTGACTTTCGAAGCGACCGCAAACGGCGCCTACAAGCCGGTATTTTCAATCGCCGAAGACCTGAAAAAACTCGGCCAGCAGAATCGCCTGCACCTTTCCGGGCACTGGTTCGGACTATTGGCACTGGTTTTGGCGGTGGTGGCACTCGGTTGGTTCAGTCGCCCGCTCGTGCACCGCGCGCACCTCAAGTGGCAAGCCCGACGCCACGCCCGGCACACCGCTTGGCTCGAGTCCGCCGACTACGCGTGGCGGCAGATCCCGGCGCAGATCGAAGGCAATCCGGCGCAACTCAGCGCCCTGTACCTGTGGACCCGACGCAGCCACCACGGCCTGAAACTGACCGGCCTCGGCCCGCGCCTGCAAACCTTCCTGCGCACCTGTTATGGCCGCGAACCGGACAAAGAACAGGCACTTCGCCAAATCGGGGAATCCTTGTCTACGCTGCATAGTCAGGCCGGACGCAACAGAGAATCAGTCTCTTGCGCACTGCATCCACTCAATCCTGTTCACGACAAGGACTTGCCATGACGAATTCGATATCTCAACGCCATCATCGCGCATTCAGTTTCCTGCTGACCCTGGCCTTGAGCCTGCCGCTGCTGGTGCAGGCGGCCGAGCCGCTGCCCTCCTGGAACGACGGGCCGTCGAAAAAGCAGATCATCGAGTTCGTGCAGACGGTCACCGATCAAAACAGCAAGGACTTCGTCAGACCCGAGGACCGCATTGCCGTGTTCGACAACGACGGCACCCTGTGGAGCGAGCAACCGATGTACTTCGAGTTGCTGTTCGCCCTCGAGGAAGTCAAGCGCACCGCATCGCAGCACCCGGAATGGAAAACCACCCAGCCCTTCCAGGCCGTGCTGGAAAACGATCACAAGGCCCTGGCTGCCAGTGGCCTTGAAGGCATGATGAAAATTTTCGGTGCCACCCACACCGGGATGACCACCGAAGCCTTCGATGACTACGCCAAGACCTGGCTGAGCCAGGCCCGCCACCCGAAAACCGGCAAGCCCTATACCGAGATGATCTTCCAGCCGATGCTGGAGATGCTCGACTACCTGCGCGGCAAGGACTTCAAGACCTACATCGTCTCCGGCGGCGACACCGGGTTCATGCGCGCCTTCGCCGAGAAGGTCTATGGCGTTCCGCCCGAGCAGGTGATCGGCACGACCTTCGTGACCACCTTTGATTACAAGGATGGCAAGGCGTCGATCCTGCGCACACCGAAACTGGCCCACAACGACGATGGCCCGGGCAAACCGGTCAGCATCGACGCGGTGATCGGGCGCCGGCCAATCCTCGCCTTCGGCAACTCCGACGGCGACCTGCAAATGCTCCAGTGGACCGCCGCCGGTCCCGGCAAACGCTTCATGGGCCTGGTGCATCACACCGACGCCAAACGTGAATGGGCTTACGACCGGCAGTCGCAGATCGGTCGTCTGGACAAGGCCCTGGACGAAGCAAACAAACGCGGCTGGACGGTCGTCGACATGGCCTCCGAATGGCGTCGGATCTACCCGTTCGATGCCGCCACTCCCGAGCAAGCGCAATAAAAAGACGTCATGCAGGACCGCAATAAACGTTTGTCGCTGTACGCGACGCAAGTGAGCATAAGGAGCCAGTCAGATGACTCGCATACGTAAGTGGATACCGAAACTCGCCCTGATGGCGACAACGGTCATGGCAATGGCGGCGAATGCCGCTGACAAACCCAACATCCTGGTGATCTTCGGCGACGATATCGGCCAGACCAACGTCAGCGCCTATTCCATGGGCGTGGTCGGCTACAAGACCCCGAACATCGACCGCATCGCCAAAGAAGGCATGATGTTCACCGACTACTATGCGGAGAACAGCTGCACCGCAGGACGGTCTTCCTTCATCACCGGGCAGACGCCACTGCGTACCGGGCTATCGAAAGTTGGCGTGCCTGGCGCACCGGTCGGTTTGCAAAAGCGTGACATCACCATCGCCCAGGCCCTCAAGTCCCAGGGCTACGCCACCGGCCAGTTCGGCAAGAACCACCTGGGCGACAAGGATGAATACCTGCCGACCAACCACGGTTTCGACGAGTTCTTCGGCAACCTGTACCACCTCAATGCCGAAGAAGAACCCGAGCGTCCGTACTGGCCCAAGGACGACCCCGAGTTCGTCAAGGCCTACTCGCCGCGCGGCGTGATTCACAGCTTCGCCGATGGCAAGATCGAAGACACCGGCCCGCTGAACACCAAGCGCATGGAAACCATCGATGACGAAACCACCGCCGCCGCGCAAGCGTTCATCGAGAAACAGGCCAAGGCGGACAAGCCGTTCTTCGTCTGGATGAACACCACCCGCATGCACTTGTTCACCCACGTGCGTGAATCGATGAAGGGCCAGAGCGGCATGCCCGGCAACGATTACGCCGATGGCATGCTCGAGCACGACGGCGACGTCGGCAAACTGCTGAAAACCCTCGATGACCTGAAAATCACCGACAACACCATCGTCGTCTACACCACCGACAACGGCCCGAACCAGTTCTCCTGGCCGGACGCGGCGACCACGCCGTTCCGTAACGAGAAGAACTCCAACTGGGAAGGTGCCTACCGAGTGCCGGCTATGGTCCGCTGGCCGGGCAAGATCAAGGCCGGTGAAGTGTCCAACGAGATGTTCTCGGGCATGGACTGGTTCCCCACGCTGCTCGCCGCAGCGGGCGAAACCGATGTGAAAAACAAGCTGCTCAAGGGCTGGGCGCCGACTTCCGGTGGCACCAACTTCAAGGTGCACCTGGACGGCTACAACCAACTGCCTTACCTGACTGGCCAGGCGCCAAAGGGTGAGCGCAAGGAGTTTTACTACTTCAACGATGACGGCGTGCTGGTTTCGATGCGCTTCGGCAACTGGAAAGCCGTGTTCTGCGAACAGCGCGCACCGGGCGGTTTCAAGGTCTGGAGCGAACCATTCGTATGCTTGCGCGTACCGAAGACCTTCAATCTGCGGATGGACCCGTATGAGCGAGCCGACATTGTTTCTGACCAGTACTACGATTGGCAAACCAAGAACGTCTACCTGACTGCGCAAGCAGTTGGCAAGTCGGCGGCGTTCCTGCAAACCTTCATCGAATACCCGCCTAGCCAGAAACCGGCGAGCTTCAGCATCGACCAGATCCGTGCTGCGGTAGACGCCAAAATCGCTGAAAAAATGAAAGCTGCACAGTAAGACCGCTGGACCGCCGCTCGCCTTCACTGGCGAGCGGACTTATTTTCGATCCGGGACCGCATCGACTTCATTCGCGAGCAGGCTCGCTCCCACAGGGACAGCATTGCAAATGTGGGAGCGAGCCTGCTCGCGAAGAGCCGGTGCGGTCACAGGCTATTTCGAATTGGAACAAGGCAATCCGCAATGACCTCACGTGTCGCCAGCAAGTCGTCGGCCATACCTGCCCTTCAAGTCGCCTCCCCGGCGCTGTTGATCCCCGCCCTGTTGCTGTTTGTCTCCGGCGCCGCCGCGCTGGTGTACCAGGTGCTGTGGATCAAGCAGCTGTCGCTGGTGGTGGGCGTCGAGGTCTATGCCATCACCACCGGGATCAGCGCGTTCTTTGCCGGGCTGGCCCTGGGCGGCTTGCTGTTCGGCCGCTGGGCGGACCGGATGCAGCAACCGGTTGTGCTCTACGCCGGGCTGGAAGTGCTGGTGGCGGTACTCGGCGTCGCCGCGACCTTTGCCATGAGTCTGGCGGCCAGCCCCTTTGCCTGGCTGGAAGCACACGTAGGTTTGCTGGCCTGGGTGCTGCCGTTCGCGCTGGTGGGCATTCCCGCGCTGTTGATGGGTGGCACCTTGCCGGTGCTGGTTCGCTCCCTGGCCACTGACCCACAACACCTGGGCAAGGCCGGCGGGCAACTGTATGCGGCGAACACCGCCGGGGCCATTGCCGGCACCCTGCTCGCCGCGTTCGTGCTGATCGCCACCCTCGGCGTGCGCGGCAGCGCACTGGCCGCCGCCATGCTGAACCTTCTGGCCGCCGCGGGAGCCTTGTGGTTTCAGCGCCGGCGCGTGGCAACCGTCGATGCCCCGGTGAAACATCACACTGAAAAAACCCCCGACCGCCTGGCCCTGTGGCTGTACTCCATTGCCGGTGGCGTGGCCCTGGGCTACGAAGTGGTGTGGTCACAATCGATCGTGCAATTCATGAGCACCCGCACCTACGCCTTTGCGGTGGTGCTGGCGACTTACCTCACCGGGTTGTTCCTGGGCAGCATGCTGCTGGCCCGTCGAGTCGATCGTCTGCGCGATCCCTGGGGGGTGTTCGGTTTGCTGATTGCCGCAGCCGGAGCGATTGCCTTGCTGGAAGTGGCGTTGCTCGGACGCTGGCTGGTGCTCGCCCAGACCCTGGTCGAATCCTGGGTATTGTCATTGGGCGGCAGTGAGCTGGCGGGCATGAGCACGCGGTTTGCGGTGGCCGCCTTGAGCATCGTGTTTGTACCGACCCTGTTGCTCGGTGCGGCGTTCCCCTTGGCCCTGCGCTTGAGTGTCGGCGGCGAACGGGTGGGGCGCAACGTCGGCGAAGTCGTCGCGTTCAATACCCTTGGCGGGATCATCGGGGTGATGCTCTGCGGCTTTGTCCTGATCCCGATGCTCGGTCTGGTGCGAACCCTTGGACTGCTGGCGATGATCGCCGCCGGTATCGCCTACCTCGCCGTACGCAAGGGCCATGGCGTGAAAAAGGGCCGACGCCAGGCAGTGGTTGCCATCGGCCTGGTGTCGCTGGCACTCGCCGTGTTCACGCCGGTCAACAAACTCGCCAGCCTGCTGCCGGGGGCGCGCAATGGCACGCTGACGTTCTACGAAGAAGGCCGTGGCGGAACCGTCGCCGTGGTCACCCAGGGCAAGGGCGAAAGAGCGTTCCAGCGCTTGTACATTCAGGGCGTGTCCAATACCGGCGACGCCATGCCGTCCCTGCGCTACATGCGGATCCAGGCGCTGTTGCCCCTGTTGATTCACAACGGTGAGCCGCGTTCGGCACTGGTGATCGGGTTCGGTACCGGTATCACCGCGGGTGCCCTGACCCGCTACCCCGGTCTGGAACATCGCGTGGTCGCCGAACTGCTGCCTTCGGTGGTCAAGGCGGCCCCCTTGTTCAAGGGCAATTTCAATGCCGCGACCGATCCGGGGGTCGATGTGCGCTTGCGTGACGGTCGCCAGGAACTGCTGCGCAATCCGCAGCGCTACGACCTGATCACCCTCGAGCCGCCACCGCCCTCCGCTGCCGGCGTGGTCAACCTGTATTCCCGGGACTTCTACCAACTGGCCGCCAGCCGGTTGCACAAACAAGGCCTGGTCGCCCAATGGCTGCCGCTACCGACGCAGAACATCGACGACTCGCGCTCACTGGTGCGCAGCTTCCTCGACGTGTACCCGTACGCGACCCTGTGGACCAGCGAATTCCACGAGATGCTGCTGGTGGGTTCGATGGAGCCGATTGAACTGGATGTGGCAAAGATCAACGCACGCTTCCAGCAAGACAGTGTTCGCGGCACCTTGCAGGATGTCGGCGTCGGTTCGGCCGCGGCGTTGCTCGCCACCTGGGTGACTGACCGTGAAGGGCTCGAACGCTTCGCTGGCGATGCGCAACCGGTGACGGACGATCAGCCCAGGATCGAATACGCGCCCTGGGTTCGGTCGAAAGAGATCAGCCGCGTGTTGCCCGCCCTGCTCGACTTGCACCAGCCGCCAGCCGTGTTGAACGCCGACGCCGGGTTCATCGAGCGCATGAACACCCAGCATCAACGCCTGATGCAGTTCTACCGGGCGAGCCTGCATGCCTATGACGGCGACCGTGACGCCTGGGCCAGGGATATGCGCGAGGTGATGCGTTGGGATTCCGGGAATCCGTATTACCGGTGGTTTGTCGGGGAGTGATTGGGCGCCTTGGCGGCCGCCATCGCGAGCAGGCTCGCTCCCACAGGGGACTTGTGGCGCTCACAGATCCAGTGTGGGAGCGAGCTTGCTCGCGATGGGGACATCAGCTTCACAGCATCTGCCATTTGACAGACGCCGACCATCCGGCAAAGCTGAATCGAGCTTCATCGCGCGCCGCAAGGCAATCGCACCTGGACCATGGAAGTCGTAATGCCGAACCATAAAAATAAAGCTGCAATCCCAAACCCTGATTCGCAACCGACCCTGATCAACCGTTACCTGTTCCCTGTCACCATCGGCATCCTGCTGCTGGCAGTGGCGGGTATTGGCTGGTTTTTGCTGGGCGGTACACCGACGCCGCTCAAGTCAGTTCCCGTCAGCGCCCCTGCCGTGCAACCGGCCAAACCGCAACCGGTCGCTGCCGCGCCTGCGAAAATGGTCGATGAGCAACAATGCCAGGGCTGCCACGGCGAGCAGGTCAAGGACTGGCAAGGCTCCCATCACCAACTGGCGATGCAGCAAGCCAACGCGGACACCCTGCTCGGCGACTTCAACAACGTCACCTTCAAGGCCGAGAAAGAGACCACGGTGTTCTCGCGCAAAGGCGACGAATTCTGGGTCAACACGCCGGGAATCGATGGCAAGAATGCCGATTTCAAAGTGGCCTACACCTTTGGCATCGCCCCCTTGCAGCAATACCTGATCGAGGTCGGCGAAGGCCGCTTGCAGGCTCTTGCGGTGGCCTGGGATACCGAGAAGCACCGCTGGTTTCACCTCTATCCGGGCCAGGGCGTCACCTTCAAGAACCCGCTGCACTGGAGCAAGCCGAGCCAGAACGCCAACTTCATGTGCGTCGAGTGCCACACCACCGGCTACAAGCGCAATTTCGATGCGGCGAAAAACACCTTCGACAGCCACTGGAACAGCCTCGGCGTCGGCTGTCAGGCCTGCCATGGCCCGGCGTCCAGTCACCTGGAATGGGCCGCGAAGAAAACCGACCTGATCCATGCCGGCTTTGCCGTCGATCTCAAGGACAAGAACGCCACCGTCGAAATCGAAACCTGCGCCCGCTGCCACTCGCGTCGTGCGCCGCTGGACGATGGCTACACGGTCGGCAAGCGGCTGATGGACGACTACCTGCCGAGCGTCCTGACCCGCGAGTTGTACGCGCTGGACGGCAAGATCAAGGATGAAGTGTTCGAACACGGCTCCTTTGCCCAGAGCAAAATGTTCGACAAGGGCGTGCGTTGCAGCGACTGCCACAACCCCCACAGCACTCAGCTGAAAGCGCCTGGCAACGGAGTGTGCCTGCAATGCCACAACACCGCCGGCAAAACCACTGTGGAAGGTGTCGACGGCAAGGGCCTGCTAGCGAAAAACTACGACTCCATCGAACACACTCGCCACACCCTGGGCCAACCGGGTTCGCAGTGCGTGGATTGCCACATGCCCGGCAAGTTCTACATGGGCAACGACTTGCGGCATGACCACAGTTTCAGTATTCCCAACCCCGAGCGGGCGAAAAAACTGGGGACGCCTGACGCTTGCCTGACTTGTCACCAAGGCAAGGCCGGCGACAAGGTCACCGAGCAATTCAAGCTGTGGAACACCGCCAACGCCAGCGTGGTACAGGCCCCGCGCTACGACGAAAGCCTGTGGCTGATTCGCAATGGTCAGGCCGGCGCTGGCGAGGCATTGTTCGAGCAACTGCAACGCAGCAACCTGCCGGCGATTCAGCGGGCGACACTGCTGGCCGAGCTGCCGGCATACCCGAGCGAACAGGCGTTGAAACTGACCACCAAGGACCTGGGCAACCCGGCGCCGCAAGTCCGTGAGAGCGCGGTGCGAGCGGTCAGCGCCTTTCTGCCGCCAGCGGAGCGCGCGCCATTGCTGACGCCGTTGCTGAGCGACCCGGTGCGGGCTGTACGCATCGCCGTCGCCCGGGACCTGCTCAGCGTGGCACGCAATGGCCTGGGCACCGCCCAGGACAGCTGGAATGCCGCCATCGCCGAGTACGAGGCGGTGCAAAAAAGTCTGGCCGAGCGTGCCGAGGCCAACCTGAACCTGGCCATGCTCTATCAGGCCGATGGCCGCGGCACAGAAGTCGAAGCGTTGCTGCGTACCGCCCTGCAGCGCGATCCGGACTTCTACCCGGCGTTGGTCACCCTGGTGCAATGGCTGGAGGCCAACGGTCGCCGTCAGGAAGCCCATGCCCTGCTGGCGCAAAGCCTCAAGGACCACCCCGACTCAGGCCTGCTGCAACACACCCAGGGCCTGGCGCTGATTCGTGCGGGCCAGGCCGCTCAAGCCTTGCCGTACCTGCGCAAGGCCGCGCAACTGGAACCGCAGAGCGGACAGTTCGGCTATGTGCTGGCGGTGGCCCTGCATGACAGCGGCAAGATTGACCAGGCGTGCGCAGAACTGGAACGGCTGTTGAAAGAACAACCGGCGAACCGTAATGCCCGCTTGTCGTTGATCCAGTACTACCTGGACAACGGGCAGGAGCCCAAGGCTCAGGTGCTGTTGCAGGGCTGGAAGAAAATGAACATGGGGGATCCGGCGTTGAAATGATCGGGGGGCTGACTCAAAGGCCTCTAGCGAGCAAGCCTCGCTCCTGCGAAATCAATGTGATAGCTGCAGGAGCGAGTCATTTGGCTGCGTAATAGCCAATCCATTCACTGATCCACAGATCCCGCGACGGCGAAAATGTTGCAGGGCACTTGAAACAGGACATGCTCCGTCGTACTGCCCACCCATTTGCCCAGTCCCTTGCGATGCGCATTTCCCATGACGATCACATCGGCTCGGTGATGCGCTGCAAAGTCAGCCAGCGCTTTGCCAGGTGGCCCTTCAACGAAGTGTTGTCGCTCATTGGGCACGCCGTAGTGGTCGGCCAGAGCGATAAATGACTTTTGCAGTGACTTGCGCACATCGCTGCTGAAGCCCAGCATCGTCACTGCACCAGCACCTGCGTCGGATATATGTGTCTGCGATAGATCGTAGGCATGCAGCAGATGCAGCTCCGCGCTGCATTGCATCGACAATCCGTTCGCCGCCTGGATGATGCGGTCGTTGATGCCAGCGATCTGGGTCTCGGGTTGTGATGGATCGACTGCCGCCACTACCACCCGCGGAAGTGGACACCTGACTTCGCTGACCAGATGCACAGCCACCGGACATTCGCGCAACAGATGCCAATCCAGAGGCGTAATGAACACGCGTTTGAGCGCTGACTCGTGGTGCACGTCCTTGATAACCAGGTCCGGCTGCATTTCTGCCACGTGCCGAAGTATTTCTTGCAGCGCGGTTCGCGTAACAAGCACTTCGGTACTCACCGTGACTCCGCGCCCGCGAATAAGATCGGCCTCATCCTTCAACCATTTTTCGTTCTCTTGCTGACAGGCTTCGCGAAAACGTGCACCTGCGCTCATCAAACCCATCAGGTTGGAGTCTTCGATAAACACCGTGATGTGCAGCGCAGCGCCAGTGGCCTCGGCAATGGCGACAGCTCGCTCCAATGCCGGGGTGTGGCGCATGGCTGGACCGGCTATCAGAAAGAGTCGTTGATACTGGCTCATGTAACACCTCCAAACGTTCCGGGATATCTGGCTCCCCCAGCGCACTGGCCTGTCACACCACCGACGATTTACTATCGCCTCAACTGTCTGGATCGACACTATCAATATACGCCTGGATTCGATCAATTCCCCACTTCACCGGGTCGACTTTTTCAACAGCGGCTACACTGCAAACACATTTACTTACAAATACTTCATTTGCAAAAAACCGGTCTTGCAACTATAGGTGATAAGTTATGGCCCTCGATCGGGCCAAGAGATGCCTAGCCTCACATGCGCATCAAGCTACCCAGTATTTCTGCCCTCGGTGCTTATCTCGCACTGTCTTGCCTCTTTGTGACCGCATGGTTACTCAATCCTGCCCACACGCATTCGTCCTTTGCGATGAATCCGGTGAAGGCTGTGGCCGATCAAGTGGCCAGGCCCATTTATACCAGCCGTTTCGCCTCGTCCGGGCTGGTGGACTTCGTGCATTCCTCGGCCGTAACCGCCTTGCCTGACGGTAGCTTGATGACAGCCTGGTTTGCTGGCTCTCGCGAAGGCGCAGCCGATGTGCAGGTGCGTTCCGCCCGCTTCGACGAGAAAACCGGCGAATGGGGTGCTGAGCAGGTATTGGCGACTCGGAGTTCGACCCAACAAGGCACCCAAAGATACATCCGCAAGCTGGGCAATCCGGTGATTGCACTGGCGCCGGATAAACGCCTGTGGTTGTTCTACGTATCCGTGTCCATGGGCGGCTGGGCCGGCAGTGCAGTCAACGTCATGGTTTCCGACGACTTCGGTGAAAATTGGTCCGCTCCGCGCCAACTGATCACGTCCCCCTTTCTGAACATCAGCACCCTGGTCCGATCCGCACCCGTGTTTCATGCCGACGGTTCCATCGGTTTACCGGTCTACCACGAATTTCTGGGCAAGTTTGCCGAATACCTCTACTTGAGCGCAGACGGTGATGTGATCGACAAATACCGCATCAGCTACGGCAAGAACTCATTGCAACCCACGGTGGTTCCGCTGGATGGGCAGCGCGGCATCGCCTTGTTGCGATATGCCGGCAACACTCACCACCGTGTTCTGGCGACCCGCACCGAAGATGCCGGACAAACCTGGAGCGAACCTTATCCGCTCGACCCATCGAATCCCAATTCTTCGCTGGCAGCTGTCGCAACCCCCGAACATGGGTTGCTGGTAGCGCTCAATGACCTGCAAGAGGGGCGCTTCAAGCTGAGCCTTTACGGTACCGACGAAAAAATGGACGATTGGCACTCGTTGCGTGACCTGGACAAATCACCTGATCCGGAAGGCGATCCGTTTTCACCCCTGGCCTACAAGAAAATCATAGGCAATGAGTTCCGCGGTTCCAGTGGCGCGCTCCGCCAGCCGCTGGAGGCGCAATTCCTGAAGAATCTCGACACACGTGTCTGTAACCCCCGAGGCTGCGAGTTTGAATATGAATATCCATATTTCATCCGCAGCCCGGACGGCATGTATCACCTGGTTTATTCCTGGAACAACACTTTCATCAAGCACGTTGCTTTCAACGATGCGTGGCTGTCCGAGCGACTCAAATGATTAACCTTTGGCAAGCCCATGTCAGCTTCGCGATGATCCTCTTCCTCGTGCTTCCGTCTTTCGGTTTAAACAGGAACTGGCGTATCGCCCTGCTTGCCGCCTTGCTGGCCGCCAGTTTCATTCCACTGGACGGGTTGTCGTTGGCCACGTATTTGCGCAGCCACATCGATGACCTTGCGATCACGTCACTCGTGTTCATGGCTTGGGGCTGTTTACGTCGGCTGGGCTTCTTGCCGCCTGCGCAGCAAGGTAAAACCGGCATATTGATCATGTTCGCCACATTGGCCCTGGTGCTGTATCCGGCAACCCTTGGTCTGAGCGATCTGGATCCCTATCGGCTTGGATACAACCCGCGCCCGATGTTGATTTTCTTCGCACTGCTCACACTGGGCCTGTTTTACCTGCGCAACAGCCTGGCCGTCGTGATGCTGTCCAGCGCGACCCTGGCTTTCATCATCGGGATAAAACCTTCGCAAAACTATTGGGATTACCTGATTGATCCGCTACTGGGTCTGTTTTGCTGCGCGGCACTTCTGATGATTTTCATACGCTGGACGTACGGTTACCTGAACAAACGACTCAGCTCAGTGCGTAACGTATCCAGATCCGTTTGAGCTTCAACGACATATTTAACAGGGGAACATGGATGGCTTGGCTGCAATCGAGACGTTTGCACTATTGGCTAGGCGCAACAGCGATTCTGTTTGCGTTGTTTGCCCTGCTACGGGTGATGTTCTTTTTCGGCTATTCCGGTTTCGACGCGAATGCCCTGATCGACGACGAGGCCGTACGGGAAACCCTGGGCATCGGTTTTCGTTTCGATCTGCGCCTGGCCATTCTGGTGATGCTGCCGTTGGCTTTGCTGGCCTGGATTCCTCGCTGGAACCTCACCTCAAGCCGCTTGCTGCGCTGGATCGCACGTTTTTATATCTTCGCGTCCCTGGGTGCCCTGCTGCTGATCTACATCATCGATTTCGGGCATTACGCGTACCTGGGCGTGAGGATCAACGCCACGGTATTGCGCTTCATCGAGGATGCACAGATATCCCGTGACATGGTCTGGCAGACCTACCCGGTCATCTGGATTTCTCTGGGTTGGCTGGCAACGGTAGCGCTGGTGACACTGGCCCTGGTGCGTCTGGAACGAGTGACGCTGGACCGCCCTCGCAAACCGGTTCACCCGCTCTGCGCCACATGGGGCGGCGCGTTGATGGTCATGGTGGTATTGCTGGGCATCCTGGGCCGTGTCGAGAACATGAACCTGGAAAACCCGGTGCCATTGCGCTGGAGCGATGCCTTCTTCTCGGGCAATAACCAGACTGCCGCACTGGGGCTCAACCCGGTGATCTTCCTCTATGACACGCTCAAGGTCGGCCAGTCGCGCTATGACGAAGCGCAGGTGCGCGAGCACTATTCAGTCATGGCCAACTACCTGGGCGTTGACCAGCCCGATCCGCAATCTCTCAATTTTGTTCGCCACCAGGCACCACAACCTTACAAAGTACCGGGATCACGACCGCCAAACGTGATGTTTGTCATGCTTGAATCCTTGGGCACCAGTGCCGTCGGGGCTTACGGCAACCCGATCAATCCGACACCCAATCTCGATCGCCTGGCCACCCAGAGCTGGTTTTTCGAGCACTTCTATGTGCCGGTAACAGGGACTGCAAAAACCGTATGGGCCAGCATTTCCGGGGTCCCTGACGTCACGCGCCAGGAGACTGCGACACGTAACCCGCTGATCACCCGGCAGAACTCCCTGGTCAATGCCTTCACCGGCTACGAGAAGATCTACACCATCGGCGGCAACTCCGGCTGGGCCAACATGAATGCCTTGATTCGGCAAAGCATCGACGGCGTTCGCCTGTACGAAGAGCGGGATTGGAAATCCCCGGTGGTGGATGTCTGGGGCATTTCAGATCTGGACCTGTTCAAGGAAACCGACCAGCTCCTGCAGGCGCTCCCCAAGGACAAACCGTTCTTTGCGTATGTACAGACTGCCGGCAACCATCGTCCCTTCACCATTCCCGAGACCAATGATGGATTCGAGGTCAAGCACCCTACCCTCGAGGAAGTCCAGGCCGCAGGATCGCGCAGTGTCGAGCAATACAACGCCGTGCGCCTGCTGGACTTCAACATCGGCCGCTTGATGGAAATCGCCAAGGCTGGCGGCTACTACGACAACACCATTTTTGTGCTGTTTGGCGACCATAACACCCGTATCGCCCAAATCCCTTTCCTGGCCCCGGCCTATGAGCAACTGGGCCTGGAAAGCAATGCGGTGCCGATGATCATCCATGCCCCGGGCTTGCTCGGGACACGCAAGGTCCAGGAGGCGGTTGGCCTGGTGGATTTGCTGCCAACCGTGGCGGGCATGGCCGGTCTTGAGTTCCGCAACAGCGGCATGGGTCGTGATATCCAGCAGCCGGCGCCCGAGGGTGAACGCGTGGTACCGCTGGTATTGCGTGAGGGAACGTTCCCGTTGATTGCCGGCGTGACTCAACATTACATGGTGCAAATGGAGCACGACGGCAGTTCGCCAACGCTCCACGACCTTGCCTCGAAGACGCCTCTGGACAACGTGGCGGAGCAAAACCCCGAAGAGTTCAAACGCCTGGTGCAGTTGACCCGCGCCATGCATGAAACCTCAAGGTTGATGCTGTATCAGAACGTGAGACAGTAACGGCTGGTGCCAGCAAGCCCGCGCCTATGGTCCAGATAGACGCGGGTGGGCCTGAGCGAAGAAATCAGCTGCGCTCGCGGGGAATCAGGCTCTGCAGCTGTTGCGCCAGAAAGTTCGCATCGAATTCAAAGGTATCCGGGTCCTTCAAGCCATTGGTCTTGCGCCACTGCCAACCAGTGGACGGCGGCACGCACACCAATGACACACTGCCATAACGCGCTGCGGTAAACCCCATCACAGCCACGGAAATCTGCCCGCCGACGCCCATCACATCCGGCACGAACTCCACCGGTTTGCCAGCAATCACAATGGACAGTTTTTCGCTCTTGAACGTCGAGGTCTCGACTGGCACGCTCGGCCCCGATGCGACATAGGCCTCACGGCTTACTTCCAGCAAATGCGGTACCAGCACCGGCTCCAGCCACTGCTGGATCTGATCGAACAGTTCAGCAATGCGCGCCGCCCATTGTGCCGATTGCGACTCGAACAGCTGTTTCTTGTGCGCTTCGCTTTCTGCGTAGTGACGAAGCATCTCGCCCAGTTGCTGTACATCGTCCATTGCGGTGGTCCTTTGGTTGAAGCAGTACTGCGGACTTTCAGAATGGCAGATGCGCGTTGTTCGCGTACGACTAAAAGCGCGAACGGTACTGGCTGGGAGTCAGAGAGATGCATTCGACATTTTCTGATAGATCGAAATACGGATCTACGGGCCCCTCGCCCGATCACAGCACCCTGACCTTGCTCGACACCACCGAGCTGCATGCGCAAGCTGCGGTGGCGTTCGCCCTGGGCGACTGACTCAACCGGCCCTGGGCGTACGACGCAGGCGCGCCATGCTCAAGGTGTCCACCAGTACGCCGTCGCGCACGGCGTAATCACGGAACAGGCCCTCGGTTTCGAAGCCGAACTTGCGGTACAGGGCAATGGCCGCTTCGTTGTCGGCATATACCGACAGCTCGATGCGCTGCAGATTCATCCAGTTATCGGCAATATCCAATGCCGTTGCGAGCAGCTTCGAGCCCACGCCTTTGCCCTGCCAAGCCACCGCAACGCCCATGCCGAAGCTGCCGGCATGGCTGCGACGAATGCGTGAGAATTGCTCCAGGCCAATGTTGCCAACCACCGTGCCTTGATGCAGGGCCACCACTTTCACCAGGCGTTCGTTATCCAGCGCCAGGCGACTGCGCCAGAGGTCGGTGGACTGAAACGGCATCTGCAGAGTTTGACGGGCGATTGCCGGATCGTTGTACAGCGCCGCAATGCCTTCGATATGGGATTCGTTGAAACGTTCGAGGGTGATGACAGGTTCGGTGGTTGGCATGGGTGAATCATCCTTGAAGCAGACATGGCCGTTCACTCTATAACGCTACCTTCGGCTGTGGCGAGAACCAATGTGGGAGCACTCAGCTTTCGAACCACTCCCGGCGCTCGCTGAAGGTGTTTTCGATCAATTCGACGATCATCCGTACCTGCGCGTCGTCCCCGGAATCGGCGTTGACCGCCATCCACACCTGACGCCGCATGGGTTGGTCAAACAAGCCCGGCAAGGCAATCAGCCCGCGGTCGAAGTGGCTCATGTAGTGCGGCAGCAGGCCGATGCAGGCGCTGCATCGGATCATCTCCAGCATCAGCCCGTAGGATTGCAGTTGCACCGCCCCCGCCAGGCGCTGGTCCACCAGTGCATTCCATGGCCGGAAACTTTCGACATGGACGTCCGGCCGCCATTGCACCAGGAGAAAATCGGCCAGGTCATCCATGCATTCCGGCCTGGAGGCAACCCGCGAGTAGCGCTTGGCAATGTGCGGAAGGTAATCGAGTGGCGCCAGGCGCCGGGGTTCATTGGTGGCAAAGCTCGGCCCCGGCAACGGCGATCCGGTCTCGCCCAGCCACACCACCACGTCGGCGCTGACCGCCTGCAATGACATTTCGCTGTCGAGCGTGATGATGTCCAGCCGAACGCTGGCGTTGCGCCGCAGCAGTGCAACCAGGTCGCGTCCGAGAATGTCATGCAGGATCGAATCCGCCACGGCCAGGCGAATCAACGGTTGCTCGATCACCGGCAAATTGCGTTCATGGGCCAGGGCGATCAATTGTGCGTGCAAGCGCAAGCCATCGCGGCTGAGGCTGAATCCAATGTCAGAATGGTTGAACAGCGAACACTGCAACTGCGTTTCCAGCAGCACCAGTTGCCTGCGCAGACGGGTGGCCTTGATGTTGAGACTACGGGCGGCCTGCATGAAGCAACCGCAACGGGCGCTGACGGTGAAACACAGCGCCCGTTCGGGGTCGATACCCGCTGCCAACTGGCGCCAGGACGCGTTTTTATCGATGGCTACACGATACTCGGCAGCACCCTGTTGGGTGTAGATTTCCATGACTGACATCGAGGACTCCCTGTCGATCGGACACTGACAGGTCCATCCTGCGGATCCTTCATGAAGCTGCTGTGACAAAGACTCAGGCGCTGGGTGTCTGCCGGAAGCTTACGGCCAGGCGATTCCAGCTGTTGATGGTGGTGACGGCGATGGTCAGGTCGACCAGTTCGCTTTCACTGAACTGGTCCCGGGTCTGGACGTAGACATCGTCGGGCACATGGCTTTCGGAGAGCAAGGTGACCGCCTCGGTCCAGGCCAGCGCGGCTCTTTCCCGGGGGTTGAAAAAGTTACTGTCGCGCCAGACCACAATGGAATACAGGCGCCGGTCGCTTTCGCCCAGGCGTCGTGCATCCACCGAGTGCATGTCGGTGCAAAAGGCACAGCCATTGAGCTGCGAAGCACGAATCTTGATCAGGTGCAGCAGGCCCTGCTCGATGCTCAGGCTGCTGGTCAGGGCCTCCATGGCGATCATGGCTTTCATCGCCTTGGGGGACGCGCTGTAGTAATCCAGACGGGGGTTCATGGAGCGATCTCGTGCAACCGTGAGGTGATTTTCACGGTAGTCGCTGGCGCGCAAGCATGACAGATCCAATCAGGCGATTTCCCCGGTGACCAGCGCCACCAGACCAATTGACGGTTTTTCCACTGCACAACTTCTGTACTACAAGCGGATAAGGGTAATCTTGCGCGACGCACACGCGCCTCAACAGCCCCGGAGCCTCGCCGGTATGGAACTACATGTTGTCATCAACGGCCGCAAGGATCTGGCCGGCCAGCTGTACAACCAACTGCGCAGCGCCATCGAGTCCGGTCGTCTGACCGCCGGGACGCAACTGCCGCCCAGCCGTTTGCTGGCCGAACAACTGGGTATTTCGCGCAAGACCATTTCCGACACCTACGCCCAACTGACCTACGAAAACTTCCTCACCGGGGTGGTCGGCAAAGGTACCTACGTCAACGCGCGCTCGTCCAAGGTGCAGCGCAAACAGAGCCACACCGAGCTTGCCGGTTTCGAGGTGATCGAGTCCTGGCGCAACCTGCCGGTGTTTCTGCGTCATCCGACCCTGGAAGGCTCGCTGCGCTACGACTTCATTGGTGGCGCCACCAGCAAGGGCCAGTTCCCCCAGGATGACTGGCGGCGCTGCACCTCTCATGCGCTGCGCCAGATGGCCGGTTCCAAGGGCCTCTACAGCCTGCCCGAGGGCTTGCCCGCCTTGCGCAACGCCATTGCGCAGCACATCGCGTTCTCCCGCGGGGTCAATTGTCAGGATGAGGATGTGGTGGTGTGCAACGGCGCGCAACAGGCGCTGGACCTGATCGCCCGGGTGCTGATCAGTCCGGGCAGCCTGGTCGCCATGGAGGACCCCGGCTACCCGCCAGCGCGTCTGCTGTTCGGCACCCATGGCGCCACGGTGATAGGCGTGCCGGTGGACGCCGAAGGCATTGTGGTGGACCGGATTCCTCGCGGCACTCGCCTGATCTATGTCACCCCGTCGCACCAGTTCCCGCTGGGCATGCCCATGAGCCAGGCACGCCGGGAAGCATTGCTGGCCAAGGCCCATGAGCTGGGCGCGATCATCATCGAGGACGACTACGACAGCGAATTCCGCTATGAGGGCCGCCCCACCGATTCCCTGCAGAGCATGGATGAACGGGGGATCGTCGCTTACGTCGGGACGTTCTCGAAAACCCTGTTACCGGAGCTGCGGCTCGGCTATGCGATCCTGCCGCCGGCGATCCTCGAGGCCGTGGTGCGCGCCAAACAGCTCACCGACCTGCACACCTCGACCCTGCCGCAATGGGCACTGGCCAAATTCATCGCCGAAGGCTGCCTGCTCAAGCACATCCGGCGCTGCCATACGATCTATGCCGGGCGCCGCGAGCGGATCCTGACGCGCATGGCCGGCGACCTCTCGTCCTGGCTTGAGGCGGTGCCGTCTACCGCCGGCTTCCACATGGTGGTGATGTGCAAAGTGCCGATAGATATTCCATTGGTGATCGAACTGGCGAAAAAAGTCGAAGTCGGGCTCTATGCCATCGACAGTTTTTTCTATCAGGAAACGCCCAGGGCCGGGCTTTTCTTGGGTTTTGGCGCCATCGAAACCCTCGACATCGACATCGCCCTGGACCGTTTGCGCGACATCCTGCAGCAGGTGGCCTGACGGATTGGCCTGCGGCTTTATCCGGCGATTGGCTATTGGCGGTCCCAGGGGGCGGGCCTATCCTGCATAGGCGTTATCCCTCAATGAGCAGGATTCGTCCGGCCTGATTCAGGAGTGTGAGCAATGTCCCATGAAGTGATCAATACCGTACAGGTACAGGCCGCCGCCGGCCGCTCGGATGAACTGGGTAAGCAACTGCAAAAGATTGTCGAAACCCTGCGTGAACTACCGGGCTGCGAATCCTATATGGTCGACCGCTGCCCCGAGGACACCAATCGCTGGACCGTCAGCGCCCACTGGCAATCGGAAGCGGCCATGCGATCGCATTTCAACTGTCCTGAAGTCCAGGGCTTCATCAGCCTGATAGATAGCCAGTTGGCCAATGCCGTGGACTTCAACAGTTTTCCGATCGTTTAACCATTTCCCGTGGTGAGGGAACTTGCTCCCTCGCCATCATTTTTTCTCCGTTGGCCTTCCTGCAATTGGCCCCCTCGCCTTCCAGAATATTGGCTGTTTAACCTCTACAGCTTGCGCACTACTGTGGTTTGCAACAACCAACCACCGCAGGTAAAGAACCATGAACGTGTTGCGCTTTTGTGCTGCCCCTCTCGTCGCCCTGGCCCTTATTGCATCCGCATCGGCCTTTGCCCATGCCCCTTCGGAAAAAGTTACCGTCCTGCAGGACGAAATGCTGAAGAACGTCCCTGGTAAAAAAGCGCTGATGATCGAAGTCGATTACCAGCCCGGTCAATCGTCCATCGCCCACAAACACGATGGCACCACCATGGCCTATGTCATTTCCGGACAAATCACCTCCCAAGTGAAGGGCCAGCCGGCGAAAACCTACAAGGCCGGTGAGTTCTGGTATGAGCCGGCGGGGTCGGAACACCTTGTGTCGAAAAACGCCAGCGCGACCAAGCCTGCCAAGTTGCTGGTATTCATGGTTTTGGCCCCGGACGAGAAAGTGTTGATCCCATTGGAACACTGATGGCTGAACGTACAGCTATAAATAAAAAGGCTCGAATCGTGAATTCGGGCCTTTTTATTTCCCGACGCAATTAGCCGGAGACTTTTAAACCAAACAAAACTATTGACCGCCGGATAAGTGCGGACATTGGTTATTTAAATAAATCATCCAGGGTTTAGTCTTGAGTCACCGCCGGCACAGCACCGGCAACTTTAACTTTCGACTAAAGTTGTTTCACTGGAGAAACACCATGAAACTTGCGCTTGCCAGTACGTTCACCATGGCTGTTGTTTTAACCGGTTGCTCGATTCCCACTGCGCCGACGGCGGTCTCTTCACTGAGCGGTATCTTTACCGAACCGGTAGGCCGTAGCAGTACTACCCTGATAACCAACGGCAGCCATATCTCGCTGGGTATTGTCTACAGCCAGAATACCCAGACCAACCGCGCCTATCTTCGGGACTACCAGGCCAACGCCGGAACCGGTTTCGGCCAGAGCCTGCTGGTACAGCCAATCCATGACGCCTATGTAACCACCTCCAGGCCGGACATGGCCGTGGACTGGGTCAAGGCCTCCCTGCAGCGGCAATTCGGCTCTGTCACGGTGTACCCGGACATGCAGAGCCTCAGGGCGGCGAAACCGGATGTGATAGCGGTAATTGACACCCGCAGCCAACTGATGACCTCGCGCAGTTCAGACATACAAGCAGATGTCAGTGCGGTTTTTTACGACAAGAACTTTAACTACATCGGTACTGCACAAGGGCATGACGCCAAAGCACTCAGCCCGGTGTGGGCCGACTATAAACGCAGTGAAGAGATAGTTGCGGACATTAACGAACAACAGAATGTACAAGTCAGGGCGCTGCAAAAGTTTGACCAGTCGCTCAGTAATTTACTGACCAACCCGACAAGTAATGTGTCGATGGTTGATAATAAATCCAGCCAGAAGTTGTATTGACTTCAATGGCCCCATCGCGAGCAGGCTCGCTCCTACAGTGGGCTTCTGTTGTACACAAAATCTGTGTTCACTGAAGAATGACTGTGGGAGCGAGCCTGCTCGCGATGGGGCCCGGTCAGCCACCACAAAACCCAGGTCAAAAAAAACCCGCATCTCTCGATGCGGGTTTTTTCATCCAGCGCCTATCAGGCCGCCGGTTCCAGCTCGGCGGCGACTGCGGCAGGCACTACCGCTTGACCGCTCAACGCCAGGTCCAGCAGTTCGCGGTTGGCCACCGCGTACATGGCGTAGTCGGTGCCGCTGGCGGCACGGATTTCCACCAGCATGACGCGCCAGCGTTCGATCATGCTTTCGTGCTGCGCCATCCACAGGGAGAGCCGTGTTTCCACGTCCTGGGTGCCGTCGCCCTGTTGCAGGACCGAGATGGTGATCGCGCGTTGCTGCCAGTCGACGTCATCGCGGAACGCTTCACGGGCCAGGGCCTGCCAGTTGTTTTCAACCGGCAGAGCGCTGATCTGTTGGATGTACCAGGTGATGTCCAGCGCGCTGCCCACGGCGAAGTAAGCCTTGGCCACCTCAGCCGGGTCCTGGCCAGTCACGTCGGAAGCCTCGATGATCGGCAGCAGGGTATACAGGTGCGAGGTACCAGCCACCATACGCGCCAGAAGCTCCGGAACACCGGCTTCGACGTAAGCCTGATAACGGCTCTGCCAGGTTTCACGGATCTCGCCACTGAGCAACTCGTCAAGCTTCAGACCCAACTCCTTCAGGTGCGGACCGAAGTGGGCGACATCGCGGGCAGCATTCTGCTCATTGCGACGGGCACGCAGGAACCAGCGCGTCGCGCGACGCCCCAGACGCATCAGCTCGTCCATCAGCTCCAGTTGCACGTCGGCGGAGACCTGGTAGTCCAGGTTCTCGATCTGACGGAACCAGTGCGGGAGATGGAAAATGTCACGCACGATCACATAAGCGCCGGCCACGTTCGCCGGGCTCATGCCGGTCGACTCTTTGAGTCGTTGAACGAAGGTGATGCCCATGTGGTTGACCAGATCGTTGGCGATCTGGGTGCTGACGATTTCGCGCTTCAGGCGGTGACGACGCATCGCCGCGGAGAACTTGCTCACCAGGGTTGGCGGGAAAGCGGTTTCCATGTCGCGGGTCAGGTAGTCGTCGTCCGGCACCAGGGAGCCCAGCAACTGCTCCTTGAGGTCGATCTTGCTGTAGGAGATCAGCACCGACAGCTCGGCACGGGTCAGGCCATGGCCTTCGGCAATGCGCTCGTTGATGGCTTCTTCAGCCGGCAGGAACTCGATGGCGCGATCCAGCTTGCCGCGGCCTTCCAGATCGTTCATCAGGCGCTTGTATTCGGCAATCCGCGGCAATGCACGGCGGGCTGCCAGAGACAGGGCCTGAGTCTGCTTGTAGTTGTTGCCCAGCACCAGACCACCGACTTCGTCGGTCATGCTCGCCAGCAACTCATTACGTTGCTTGTCGGTCATGTCGCCGGCCTGAACCACTTCGTTCAGCAGGATCTTGATGTTCACTTCGTGGTCGGAGCAATCCACGCCACCGGCGTTGTCGATGAAGTCGGTGTTGGAACCGCCGCCATTGAGGCCGAACTCGACGCGACCCAGTTGGGTCATGCCCAGGTTACCGCCCTCGCCCACGACTTTGCAGCGCAGTTCGTTGCCGTTCACGCGCAGCGCATCGTTGGCCTTGTCGCCGACATCGGCGTGGCTTTCAGTGCTGGCCTTGACGTAAGTACCGATACCGCCGTTCCACAGCAGATCCACTGGAGCCTTGAGCAAGGCATTGAGCAGTTCGGTCGGTGTCAGCTTGTCGGCCTTGATGTCGAAGCGTTCCTGCATTTGCGGGGAAATCGCAATGCTCTTCGCGCTACGGGAGAAAATGCCGCCACCTTCGGACATCAGGCTGGTGTCGTAGTCCGACCAGGCCGAACGTGGCAGGTCGAACAGGCGCTGACGCTCGGCGAAGCTGCTGGCGGGTTCAGGGTTCGGGTCGATGAAGATGTGCAGGTGGTTGAACGCTGCGACCAGTTGCAGCTTGTCGGACATCAGCAAGCCGTTACCGAACACGTCGCCGGCCATGTCGCCGACGCCCACCACGGTGATGCTGTCTTCCTGGACATTGATGCCGCGCTCGCGGAAGTGGCGCTGTACGCCAACCCACGCGCCCTTGGCGGTGATGCCCATTTTCTTGTGGTCGTAACCGGCCGAACCACCGGACGCAAACGCGTCACCCAGCCAGAAGCCGTAGTCGATGGCGATGCCGTTGGCGATGTCGGAGAAGGTCGCAGTGCCCTTGTCCGCGGCCACCACCAGGTACGGGTCATCGTGGTCATGACGCACGACGTTGGCCGGCGGCACCAGGGCGCCGTCTTTCAGGTTGTCGGTGATGTCCAACAAGCCCGAAATGAAGATGCGGTAGCAGGCGATGCCCTCGGCCGCGATCTCGTCACGGCTGCCGCCCAGTGGCAGGCGACGCGGCAGGAAGCCGCCCTTCGCACCCACCGGCACGATCACCGAGTTCTTCACTTGCTGGGCTTTTACCAGGCCCAGGACTTCGGTACGGAAGTCTTCTTCACGGTCGGACCAACGCAGGCCTCCGCGAGCCACGTTGCCGAAGCGCAGGTGTACGCCTTCGACGCGCGGCGAGTAAACGAAGATTTCGAACTTCGGAACCGGCTTCGGCAGTTCAGGAATCAAGTGCGGGTTGAACTTGAAGCTGAAATACGACTTGTTATGGCCGTTGGCGTCGGTCTGGTAGAAGTTGGTGCGCAGGGTGGCCTTGATCAGGTCCAGGTAGCGACGCAGGATGCGGTCTTCGTTCAGTACCTGGACGTCGTCCAGGGCGCTGAGGATCGCGTGTTCCAGGCGTTGCTGCTTGTCATCCAGATCGTCGCCGGTCAGCTTGCGCGCCAGGTAGAAACGGGTCTTGAACAACCGGGTCAGCTCGCGAGCGATGTCGGTGTGGTTGTTCAGGGTGCTGGCGATGTAGCCCAGGTCGAAGCCCAGACGAATCTGCTTCATGTAGCGGGCGTAGGCACGCAGCAGCGCAACGTCGCGCCATGGCAGGCCGGCGGTCAGCACCAGACGGTTGAACGCGTCGTTCTCGGCTTCGCCACGCACGATGTGGACAAAGGCGTCCTGCAGCGTGTCGTTGAGTTGCTGGATGTCGAGTTCCAGGCCTTCGGCGGCAGTGAACGCGAAGTCGTGAATCCAGAACTCGCGGCCACTGTTGTGGCGCAGGCGGTACGGGAACTCACCCAGCACGCGCAGGCCGAGGTTTTCCAGGATCGGCAGCACGTCGGACAGCGCCAGCGGGGTATCGGCGTGGTACAGCTTGCAGTGCAGCATGCGCTGGCCGGACACCTGGCCCAGCGGCTGGTAGAAGCTCATCACCAGCGGATTTTTTTCGTTCAGGCTCAGCAGATGCTGCATATCGACCACAGCCGAATGCGCTGCGAAACGCTCGCGGTAACCGGCCGGGAAGCCTTTCGGGAAGTCGGCCAGCACGTTGGTGCCATGGGCTTCACCGAAGCTTTCAACAGTCAGGGCGGCGTAGTCGTCCTGCCAGCTGCGGCAGGCCTGCACCACTTCTTTTTCCAGCAGCAGCGGGTCGATGTCGAGGCGGTTTTTCGGGTCGACGCGCAGGATCAGTTGCACGCGGGCCAGCACGGACTCGGAGAAGAAGGTCCAGAACTCGCAATCGGTCGCTTTCAGGCGATCCATCAGCACTTGCTGGATCTTCTGGCGCACTTCGGTGGAATAGATGTCGCGCGGCACGTAGGCCAGGCAGTAGCAGAAACGACCGTACGGATCTTTGCGCAGGAACACGCGAATCTTGTTGCGTTCCTGGATCTGCACGATCGACATCACGGTGCTGAACAGCTCGTCCACCGGGGTCTGGAACAGATCGTCGCGCGGCAGCACTTCGAGCACCTGTGCCAGTTCCTTGCCCAGGTGAGCCTTGGCCTGGAAGCCGGAGCGGCGTTCGATTTCCTCGACCTTGCGGCGGATGTACGGGATGACCCGCACGCTCTCGCCATACACCGACGAGGTGTACAGGCCCATGAAACGGCATTCCTTGATGACCTTGCCGTCGGCGTCGATTTCGCGGATCGACACGAAATCCGGGTAAGCCGGACGGTGGACACGGCTTGGGTGCGAAGCCTTGGCGAACGACAGCAGGGTCGGTTCGCGCAGGTAGTTCACGGCGTAGTCTTCGATACGCAGGTCATCGTAGGTCAGACCGGTACGCAGCAGCTTGGTCAGGCCAAGGAAGGAGTCCTTGTCATAAACAATGTGGCCGCCATCGGCTTCATCGCTGACCACAAACTCTTCGTAGCCGAGGAAGGTGAAGTGGTTACCCACCAGCCATCCCAGGAAGCTCTTTATTTCGCTCTTCTCATCGCCATCGACGGCGAACCGGCTGTTGTCCAGCATGGTCAGGATGTCCTGGACCTTGGCCTTCATCGGCTCGAAATCACCGACGGCCACGCGGACTTCACCGAGCACCTGCTCCAGCTCTTTGCTCAGCACATTGAGTTCGGCGGTGTTGGCGCAGCGGTCAATTTCCAGGTACATCAGCGACTCTTGCTGAATGTCGTCGCCCTGGGTGCCTTTAGGCAGGATTTCCAGCAACTCGCCCTTGCTGCCACGACGCACGCTCAGCACGGTGGTTTGCAGGGTATGGATGCTGTAGCCGCGGCGGTTCAGCTCGGTACGCACCGAGTCCACCAGGAAAGGCAGGTCGTGGTGCAGCACTTCGACCGCGGTGTGGGTCGACTGCCAGCCGTGGCGTTCGTAATCGGGGTTGTAGACGCGCACTTGCGGCTGCGCGTGATCGAAGCGCTCAAGCAGGCGCCATGCAGAAAGGGTGCAACCAGCAAGGTCGGACAACCGACGCTGGGTCAGCTCGTCAAGGGAAATGATGCCGAAGAATTGTTCAGCGAACAGCGCCACTTGTGGCAGTGCCTGTTCACTGATGTGCTGCGCCAGTGCCGCTTGCAGTTGGTGCTGGAAGTCGGCTTTGCTGGCTGCGGTGAAGAACGCCATCTGTGGTACTCCGCTTGGGCTTGTTATTGATGGAAGCGTCGCGCGAAACCCCTTTCGGGGCTACGTTTCAAAGCTAGCCGTCACCCGGTTCCTGATTCTCGGGCAGAGGAAACAGGGTGACAGGTGGGTGAAGCTGGACGAGACACTCAGGTCACATTCACCTTCCGTGAATGGGCATCTGCAAAAACGACTGGACTGCGTGCAGCGCAATGTCTTTACGGGTGCTCATCCGTTGCGCAGCTTAACCAGTGCGGCAAGGCCCGTGCTTGCGGTGCTGCGACATATTCGGTCATCGGAACGCAGCTCAAGGCATGCGCATCGAACAACACTAGCATTTGCACAGGAAAATGACGGTTTTCCGTCCGGTTTTACGGGACATTCGTACCAGAAATGACCAGTAACACTCTGTCCGCCCACGACCCGGTCATCGACACTCAACCAAGCAGAAATGTGCGCGGGCTGGCAGAATCGCCCTTTGCTGCGTTTACCACGCCCGTCGAGCCAGGAATTTCCCATGAAAATGAAAACCGCCCTCTTGATCGTCAACCCTTGCGACGACGAAGAAGACAACATGGCCATGCTGTGCTGCCACAGCGAACAGGGCGAAATGTTCCTGATGAGCCGCTACCCCGATGAAGACGAGCTGGAAATCACCCTCGACGGCGAGCCTTCGACCCTTGATGGCGTGAAAGTCACCCTCAGCCCTTCCCTGCTGAAGATCGAAATTGCTGCGGCGGATGCCGATGCGCTGAATGGGGATGATGTGCTGGAAATCACCTTCGACCCGGACATGGTGGATCTGACTGAAGTGGAAGAGACCTTGCAGAACATCCTCAAGGGCACCGGGACTTATATCAGTCAGCTCTGACAGCGTCCGGACGAGCCTCTTCGCGAGCAGGCTCGCTCCTACAATTGATTGTCGTACACCGTCAATGTAGGAGTGAGCCTGCTCGCGATGGGGCCGGCACAGCCACCCAGCCACTCCCCTGCTACAAAAATCCAGCAATTGCCCCAACCATTTCCCGCACTTTGCGCAAAATGCCGTTAGTCGCCGCCCCCCGCGATGGATTAAAGTAACGCCCCCAGCCCTGGCGTATTTCCAACGTCCTCGGCCACCCTTTTGCAGGAACAGTCATCGATGGAACATCGTGAAGCGCTGCTGGCGCTGCGAACCTTTCTTTCAACGCAGATTCTCGGCCAGGAAAAGCTCATCGAGCGCTTGCTCATCGCCCTGCTCGCCGACGGCCATATGCTGGTCGAGGGGGCTCCCGGCCTGGCCAAGACCAAGGCCATCAAAGAACTTGCCGAAGGCATCGAAGCTCAGTTCCACCGCATCCAGTTCACCCCCGACCTGTTGCCGGCCGACATTACCGGCACGGAAATCTACCGCCCGGAAACCGGCAGCTTCGTGTTCCAGCAAGGCCCGATCTTCCACAACCTCGTGTTGGCGGATGAAATCAACCGTGCCCCGGCCAAGGTCCAGTCAGCCTTGCTCGAAGCCATGGGCGAGCGGCAAGTCAGTGTCGGGCGCAGCACCTATGAGCTGTCGCCGCTGTTCCTGGTGATGGCCACGCAGAACCCGATCGAGCAGGAAGGCACCTACCCGCTGCCGGAAGCCCAGCTCGACCGCTTCCTGATGCACGTGAAGATCGGTTTCCCGGACGCGACGGTTGAACGCAAGATCCTGCAACAGGCCCGTGGCGAAGCGCTCAACGGCGAAGCGAAGCCTGAGCGTCGGGTGACTCAACAGACGATTTTTGTCGCGCGCAAGGAAATCCTCGGTCTGTACATGGCCGACGCCGTGGAGGAATACCTGGTGCAGCTGGTCATGGCCACTCGCACCCCGGCCAAGTTCGATCCGGAGATGGCCGAGTGGATCGCCTACGGCGCCAGCCCCCGCGGTTCGATTGCCCTGGACCGCTGCGCCCGCGCCCACGCCTGGCTGGCCGGACGCGATTTCGTCAGCCCCGAGGATATCCAGGCCGTGCTGTTCGACGTGCTGCGCCATCGCATCATACTTTCCTTTGAAGCCGAAGCCGCTGGCATCGATCAGGACCGTGTGGTCCAGCGGATTCTCGACGTCGTAGCCGTCGCTTGACCCCGATGAACGCCAGCCTGCCGCCCGAGCCGGGCATCCGCGTCAGCCTCGCCGACCTGATCGAGATGCGCCATCGCGTGCGCGAAGTGCAGCTGTTTTCCACGCCGAGCCAACGCAGCCCGCTGATCGGCCTGCACCATTCCAAATTGCGCGGGCGTGGCGTCGACTTCGATCAGGTGCGGGTCTATCAGGCCGGCGACGATGTGCGCACCATTGACTGGCGCGTGACTGCGCGTACCCAGGAGCCACACACCAAGCTGTTCCACGAAGAACGTGAGCGGCCGATTTTCATCATGGTCGAACAAAGCCGCCGGCTGTTTTTCGGTTCGGGCCTGATGTTCAAGTCGGTGCTCGCCGCCCAGGCCGCGAGCCTGATCGGTTGGGCGGCCCTGGGGCACAACGACCGGGTCGGCGGCCTGGTGTATGGCGACAATGTGCATTACGAAATCAAGCCTCGGCGCAGCAAGCAAAGCCTGCTGCAGTTGCTCAACCGGCTGGTGCGGGTCAACCAGTCGCTGACCACCGAAGGCGAACCGGACCGCGACGCCTTCGGTATCGCCCTGCGCCGCGCCCGGGAAGTGTCACGCCCGGGCAGTCTGGTGATCGTGATTTGCGATGAACGCGCCCTGTCGGACAGTGCCGAGCAACAGCTGAGCCTGTTATCGCGCCATTGCGACCTGTTGCTGCTGCCGCTGTCCGATCCGCTGGATCATGCCCTGCCCGCCGCCGGCCTTTTACGTTTCGCCGAGCGCGGTGCGCAACTGGAGCTCGACACGCTGAATTTCGACCTGCGCCAGACCTACCGGGCCCAGGCCGAAGCACGCATCGCTCGCTGGGAGCTGCTCGCGCAAAAACTGCGGGTGCTGATGATGCCCCTGAGCACCCAGAGCGAGATGGTCGAGCAATTGCGCGAATACCTGAACCCACAGAATGCGGGGAAAGGTCGATGAGCAGCCTTGACCAACTGCAACCACTGATATCCCCGCCACCGGTGGAGTTCTGGCCTCCGGCACCGGGTTGGTGGCTGCTGCTTCTGTTGGTGCCACTGATCGGTTTTGGCCTGTGGAAGCTGCGGCACTTCATTCCACGCAAACGCCCGGTGGTACGCGCCGAACAGCCGCTGGACCCGGTGCGCCTGGCCGCCCTGGCCGAGCTGGCCTTGATGCCCAAACCCTACGACGGTGCGCCGGCCGGTGCCTGGCTGCAGCAACTCAACGGTTTACTCAAGCGCCTGTGCCGCAACCACTACCCCTACAGCCAGAGCCACACCCTCAACGGCCGCAAGTGGCTGGCATTCCTCGACAATCGGTGTCCGGCAGCCGGGCTGACCCGCTGGATGGTGCTGGTCGAAGGCGCCTACAAACCCGAATGCAAACTCGACGACAAGGCCATCGCCGGCCTGACCCAGGCCGTCGACACATGGATTCGCAAGCATGTTTGAGTTCGCCTGGCCGTGGATCTTCGCCCTGTTGCCGCTGCCGTGGCTGATGCGCATCGTATTGCCGGTGGCCGACAGTGGCGAACCGGCGCTCAAGGTCAGCTTCCTCAGCGATCTGGAAGGCCTCGCCGGGCGTCGCGCCCGGGCCAACCTGCCGGCATGGCGCCAGCAGGCACCCTTCATACTGCTGTGGCTGTTGCTGTTGCTCGCGGCGGCGCGCCCACAGTGGCTCGGCGAACCCTTGCCGATTGCCGCCAGCGGCCGTGACTTGCTGGTGGCGGTGGACGTTTCCGGTTCCATGGACTTCCCTGACATGCAGTGGCAGGACGAAGAAGTGAGTCGACTGGCGCTGGTCCAGCACTTGCTCGGCGATTTCCTCGAAAGCCGCGAAGGTGACCGGGTCGGCCTGATCCTGTTCGGTAGCCAGGCCTACCTGCAAGCCCCGTTGACTTTCGACCGCCATACCGTACGCGTCTGGCTCGACGAAGCACGCATCGGTATTGCCGGCAAAAACACCGCCATCGGCGATGCCATCGGCCTGGCCCTCAAGCGCCTGCGCTCGCGCCCGGCAACCAGCCGCGTGCTGATCCTGGTCACCGACGGCGCCAACAATGGCGGTGAAATCGATCCGCTCACCGCTGCACGGCTGGCGGCCAGGGAAGGCGTGAAAATCTACCCGATCGGCATCGGTGCCGATCCGGAGCAAAGCGGCTCCGTGGGCTTGCTCGGTGTCAATCCGAGCCTGGACCTTGACGAGCCGTCCCTCAAAGCCATCGCCGAAGCCACCGGCGGCCAGTATTTCCGCGCCCACGATGGCAACGAACTGCAATCGATCAAGGACACCCTTGACCAACTCGAGCCCGTGGCCCAGCAACCGACCCAGGCCCGCCCGGCCCAAGCCTTGTATCACTGGCCACTGGCCCTGGCGCTGTGGTTGAGCATGCTGCTGCTGGCCCCCGTACTCTGGCCGGACAACCCGTTGCAACGCTTGCTTACCAAGGATCTGTTTTTGCAGACGCAATTGCTGCCCGACTGGCGCCAGCGGCTCAAACGCCTGCGCCTGCGGAGGCGCCGATGAGTGCGCTGTGGCCTTACTGGTTCCGCCCCTGGTGGCTGTTGTTGCTGCCGGTGCTTGGCTGGCTGCTCTGGCAACTCTGGCATCGCAAGAAGCGCGCCGGGCGCTGGCAGATGATCCTGCCACCGGCCTTTCACGCAGCACTGCTCAGCGGTGGCAGTGGTCGCGACAGTAAATTACCCTGGATCGCCCTCGGTCTGGCGTGGCTGTTGACCGTGCTCGCCTTGTTGGGTCCGAGCTGGCAGCGTGTCGAGCAGACCAGTCAAAAGCCCGCCGACCCGCTGGTGGTGATTCTCGAGCTGACCCCGGAAATGCTCGCCACCGACGTCACGCCCAACCGACTCGAACAGGCACGACGCAAGCTGCTTGATCTGCTGCAGATTCGCAGCGACGCGCAAACCGCCATCGTCGTCTACGCCGGCAGTGCCCACACGCTTGTACCGCTGTCAGATGATCTTTCCACCAGCCGCAATCTGCTGGATGCGCTGAAACCGTCGTTGATGCCGGAGGCCGGTCATCGCGCCGATCTGGCGGTGCTCAAGGCCCTCTCGCTGCTCGATCAGGCTGCTTTGGGCGACGGCCGGATCCTGCTGATCGGTTCGTCCCTGACCGACCAGGAGCGGCTGGGCATCCGTCGCGCGCTGATCGGCAAATCGACTCAATTGCTGATGCTCGGCATCGGCACCGCCGAAGGCTCGCCGATCACCCAAGAGGACGGCAGCTTCCTCAAGGACGAACAAGGCGCAATCCTCGTGCCGCGCCTCGACGAGCCCGGCTTGAAAAATTTTGCCAGTGACCTGGATGGGCGCTATCGCCAGGCACGCCTGGACGATAGCGACCTGCACGCCCTTGGCCTGCTCGACGGTCCACGCCACTTGCGCAACGACGGTCAGACCTTGCGCCTGGACACCTGGGCCGATCAGGGTTACTGGCTGCTGCTGCCACTGTTGCTGCTCGCGGCCTGCGCGGGACGTCGCGGTTGGCTGCTGTGCCTGCCACTGCTATTGGCGCTGCCTCAACCGAGCTACGCCTTCGACCTCGCGGACCTTTGGCTGCGCCCTGATCAACAAGGCCTGCATTTACTCAAGCAAAAGCGCCCCGCCCAGGCCTCGCGACGTTTCGAAAACCATCAGTGGCAAGGCGTGGCGCTCTATGAGGCCGGCGACTACACGGGCGCCGCCGAGCGGTTTGCCGAAGGCGACGATGCCCACGCCCACTACAATCGAGGCAATGCCCTGGCCAAAAGCGGTGAACTGGAGGCTGCCCTGGACGCTTACGAGCAGGCACTGGAGCGTCAACCGGATCTGCGTCCGGCACTGACCAACAAGGCGCTGGTCGAACGTCTGCTCAAGGAGAAAAACACGCCACCCCCTCCTGAGCCAGACGCCAGCAACGCCCGGACCGAAGCCGAATCCCGGGAGCCGCCGCCCGGTGCCGCCGCCCAGCCCTCGAGCAGCGGCGAACCGAAAACCGAGGGGCAACCGCCCCGCCCGGGTGAGGAGCAACCCGCCACCAGACCGCCGAAACCGGGGACCAACGAGGTACCGGGCAGCGAACTGGGTGACGAACAACACACCACACCGCCCTTGCGCCCGGCCACCGACAGCATCGAAGGTGAACAGCGCCAGGCACTGGAGCAGTGGCTGCGACAGATCCCGGATGACCCCGGTGAACTGCTCAGGCGCAAATTCTGGTACGAACAGCAACAACATCAGGATCAGGAAGAAACTCGATGACCCGCTTCACCGTTTTATTGCTCGCGCTGCTGCATGGCCTGTTGTTCTGCACGGTTCAGGCACAGGCAGCAGAACTGGTCGCCAGTGTTGATCGCAGTCGCCTGAGCTCGGGCGAGACGGTCGAGCTGACCCTGGAATCAAGTGATGTCACCCAGTTCGGCAAACCTGACCTGGCAGCGCTTGAGCCTTTGTTCGAAGTACGCGGCACACGCCAGGTCAACCAGCTGAACACCCTGAGCGGTGAAAACCAGGCCACTACTCGCTGGATCGTCACCCTTTTGCCCCGGCAAAACGGCAGCGTGGTGATTCCGTCACTGCAACTGGGTGAACTGCAGAGCCAGCCGATCACCCTGCAAGTGGTCGAGAGCGAAACACCGGACATCCCGGACAAGCGTGCCGCGGTGTTCATTGATGCCAGCCTCGATCAAACCAGCGTGTACGTACAGGCCCAGGCGGTTCTGACCCTGCGCATCTACCATTCGGTATCGCTGTACGACGACAGCAGCCTGCCACCCTTGCAGATACCTGACGCGCGCATCGAACAATTGGGCGAATCGCGCACCTACGAAAAAGACATCGACGGCCAGCGCCACGGCGTGATCGAAATGCGCTACGCGATCTACCCGCAACACAGTGGCGAACTGATCATTCCGGCACAGGTCTTCAACGCCGCGCTGGTCGACCCGCAACCGGTACAGGACGCCGCCCAGGGACCGAAAGCCGGCAAGCTGATGCGCGTCACTTCGGCCGAACTGTTGTTGACGGTCAAGGCCAAGCCCATCACCTATCCGGCCGATGCCCCCTGGCTGCCAGCGCGCAGCCTGACCCTGAGCGAAAGCTGGAACCCGGAGCCGGATCACACTCAGGTCGGTGATTCACTGACCCGCAGCCTGACGGTAAAAGCCGAAGGCTTGTCCAGCACCCAACTGCCACCGCTGCCCGGCACCGATGTCGGTGGTCTGCGTCGTTACCCGGATCAACCGGTGCTCGGCAACCAGAACAGCGAACGCGGCCTGGTCGGCAGCCGCGAAGACCGCGAGGCCCTGGTGCCGACACGGACCGGCGCCATCGAATTGCCCACCGTCGACGTGGTCTGGTGGAACACCTTTGAAGACCATCTGGAACACAGCAGCCTGCCGGCTCGCACACTGCACGTGACGGCCAACCCGAGCCTGATGGTCGACACCCCCGCCGGTGCCTCACCGGTCGATGCCGGCACCGACAGCGAAGCAATCTGGCGCTGGAAACTCAGCACCCTGATCCTGGCCTGCACCACCCTGCTCGGCTTCGGTCTCTGGTGGCGTGGCCGCTGGCAACCGGCGGTGGCGCGAGTCGCTCAAACCGGCCCGAGCCCGCGCACCGTACTCGACGACCTCAAGCGCGCGTGCCAGGCCAACGATTCCCACGCCACCCGCCAGGCCCTCGACGCCTGGGCCCGCCAACAACCGGAAACCCTGGCCGACATGGCCGCCCGCTTCGTGCCACTGTCCAACGCCCTCGACGGCCTGAACGGCGCGCTGTACAGCGAAACCGGCCAGTACTGGCAAGGTGACGAGTTGTGGCGGGCGATCAAGGCGATCCCGATGGCCGAACGGGTGCAGGACCCGGTCGGTGACAGTGGGTTGCCGCCGCTTTATCCCAAATAATCTAAAAGCAGCGTCAGTAACTGACTCTGGCGCTGCTTCTGTATGGAATTGCTCATGCGTCTGTTTCACACCTCCGACTGGCACCTCGGGCAGAACCTGCACGGCCAGGATCGCGATTTCGAGCACGGCTGCTTTCTCGAGTGGCTGTTGCGCCAGCTGAAACTGGATCAACCGGATGTGCTGTTGATCGCTGGCGATATCTTCGACACGGTCAATCCGCCGGTCAAAGCCCAGGAACGCCTCTACGACTTTATCGTCAGCGCCCACGAACAGCAGCCGTTGCTGACCATCGTGATGATCGCCGGCAACCACGACTCCGGCTCGCGGATCGAACTGCCCGCACCCTTGATGCGGCGCTTACGCACTCATGCGCTTGGTCGTGTGCTGTGGCTGGACGACGGGCAACTGGATGCCGAGCGCCTGTTGCTGCCCTTGCCCGATGCCAGTGGTGAAGTCGCGGGCTGGTGCCTGGCGCTGCCGTTCCTGCGCCCGGCGGAAGTCACCGGCGCGCATTTGGGTGACAACTACCTGCGCGGGATCGGTCAGGTGCACGAGTGGCTGATCGAAGCGGCCAACGCCAAGCGCCAGCCGGGGCAGGCATTGATCGCCATCAGCCACGCGCACATGGCCGGCGGTTCGGTGTCGGAAGACTCCGAGCGCAGCCTGATCATCGGCAATGCCGAAGCCCTGCCCGCCAGCCTGTTCGGGCCGAGCATCAGCTACGTCGCCCTCGGTCACTTGCACAAGCCGCAGAAGGTCAATGGCGAAGAACGCATCCGCTACAGCGGCTCGCCGATCCCGCTGTCGTTCTCCGAGATCAGCTATCAGCACCAGATTCTCGACATCAAGCTCGACGGCGAAACCCTGGTTAGCGTCGAACCGAAACTGATCCCCCGCGCGGTCAACCTGCAACGCATCGGCCCGGCGCCATTGAGCGAGATCCTGCTGCAACTGGCGGATCTGCCGAACATCGACCTGTTGGCCGAGATCCAGCGCCAGCCATGGCTGGAGGTGCGGGTGCGCCTCGACGAGCCGCAGCCCGACCTGCGCAATCAAGTGGAAACCGCCCTGCAAGGCAAGGCCGTGCGCCTGGTGCGCATCGCCGCCGAGTACGCCGGCAACGGCGGCCGTGACGGTGCCGACGAAGGCAGCACGCTGATCGAACTGGACCAGCTCACGCCTCAGGAACTGTTCAGCCGCGCCTGGCAGGACAACTATGGCAGCGAGGTCGACGAGCAGACCCTCAAGGACTTTGCCGAGCTGTTGCAGGACGTGCAGATGGAGAGCGAACAACCATGAAAATCCTCGCGATCCGCCTGAAAAACCTCGCCTCGCTGGCCGGGCCGTTTGAAATCGACTTCACCGCCGAACCCCTGGCCAGTGCCGGACTGTTCGCCATCACCGGCCCCACCGGCGCCGGCAAAAGCACCCTGCTCGATGCCCTGTGCCTGGCACTGTTTGGCGCCGTACCGCGCCTGAATAATACCGGCCGCGACGCCAAGGTGCCGGACGCCGACGGCGAAATCGCTACCGGCGACCCGCGCACCCTGCTGCGTCGCGGCACGGGTGAAGGCTATGCGGAAGTGGATTTCGTCGGTGTCGACGGCCGTCGTTATCGCGCCCGCTGGGAGGCCAATCGTGCCCGGGACAAGGCCGCCGGCAAGCTACAGGCCAGCCGCCAGAGTTTGCGCGACATCGATCAGGATCAATTGCTCGCCAGCCAGAAAGGCGAATACAAGACTCAGCTCGAAGCCGCGCTAGGCCTGAATTTCGAACAGTTCACCCGCGCGGTGATGTTGGCGCAAAGCGAGTTCAGCGCGTTCCTCAAGGCTGACGACAACGACCGCAGCGAACTGCTGGAAAAACTCACCGACACGGCGCTCTACACGCGCCTGGGTCGTCGCGCCTTCGACAAGACCAAGGAAGCCCGCGAGGCGCACAAGCTGCTGCAGGATCAGGCCAGTGGTGTGACGCCGCTGTCACCCGAAGCCCGTGCGGAACTGGATGCACGCTTCAACGAAGCGCAGCAGCAGCTCAAGGCCCGGCAGGCGCAACTCAAACAGCTTGAACTGCAGGACACCTGGCTCAAGGACCTGCGTCGCTTGCAGGACGAACATCTGGCTGCGACTGAACAACTGCAATCGGCACAGACCCACTGGGAAGCCCTTTCCAGTGAGCGCTTGAGGCTCACCCGCCTCGAACAACTGGCCCCGCAACGGCACCAGTTCGCCCGTAAAGCCGAGGTCGATGCGCTGCTGACACCCTTGGCAACGCACATTGCCTTGCACACGCAGCAGCACGGCGAACTCGGCGAGCGCCAGACGCAGCTTGAGCAGCAACTAAGCAGCGCCCGGATCGCCTTGAGCGAAACCCAACAGCGACAAACCGACAGCACGCCGTTGCTGCGTCAGGCCTTCGAAGCGCAAAGCACCCTCGCCCGCCTCGCCAAGGACACCGCCCTCAGCGCCGAAGCCAGGCAACAGGCGCAACAGGCCTGCAACCAGGGCCAGGGCACGATCCAGACCTTGCTCGATCAACAAGCCCGTGGCGCCGCGGACTTGCAGCGCATCGCCACCGGCCTGGAGCAAAGCACTCATCTGGCACCGTTGAGCGATGCCTGGAATGCCTACCGTGATCGCCTGCAACAGTTGATGTTGATCGGCAACCGGTTGAATCAGGGCCAGACCGAACTGGCCAGCCTCGAACACAACGCCGCGAGCACCGAACAAGCGCTGACCGCGCAGAAGCAACAACTGGAGGTGCTGTTCAAGGAGGCCGGCGCCGAACCGGATGCCGTCGCCGAGCAGATCGGCATCCTGGGCAGCCTGTTGCAGGATAACCGCAAGCAACTGCGCGCCGTCGAAGACCTGGCGCGCCTGTGGGCCAGCCAGCAGGACCTGGACAAGCGCGGCGCCGAACTGCAACAACGCCAGCTCACCGCGCAGCAGGAACGTGAACGCCTGACCCAGGACGGGGTCAAGGCCAAGGCTGAGCTGAGCGTTGCCGAACAGACCCTCAACGTCACGCGCGAACTGCTGGAACGCCAGCGCCTGGCGCGCAGTGCCAGTGTCGAAGAACTGCGAGCGCAGTTGCAGGACGATCAGCCTTGCCCGGTCTGCGGCAGCAACGAGCATCCCTATCATCAGCCCGAAGCCCTGCTGCAAAGCCTCGGTCGTTTTGATGAAAGCGAACAGGCCAACGCGCAAAAGGCCGTCGACCTGCTCAAGGAAAAGCTCACCGACCTGCGCGCCGAAGTCGGCGGGCTGATCGCCCAGCAAAAGGAACTGCTGCAACAGCAGGAGCAACTGGCGACCCAGCAGCAGGCCCTCGCCCCGAGCCTGGAAGCTCACCCACTGGCGACCCAACTGCTGAACCAGGATGCCGCCAAACGCGACGCCTGGCTTATCCAGCAAAACAGCCAGCTCAACCAGAGCATCAGCCAGGACGAGCAACGGCAGAGCGCGCTGCTCACCCTGCAACAGGATGCCGCACGCCTGACCCAGCAACTGCGCCATGCCGAAACCGCACACCAGCAAGCGGCCCAGCACCTGAGCAATCAACAGCGCGAACTGGACAACGACCGCCAGCGCCTGGACGAAGAACTCAAGGCATTCGCCAGCCTGCTCCCAGCCGAAACCCTGCAAGCGCTGCGCGTCGAACCGGCCGCGACCTTCATGCAACTCGACCGGCAGATCGCCGAGCGCCTGGCGCAACTCGAGCAACAAAAGGAAGAACTGACCGAGCAGCAACAGCGCCAGCAAAACCTGGAGAAGGAACAGGACCGCCAGCAAAGCCGCGTGCAGCAATTGCAGACCGCCGAACAGCAGTTCACCGAGCTGGCCGAGCAGCAACAGGCGAGCCAGCACACACTCGGGCAATTGCTCGGCGAGCACAGCAGCGCCGAGCACTGGCAGCAGCAACTGGAACAGGCCGTGGAACAGGCGCGCAGCGCCGAAGCCACGACCGGCCAGGCCCTGCAAAACGTCCACACGCAATCAGTGCAAATCGCCGCCGAGCTCAAGGCCCAGCAGGAGCGCTTGCACGCACTGCAAGGCGAAGAACGTGAGCTCGCCGGCAAGATCGGCGACTGGCGGGCTCGCCATCCCGAACTGGATGACGGCGGCCTCGAAGACTTGCTGCGCGTCGACGATGCCCAGGTCAGCGAACTGCGCCAGCGCTTGCAGCACAGCGAAAAAGCCATCGAACAGGCCAATGTGCTGGTGCAGGAGCGCGACAAGCGTTTGCTCGATCACCAGGCGCAACACAACGGCAACCTCGATGCCGAACAACTGGCCAGTGCGCTGGTCGACCTGCAAAACCTCGCCGCCACCAGCGAGCAACACTGCGCCGAACTGCGCGCCGAGCAGGCCGAGGATCAGCGCCGGCAAAACGCCAATCAGGCCCTGGCGCAGCAGATCGCCGATGCCTACAACGAGTACCAACGCTGGGCACGCCTGAACGCGTTGATCGGCTCCGCCACCGGCGACACCTTCCGCAAGATCGCCCAGGCCTACAACCTCGACCTGCTGGTGCATCACGCCAACGTGCAATTGCGCCAACTGGTGCGCCGCTATCGCCTCAAGCGCGGCGGCAGCATGCTCGGCTTGCTGGTGATGGACACCGAAATGGGCGACGAACTGCGCTCGGTGCATTCGCTGTCCGGCGGCGAGACCTTCCTGGTCTCGCTGGCGCTGGCCCTGGGCTTGGCGTCGATGGCGTCGAGCACGTTGAAAATCGAGTCGCTGTTCATCGACGAAGGCTTCGGCAGCCTCGATCCGGAATCCCTGCAACTGGCCATGGACGCCCTCGACGGTTTGCAGGCCCAAGGGCGCAAGGTCGCGGTGATTTCCCACGTACAGGAAATGCATGAACGGATTCCGGTGCAGATTCAGGTCCAACGTCAGGGCAACGGCCTGAGTACCCTGGAGGTGAAATGAACACCCTGTATTCCTTCCGCCGCTGCCCATACGCCATGCGCGCACGCATGGCCCTGCGTTATTCGGGCGTGGCCGTGAACATCGTCGAAGTCAGCCTGAAAGCCAAGCCCGCCGAAATGCTCGCGCTGTCGGGCAAAGGCACGGTGCCGGTGCTGAGCGCCGATGACAGGGTGATCGACGAAAGCCTCGACATCATGCGCTGGGCCCTGGCACAGAACGATCCGCAGGACTGGTTGCTCAAGGCTGATCCTGCTGCTGCGGCACAAATCGCCCCCCTGATCGAACACAACGATCAGGTGTTCAAAGTGCACTTGAATCGCTACAAGTACGCCGAGCGTTATCCCGAGCAGCCGATGGAGGTTTATCGCGGCGAGGGTGAGGTGTTTTTGCAAAGGCTGGATGATTTGCTGGAGGGACGCGACTACTTGCTGGCCGATCATCCAAGCCTGGCCGATGTAGCGTTGATGCCCTTCGTGCGCCAGTTCGCCCACGTCGACCGCGAATGGTTCGCGCAGACACCGTATCGACGGTTGCAGGATTGGTTGCAGCGGTTTCTGGAGTCGGAACTCTTTACTTCAATCATGAAGAAATAGGCCAGGCACTTACGCCAACACCCCACACATCCCGATCGCCGAGCAATCCACCTGGAACGGCCCGAAAACCACCCCTTCAGTCCTGACCGGCGGATTGCCGGCCAACATCCCCTGGGCCTTGGCGTTTTCGATGCTGCGCGCGATGTTGTGATTGGCTTCGATGGCCCGCGCCACCGAGCCCGCCGAACCTTGGCCGATCCCCAACAGGGAGGATCCGTTGGTCATGAACGCCAGGAAGGCGATGACCCAGAGTCTGTGCCCTTTCATGCGCCGACGACTCCCGCGAGTTCAGCCTGATCAACGCCGGCGTTTTGCGCACGGTATTCAAACTGAATGCCGGGATGAGCGACCTGGATCGGTGCTTCGAAGGTGACTTGCGACTGGGCTGAAAGACTGACCACCAGCACCATGGCAAGGTAAAGACCGATCGCCACATAGGCGCCGTGTTTGGCAGAAGTGAGAATTGCGCTGGCCATGATGTTCTCCGCAGGCATGTTTCAATACCCACAGAATCGATCAAAAAAGCCTGGGTAACCACTCAGGGTTATCCATAGTGACCATCAGCTTCATTGATCATTAAGCCAATCTATTTCAGTCTTCAATAAAACTCATCAAGCGTTCGCGGGCAGCGTCCGGTTCACTCGGAACAGGGTCGACCGCCGACAGAATGGGGGTTGAGTAGAGAAAAAGAACTACCAATGCCAGACGCGTCACCATGCTACCGATCCTTGCCGTGAGGAGGAGTCAAAAAATCAGCGTCAATTTAAACGCATGGCAATGTGATATCAAGTGCGACATTGATGGCAAAATGATGCTGTCGCAAATGCGTTATGCAGGAGCGACATCACTCTGATCGTTTTCAACACCCGTGTTTCAACATCAGGGTCTTCGATCATCAGTGACTTCGCTCCTGCATAAAGGCAGGGATGGGCATTCAGGCCTGGGTTTTGTGATCCAGCGCGGCGTAGAAGTTGGCGCTCTGTTGCAGGTACTTCTGGGTGTAGCTCTGGGTGTGGGCTTTTTTGTCGCTGATTTCAACGTTGGCACTGGCTGGCAGCGCAACGGTGGCGGAAATGGCGGAAGCGGCGATGACAGAGAAGATGTTGAAGTTCATGGCGGTATTCCTCGGATTCAGTTGGCTTGCTTGCCCGGTGGGGCCGTGAAGCAAACTTAACCCTCGAGGGTTCGTGCCTTGAAATGCTTTGTAGCAGTACCAGATATCAGCGTCATTGATAAAAGCGGACAGGCCCCATCAACCGGGGCCTGCGGCTTATTGACGCAGCAGAAACCTGAGGTCGCTCGGGGCGTCCATTGGCAGCTTTTGCACGGTCTTGCCCAGCAGACCGGTCTTGGCGTCGCGTTCGACGACGACAATCTGGTTGCTCTTCTGATTGGCGATCAACAGGAATTTGCCACTCGGATCGAGGCTGAATTCCCGCGGATGATCGCCCTCCACCGCCCGGCGTTGCAGCTCACGGAGGTGGCCGGTGGCCGGGTCGATGGCAAACACCAACAGTTGATTGGCCGTGCCACGGTTGCTGACGTAGAGGAACCTGCCGTCAGCCGAGGCATGCAACGCCGCCGCAGCCTTGTCCGAGACCGGTTGCCCGGCAGCCAGATCGACGATCTGCGTCTGTTTGAGTTGGCCGTCGTGGTAATCGAACACCGCCACTTGCGCGCTCATTTCCAGGGTCAGCCAAGCGTGTTTACCACCGGCGCTGAACAGCAAGTGACGCGGCCCGCTGCCCGGCGGCAGCTGCACGAATGCCGGGGTGGCCGGGGTCAACGGCAGCTCCGGGTTGGCCTTGGGGTCGAAGCGGTAGGCAAACACCTTGTCGGCGCCCAGGTCATTGGCGAACACGTATTGGCCATCCGGTGACGGGATGGCCGAATGCACGTGAGCCGAGGCCTGACGCTCGGGGTTGACCCGGCTCGCCGGGTGGCTGCTCATCTGCACCACCGGTTTGAGCGTGCCATCGGCCGCCACCGGCATCACCGCGAGGGTGCCGCCCGGGTCCTCGGCCACCGAGTAATTGCTGACAAACAAATGGCTGCCATCGGTGCTGAGGCGGGAATGGGTCGGCTCGTTGCCCAGGCTTTGTACCTGGCTGATCAGGCTCAGCGCATGGCTTTTGGGATCGATCGCGTAACTGCTGACGCGCCCTACCGGATCGGTCTGGCCCGGACCGTTTTCGTTGACCACGAACAGGTGTCGCTGGTCCTTCGACAGGGTCAGCCACGACGGGTTTTCGCTTTTGATCACTTGCAGAGGGCTGGCATCGATCTGCCCGGTGCTGCTGTCGAAAGCCAGGCGGTAGATGCCCTGGCTTTGACCGGCGGTGTAGGAGCCCACCAGCAGTTGATAGTCGTCGGCGGATGCAGCCTGAATCCCCATCGCACCGATACTGCCAGCCATCAACAGTGGCCAGAGGTTACGCATCGCCTTGGTCGTCATCTTCGTTGTCACCGCTGACGACATCGCCCAGGCACACCAAACGGTGTTCACCCGAGTCACCGGTGATCAACCAGCTTTGCAGCGGGGCATCGAAGGTCGCGGCCTGGACCTGCGCGGGGGTGAACTCCCAGTGTTTGGCCGCACGGCCATCCATGCATTCAATGTGCAGATTATCGAACTCGTCGAGGGCGAATTCGAAGGCATGCAGGCCGTCGATCTCAACCATTCCGCAGTGTTCGAGGGCATTGAGCAAGGTGTCGGTTGGGGAAGTCATGGCAATCAGTCTTTGAATGAGAAAAACGCAATGATAGCTCATGCACCACCTCCCCTGTAGGAGCGAGCCTGCTCGCGATGGCGGCAGTCCAGTCGATTTAAATGTTGACTGATGTTCCGCTATCGCGAGCAGGCTCGCTCCTACAGGGATTGTGGTCAGCCGCTACAACGCCTCGCGGGTCGATTGCCCATCCACCAGTCGCTGGATGCGCAGCGGATTGCCGTTCTTCAGCGCATCCGGCAGCAAGCTGTCCGGGTAGTTCTGGAAACACACCGGGCGCAGGAAACGATCGATGGCCAGGGTGCCCACCGACGTACCGCGGGCATCGGACGTTGCCGGATAAGGCCCACCGTGAACCATCGAATCGCAGACTTCCACGCCCGTCGGATAGCCATTGAGCAGGATGCGTCCGACCTTCTGCTCCAGCAATGCCGTCAGCCCGGCGAACTGTTCGAAGTCTTCCGGCTCGCCAATGACGGTGGCGGTCAACTGGCCGTGCAGGCCGTTCAAGGCGGCCATCAGTTGCCCATGGTCTGCCACTTCAACCACTACCGTGGTCGGACCGAACACTTCCTCCTGCAACACTTCATCGCCATCGAGCAGCAGGCTGACATCGGCCTTGAACAGCTGTGGCTGTGCCTGATTGCCCTGTTGCGGATTGCCGGCCAGGTGCTCGATCCCCGGATGCGCGAGCAGTTTTTGCAAGCCTTGGCCGTAGCTGCTCAGGGTTCCGGCATTGAGCATGGTTTGCGCCGGCTGGTCACCCATCAACCCGGCCACTTGCTGCACAAACGCAGCGAATGACGCCGAGCGAATGCCGATCACCAGACCGGGATTGGTGCAGAACTGGCCACAACCCTGAACCACCGACGCCGTGAGGTCCCGGGCGACGGTATCAGCCCGCGCCTGCAACGCCTGTGGCAACACGATCACCGGGTTGATGCTCGACATCTCGGCGAACACCGGAATCGGTTGCGCACGGGCCGCCGCCATGTCGCACAAGGCTCGACCGCCCTTGAGCGAACCGGTGAAGCCTACAGCCTGAATCGCCGGATGCTTGACCAACGCCTCACCGACGCCACCGCCGTAGATCATGTTGAACACGCCGGCCGGCATGCCGGTTTTCTCGGCGGCGCGAATGATCGCGTCAGCCACCCATTCAGCCGTGGCCATGTGGCCGCTGTGGGCCTTGAACACTACCGGGCAGCCAGCCGCCAGCGCCGATGCCGTGTCGCCGCCAGCGGTGGAGAACGCCAACGGAAAGTTGCTGGCACCGAACACGGCCACAGGTCCCAGGCCGATACGGTATTGACGCAGGTCCGGACGCGGCAACGGTTGGCGCTCCGGCAATGCCCGGTCGATTCGTGCGCCGTAGAAATCACCGCGACGCAAGACTTTGGCAAACAGGCGCATCTGCCCGCTGGTACGTCCACGCTCGCCTTGAATCCGTCCCGCCGGCAACGCCGTCTCGCGGCAGACCACCGCGACAAAATCATCACCGAGGGCATCCAGTTCATCGGCAATGGCCTCGAGAAACTGCGCCCGCCGCTCCGCGCTCAGGCTGCGATAGGCCGGGTACGCGGTCGCCGCCGCGCTGGCCGCTGCATCGACTTCCTGCGGGGTCGCCTGATAAAAATCGTCGGGCAATGCCTCACCGGTGGTGGCATCGACACTCTGCAATTTGACGCTGCCAGCAGCGCTGCGTTGGCCGCCGATGTAGTTGTGACCAAGAATCCGGGTCATGGGTCAGTCCTCAAAGTGTGCCGACGGTGCCGGGCGCGAAAGCCGCTGCGACCGGTGCGATGCCGTTGATCAATGGCGCGCCGAATTCGGCCTGAGTGATCTCGAACACGTCACCCGGTTGCGTGCGAATGCCGTCGGCAAAAGACAAGGTCGCCGTACCGAAGAAGTGAATGTGCACATCCCCCGGGCGCAGGAACTGGCTGTATTTGAAATGGTGGAATTCGAGGTTGGCGAGGCTGTGGCACATGTTGGCCTCGCCGCTGAGAAACTCGTTCTGCCATAGCACCTCGCCGTCGCGCAGGATGCGGCTGGTGCCCGCCAGATGTTGCGGCAACTCGCCCACCCGCAGTTCCGGGCCATAGCTGCAGCTGCGCAGTTTCGAATGGGCCAGATACAGGTAGTTCTTGCGCTCCATGACGTGGTCGGAGAACTCGTTGCCCACGGCAAAACCCAGGCGATACGGCTTGCCGTCGTGACCGATCACGTACAGGCCGGCGATCTCCGGCTCTTCGCCGGCATCTTCGGCAAACGGCGGCAGGGGAAACGGCTGGCCCGGCCTGACGACGATGCTGCCATCGCCTTTGTAGAACCATTCCGGTTGCACACCGGCTTCATCCGCCGCCGGCTTACCGCCCTCTACGCCCCATTTGAAGATGCGCATGGTGTCGGTCATCGCCGTTTCGTCGCCACTTTGCTGGTGCATCTTGTCCCGGGCCGACGCACTGCCCAGATGGGTCAGGCCCGTGCCGCTGACCAGCATGTGCGCCGGGTCCGCATGGTCCAGCGGCGGCAGGATGCGCCGTTGCGTCAGCAGTTCGGCATAGTCATGGCTGATGCCCAGCCCCAGGCCTTGCACCTGTTGTTCAAGGCTTGCGCCCGCCTCGATCGCCGCCAATGCCAGATCGCGAACGCTGCGCGCGTCCTGCACTTCGCGGACCAGACCGTTGTCGATCACGCCGACACGGCGTTCGCCGTTACTCAATTCGAACTGAACCAAACGCATGAAATTTCTCCTATTCCTTCAAAAACACCGCAGATCTCTGTAGGAGTGAGCCTGCTCGCGATAGCGATGTATCAGTCGCCGACAACATTGGCTGTGCCGACGCTATCGCGAGCAGGCTCACTCCTACATTGGATTAGCGTGCACTTGCTGCAAATTGATCGGCTGGCAGGACGTGTTTGCGTTCCAGCAGGCGATAGACAACGCCAGTCAGAATCAGGCCGAACACCATCACCCCGCAGAGGAAATACAAGCCGGACGCAAGATTGCCGGTGTATTCCTTGAGTGCGCCGATCACGAATGGACCGAGATAGCCGCCAAGGTTACCCACCGAGTTGATCAAGGCGATCCCCGCTGCCGCACTGGCGCCGGCGAAGAAGCGGCCCGGCAAGGTCCAGAACACCGCCGTGCAGGAGAACAATGCGAACGCCACCAGGCACAGCGCCGCCAGTTGCAGCACCGGCACCGACAACCAGGCGCTGAGGAACAAGCCAATCGCACCCAGCACGTAAAGCACGGCGAGGTGGCCGTAGCGGTCGTTCAAGCGGTCGGAACTGCGCGGAATGATCAGCAGGCCGACGATCCCGAAGATATACGGCACCGCGGAAACAAAACCGGTCACCAGGTCGCTGCCGCCGAACTGCTTGATCAAGGTCGGCAGCCACAGACCCAGGCCATAGATGCTCAGGGTCACCGGCAGGTAGAACAGCGCCAGCAGCAGGACGCGCTTGTCCTTGAGGGCGTGCAACGGGTTGCCGTGACGGGTCTGGCCGTAGGCATCCAGATCCTTTTTCAGCTCACCGCTCAGCCAGTCCTTTTCCGCCTGGTCCATCCACTTCACTTGCTGTGGGCCGTCCGGCAACCAGCGCAGCACCGGCCAGGTCAGCAGGATCGCCGGACAGCCGATGACGATGAACAGCCACTGCCAGCCGTGCAGTCCCAACACGCCGTCCATGCCCAGCAAGCCGCCGGACAGCGGGCCGGTGATCATCATCGCGATGGGCTGAGACAGGATGAACAACCCGAGGATCTTGCCGCGATGGCGCACCGGGAACCATTGGGTGATGTAGTACAGAACGCCCGGAAAGAACCCGGCCTCGGCGGCGCCGAGCAGAAAGCGCATCACATAGAAGCTGTTCGGCCCCTGGACGAAGGCCATGCCGATGGTGATGGCGCCCCAGGTGACCATTATCCGCGCGAACCAGCGCCGTGCGCCGAAGCGGTCGAGCATCAGGTTGCTGGGAATTTCCAGCAGGAAGTAGCCAATGAAGAACAACCCTGCGCCAAGGCCGTAGGCCGCATCACCCAGGCCAATGTCGGCGCCCATGTGCAGTTTGGCGAAGCCCACCGCGGAGCGGTCCACATAGGCGATCAGGTACAGCAGGATCAGGAAGGGAATCAGTTTCAGCGTGATGCGACGGATAAGCCGCAGTTCCTGGCTCATGAGATCGGTCTCCGATTGTTGTTGTTATAGAACCTCGGGGGACGCCTCTCACGAAAAATTCGTCAGGGCCATCCCTCCGTTTGATCGGACTATATAGTAATACTATTTACTCAACAACACTTCCAAAGCGCAGAATTTGCGCTTATGTTACGCCTCAGCTCAAACAATATAGTCATACAATAAGAGAACCGATCATGTCTGATAAGAAACCCACCCTGCGCTCCGCCCAATGGTTTGGCACCGCCGACAAGAACGGCTTCATGTACCGCAGCTGGATGAAGAATCAGGGCATCGCCGACCACCAGTTCCATGGCAAGCCGATCATCGGCATCTGCAACACCTGGTCGGAACTGACCCCGTGCAACGCGCATTTCCGCCAGATTGCCGAGCACGTCAAACGCGGGGTGATCGAGGCCGGGGGCTTCCCGGTGGAGTTTCCGGTGTTTTCCAACGGCGAATCGAACCTGCGCCCGACCGCCATGCTCACCCGCAACCTGGCGAGCATGGATGTCGAAGAAGCCATTCGCGGTAACCCGATCGATGGCGTGGTGCTGCTGACCGGTTGCGACAAAACCACCCCGGCCTTGCTGATGGGCGCCGCCAGTTGCGACGTACCGGCCATCGTCGTCACCGGCGGGCCGATGCTCAACGGTAAACACAAGGGCAAGGACATCGGCTCCGGCACCGTGGTCTGGCAGCTCAGCGAACAGGTCAAGGCCGGCACCATCAGCATCGACGATTTCCTCGCGGCCGAGGGCGGTATGTCCCGCTCGGCGGGCACCTGCAACACCATGGGCACGGCCTCGACCATGGCCTGCATGGCTGAAGCACTGGGCACTTCCCTGCCCCACAACGCGGCGATCCCGGCGGTGGATGCGCGCCGTTACGTGTTGGCGCACATGTCCGGCATGCGTGCCGTGGAGATGGTGCGTGAAGACTTGAAGCTGTCGAAGATCCTGACCAGGGAAGCCTTCGAAAACGCCATTCGCGTCAATGCCGCCATCGGCGGTTCGACCAACGCGGTGATCCACCTGAAAGCCATCGCCGGGCGCATTGGCGTGGAGCTGGACCTGGATGACTGGACCCGTATCGGTCGCGGTATGCCGACCATCGTCGACTTGCAACCGTCAGGGCGCTTCCTGATGGAAGAGTTCTATTACGCTGGTGGCTTGCCAGCCGTGCTGCGTCGCCTTGGCGAAGCCAACCTGATCCCGAACCCGAATGCCTTGACCGTCAATGGCAAGTCCATCGGCGAGAACACCAGGGACGCGCCGATCTATGGCGAGGACGAAGTGATCCGCACCCTCGACAACCCGATCCGCGCCGACGGCGGCATCTGTGTCTTGCGCGGCAACCTGGCACCGCTGGGCGCCGTGCTCAAACCGTCCGCCGCCACGCCCGAACTGATGCAGCATCGCGGCCGCGCGGTGGTGTTCGAGAACTTCGACATGTACAAGGCGCGGATCAACGATCCGGAACTGGACGTGGATGCCAACTCGATCCTGGTGATGAAAAACTGCGGGCCGAAGGGTTATCCGGGCATGGCCGAAGTGGGCAACATGGGCCTGCCGGCCAAGTTGCTGGCCCAGGGTGTGACCGACATGGTGCGTATTTCCGATGCGCGCATGAGCGGCACCGCGTATGGCACGGTTGTCCTGCACGTCGCCCCTGAAGCCGCGGCCGGCGGCCCGCTGGCCGCAGTGAAAGAAGGCGACTGGATCGAACTCGATTGCGCCAGCGGCCGTTTGCACCTGGATATTCCGGACACCGAACTGGCCGCGCGCATGGCCGATCTGCAACCGCCACAGAACCTGATCGTCGGTGGCTATCGTCAGCTGTACATCGACCACGTGCTGCAAGCGGACCAGGGTTGCGACTTCGACTTCCTGGTCGGTTGCCGCGGGGCTGAAGTGCCGCGTCACTCCCACTGACACCACCCTTCCCCTGTGGGAGCTAGCCTGCTAGCGATTTCGGTCTATCAGTTGATATTAATGTTGACTGACACTCCGCTATCGCCAGCAGGGCTAGCTCCCACATTTGGTTTGTGTACCCACCTCAAGTTTGTACCGCGCCTGCTATCATGCGCGACACCTATTCGCACAGGACCGCGCCGCTCCCCATGGATTACCGCAAACCCTCCGACCGCAAAAGCATGCACTCGCGCATCGTCCAGGAACTGGGCATGCAGATCGTCTCGGGACGTTTCCTGCCGGACGACAAACTGCCCGCCGAGGCGCTGTTGTGCGAAGAATATGCGGTCAGCCGGCCGGTGCTGCGTGAAGCCACCCGGGTGTTGGTTGCCAAGGGCCTGGTGTATTCCCGCCCGCGTGTCGGCACCGTGGTCAAGCCGCGCAAGGACTGGCACATGCTCGATCCGGACGTGCTGCACTGGTTGATGCAGAGCAGTCCGCAGAATCAGTTTTTCGATCTGTTGACCAGCGTGCGCAGCATCATCGAACCGGCCGCCGCCGCCCTCGCCGCGCAATTCGCCACGCAAGCAGACATCGCGTCCATCGGTGAGGCCTACCAGCGTATGGAAGCCGCACCGACGCCGGAGGCGCTGCTGCAGCCGGACCTCGACTTCCACAGCCGAATCGCCGATGCCACCCATAACGACTTGCTGGCCAACCTGTGCAACATGCTCTCGGTGGCCATCGCCGAAGCCTTGAAGCATTCCAACCAGCGGCCGAACCTGCATGAACTGGCGCTGCCCCGGCACAAGGCAATCCTCACCGCCATCGAGAATCGTGATGCCCTCGGCGCGCGGCATGCGACGCTGGTGCAACTCGATGATGCGCGCAGTGCGTTGAACGTGGTGCTCGGCTCCGAGCTTTCCTGAGCCGCACATCGCCCGCTCGCCGAGGCGCGACCGGGCACATTTTTCGAGTGGTCAGGTGGTAGCGGGATACCGCACAGCCCACCGACGAACTCGCCATTCTGGCAGCGAAAACCCTATCTTTTTCGCTACAGACTGGAATCCGACATGCAAAATCAATCCGCCATTACTCCGCCAGGTGCGTCCTCGCCCCCTCCCTCAAGTCTCGATACCAGCAACGCCCCCGCTCAAGCGGTCGCCCTTGGATTCGCCAGCCGACCGACTCTGCGCCAGGTCGCCCGGCAAGTCCTTCAAGCCAGCATTCTGGAACACTACCCGCCTCTTGCCGTGGATCTGGATATCACCCGGCTGGCCATACCGAATCAGACCGGGGGATGGGATCTCAAACTGTTGATCGATGTGGCCCTGGATTATCTGGGCAACGACACCCGCCTGAATCTCACGGAAGAAATTGACGGTCGCACACACTTCCTCACCAACCGGGTTCCCTCGCGCCTGACCTATGAAGCGCAAGGGCCTAAACGCCCCGACATGGGGGTTATCCAGGAAAAAATCCAGGCTCTGGCGTTGACCCTGGGCACCCACTTTCAGGAAGCACTGACGGCCTACTGGAACCAGGCTGACGAAACAGGTGCAACCCGCTGGAAATGGCTGGGTGACCTGTTGGCGACCGGTCTGAACAGCGCGGCCAGCCTTCTTCCGGCGGCGCAAAAACAGTGCAGGGCTGCACTCTACGAGCTCACTCGTCATCCTGACCGCCGGGAGCGTCAGGCCATCCCCCACCCTGACGGTTTTGTACATGCCTATTGCCTGGAAACCTGCTTGATCCGCAACGGCGAAAGCAGGTCTTTCATGACGCCGGACCTGCTCGTGGTGCAAGGAAACCAGATCTTTTTGTACCGGGCTTCAGGCCGTCTGGAGTCACACCCGACCATGGAAGCGTTCAACCAGGCCTGGGGCCGCGAGGTGGAGCGCCAGTTCATCGCCGACAAAGTCGTCATCAAGCGTTCTGAACCCAATGGCAACATCTTCGATATCCAGGCCGCGTTGCTGCTTGAGTGTCAGTTGGAGAACCTGGACGCTATTCGGCTTCCAGCCGACCAGGGTGTTCGCCCATTGGAAGACCTTTTCGCCGCCAGCACCGACCCGACCCCTTACTTCAGCCTTGCCCCGGTGCCGGGCCAACAAGCTGCGGAAAAAATTCGTTCGACCCTGCCCCAGTGGCTCAAGGACGCCAGCGCCAACGATCGCGCCGAATATCGCCAATGGCTGGTCGAGCAAGCGCGATTGCAACGACAAACCGCGGGTAAGTCGTTCCTCGACGGCATCGAAAACCTGCATGATTTCACCGCCAACGCCTTGCGTGATCAGTTACGCAAGGATCATCCCGACGCCGATTGTGAACCGGACGATCTGTTGCTGAATTTCCAGGTGGCGGCAGGCGATCTGGGCAGCGGTTTCATAACCCGCGTCCCCATGACGTTGATCGAACTGGCCATCCAGAATCTCAGCGCAGCCCCCTCCGGCAGCATGACCATCACGGACAAGACCGGCAAAGCCGTCCCGCAGTGGCTGACCCCTGACTACATTCTGGGTGAAAAAGGTCTGTTGAGCAGCACCGAGGGACTGATCAGCCGGGTGAACATCGGGGAACGCTATCCACAAACCCTCAAAAAGCTGCTGCTCGATGACAACAGCGAATCACAACGCCGCGAGATGCGGTTTGGCCAGGCCTTGAAGGTACACCTGCCGCTCCAGGCCCTGGAGCACAAAATCCGGGGCGAGCACGGCGTGAGCGCCCTGGGCTACCGTTACGTCAAGGCTGTCATGCACACCCACGCGCCCGAACGCGTCGTCGACGGCAACGACATCGTCGTTCGCGCACTGTCCTTCATCCGCAAGCCGGGCGCCGCCGCCGATGTGGTCGACAACATGTTCATCATTGAACCGCGGGACATCGCCATCGGGCCGCATATCCTGTATCGACCGGTGTACCGGGACTCATTGCGGCAGTTCGCGAGCCGTGAAGCGCTGTTCAATGCCATTGCACAACCCGGTGCGCTGCAAGACAGCGTGCTGAACTGGTTGCCGGACAAGGCCCGGCCGATCTACAGCCATGACGGATTCAACAGCCCTCATATCCTGCGTTTTGGCCTGGGGGACGACACCGTCCGTTGGGAAAAACCGGAGCCGGCACAGTTGGGGCAAGACTCTGACACCGACGCAGTACCGGGTTCGCTGGCACAGGCACTGACCAACGGAAACCTGACGCAGTATCTCTACGGCAGAAACGCCCGAGCCCTCATCGACTTGTCTGACAGAGAGTCCGTTTCCAACGCCGAAAGCCGTTGGGCCACCCTGCGCGAGGGCGGCTGGTTACTGTTCAACGCCGTGCTTTTGCCTCTGCTACGTGGACCTGCGATGGCAGCCGGCTGGATGCTGCAAATGGCCGCCAGCCTGGAAAACGATGTGACTGCGCTGCACAGTAATGACCCGACAGCCAGGGAACTGGCCTGGGTCGATCTGCTGCTCAACATTGGTTTGATCCTGTTGCACGCTCCGTCCCGGGCCCACCCTTCCGATCCGTCGGCGCCCAGACTCCACCCCGTAGAGCCGCCGCTCAAACTCGCCGACCTGCGCCGACCGCTCCTCGATGCCACCCCGCTCACGACTGTCATCGAGCAAGGCATGATCGGCTTGCCGGCCGAACCCCCGGCCGCCGACAAAACACAGGTCGATTTCATCCACTCCACCGCCAGGGACTCCTCCGGCCGACGTCTGTTGAATGCATTGCTCGAGCTGAATGTCGCTTGGCCGGTTCCGGTTCCCGCCCCCGCCGAAACCGGAACGCTCAAAGGCTTGTACCGTATCGACAACCAATGGCATGCCTCCGTGGGAGGGCTGCTGTTCAAGGTCAATGTCGTGGCGGGAGTCGGCGACGTTTACATCATTCATCCCCAAAAGCCGCTCCATCCAGGGTTCAAGCTCAAGACTGACGGACAAGGAAGATGGTCGCTGGACCCTGGCTTGAAGCTACAGGGCGGTGGACCTAAAAACCGACTCAAAGCCAAACTCGCGGAAATAGACAAGAAACGTGATCAAGCCAACATTGAGGTCAGCCGAATCGGTGGGATCATATCGACGCTGGCAACACAGGCAAAGGATATGGACCAGCAACTGGATGCGGCAAAAAAGCAGTACGAAAGCGCCCACAACGAACTGGGAGCCGCTCGTGTGCGTCTTCGTGCATCGCCCGAGGACCAGGCTCTGCTCGATGCTCACCGGCTCAAGGTCATTGCGCGTTCACGCAACCGGCTGAACTTCCAGATATTGCAGGAAAGAGATCAAGTCATCGTCGACCAGTTGATCCAGGCCCGTCGCGACTTGATCCAGGCCTATCGCCAACTCAAGGACGTTGACAGCCGCTTCGACTACGAGCAGAAAGCCACCGACGAGTACGGCGCGATCCTGATGCATCATGAACTGAGGATCTACCGACTGGCGTCCCTTTACCTGGCCAGCTTCATTTCCGAACAGGGCGAGTCGCTGATTGAGTTGCAATACAACATCAATGACATCGAAGGCGCCCAGCGCATGTACGACCTTCTGGAAACCAACTTCGCCGCCTCCGAGCGACATGCACAGGCAATCATCGCACTGGATGAAGCGCTTACCGAGCTGGCGCAAAACTTCAAGACCGGGCCGGCGCAACGCCTGAAATACCTCAAAGGCCACCCTGACCGCAGGTTCTCCAACCGAGTGACCGCCCTCCTCGAATCGCTCGACGTACTGAACACCTTGAGCATTGACACCACCGTCGAGGCGAAAACGCCGCAGGAACAGTACTTTCTCAAAGTTCATGAAGACCGTCTGGGCGCCATGTCAGCGCTCGAAGACTCCCACCTGGACCTGCTGAGCACGGATGGCTTTACCGCTCAGGAGCGCAAGGACGTCCTGATCAACCTGATCAGGCACTACAAAAGGCGCCTGCAAATCAACACCTCACTGCTGGAGCTTGAGTCCCCGTTGATCCGCCCCCGCTACATGTCGCTGCTGATGGAGCGTCTTGAGATCGTACGGGAGAATGCCGAGACCGAACTGGCCGACCTGTTGCGCGAGGACGAATTTTTGCCGGTTTTGCCCGTCGCCTTCAAACCCGTCAAAGCACCGTCGCAGACCAAACGGGTGTTCAAGTCGCGGGATAACGGCGACCTGGTCGGAGAGCTGGAACCGGCGACCACCGGCATGCCGTTTGCGACAATCGTCACCCGAAACCCGCTCACCCTTCAAGTCAGTGGTCGGTTCATGGAGCACCCCAATGAGGGATGGGTCGAGATTGTCGACGCCGCGCCTGTACGGCCGACTCCGACACCGCAACCGCGTTCGTTTGCCGCGCTGCGCACGGAGGGGCAGCGGCTGATCGACGAAATCCCGGCCATTGAACGCTCGATCGAATTTCAGAAAAGAAAGCTCAGTGATCCGCAACGGCGCGATGAACTCAACCCCCGTGACTGGAGCGATATGCTGGAACACCAGGCCGAACGGATCGAAACGTTGGCCAGCGAACTGGAACAGGCCCACCCTGCCAACCCCGGCATCAGTGCGGTACTTGAATCACTGCGTAACACGTCTGCCGCCACCCGGCTCAAAGGCCAGCAACATTGCATCGAGGGATACAAGGCGCAGCGCCCCCGGCAGGAAAGCATCGAGTACCTTCGCGACCGCCAGGCGGTAGACATCGGCCTTGTGCAGGCGCTCAAACGCACGGCAGCCAAGGACTACCTGACGGAGTTCGCCATTCGGGAGAAGAATTCGGTGAAGGTGCTGTGGTACGCCCATTTCCACTACGCCCAGTCGAACAGCGCGCCTTCGACTTACACGATTGCCCACCTCAAGCGTCCCGAACATCGCTTCGTGACCCTCAAGGATCTGATCGCCCAGGCCGGGCCTGACAACCAATTGATCATCCGTGGCCTCTACAGCCCCATTACCCCGCCACGGGATCAACGGCTGTTTCTGGATCTGGTGCCTGATCAATAACGTCTGAAACGCCGAAAGCCGCGCCTTTTCGAGGCAGCGGCTTTCGGTGTCGGCACAACCACGCAATCAGTGGGCGAACAACGAATTGCCCTTCTGCCCCGCCAGTTTCTCCGGTTTGATCAGGAACCGTGCCAGTGCCGGCAACAGCCACAGCGCACCGAACATGTTCCACAGCAGCATGAAGGTCAGCATCAGGCCCATGTCGGCCTGGAACTTGATGGCCGAGAAGATCCAGGTGCACACGCCGATCGCCAGGCACAGACCGGTGAACAGCACCGCCTTGCCGGTGGACTTCAGCGTCTGGTAGTACGCCTCTTGCAGCGGCAGGCCGGCACGCAGGAAGCTTTCCAGGCGGCTGTAGATGTAAATGCCGTAGTCCACGCCAATCCCCACCCCGAGCGCCACGACCGGCAGGGTCGCGACTTTCACGCCGATGCCCATGAAGGCCATCAGGGCGTTGCCCAGTACCGAGGTCAGCACCAGCGGCAGCACGATGCACAAGGTCGCCGCCCAGGAACGGAAGGTGATCATGCACATGACCGCCACACAGATGTACACCAGGATCAGGATGATCAGCTCGGACTTCTTGATCACCTCGTTGGTGGCCGCCTCGATCCCGGCATTACCGGCAGCGAGGATGAACTCCAGACCTTCCTTGTTGTTTTCCCTGGCGAACTCTTGCACCGCATGCACCGCGCGATCCAGGGTCTCGGCCTTGTGATCGTTGAGGAACACCAGCACCGGCGCCAGGGAACAGCTGTTGTTGTACAGGCCGTCAGCACGGGCGATGGAGTTGTTCAGCACATCCGGGTTACGCGACAGGGTTTCCCATTTCAGGTTGCCCTCGTTCATGCCCTTGATCATTTGCTTGGACACGGTCACCAGGGAAATCGCCGACTGCACGCCCTCGGTGTTCTGCATCTTCCACATCAGTTCGTCGATCGGCGCCATGGCTTCGTAGCGCGAGCACCCTTCGGACTTGGTCTTGACCATCACCACCAACACGTCGGAACTGGTGGAGTAGTTGTTGATGATGAAGTTGTTGTCCTTGTTGTAGCGAGAGTCCGGGCGCAACTCCGGGGCTCCCTGGTCGAGGTCGCCGATTTTCAGGTTCTGGCTGTACCACAGGCCGCCACCAAAGGCGATCAGCGCCAGCAAAATGGAAACCGGGGCCACTTTCGCGCTGGCAAAGTTCGACAGCAGGCGCCAGAACGGGTGTTCGCGCACCGCGTCTTTCTTGCTGCGCTCGACGGCACGCTTGCTGATGCCGACATAGGAAATCGCCACCGGCAACAGGATCAGGTTGGTGAACACGATCACCGCCACGCCGATGGATGCGCCGATGGCCAGTTCACGGATCACGCCGATATCGATGATCAGCAGCGTGATGAAACCCACGGCATCGGCGAGGATCGCGATCATCCCCGGCAGGAACAATTGACGGAAGGTGCGGCGCGCCGCCGTCAGGGCGTTGTCCGCTTCACTCGATTGCAGGGCGATCCCGTTGATCTTCTGCACGCCATGGGAAATACCGATGGCGAAGATCAGGAACGGCACCAGCATCGAATAGGGGTCGAGCCCGAAGCCGAAGAAGTGCATCAAACCCAGTTGCCAGACCACCGCCACCAGCGTCGTGCTCAACACGGCGACGGTACTGCGCAGGCAGTTGGTGAACCACAGCAGGAGGATCAGGGTGATGACGAAGGCGACGCCGAAGAACATCACCACCATCACCAGGCCATCGATCAGGTCACCGACTTTCTTGGCGAAACCGACGATGTGGATCTTCACGTTCGGGTTTTGTGTTTCGAACTTGGTGCGGATCTTGTCTTCAAGCTCGTGGGAGAACTGGCGATAGTCCAGCGCCAGCAGCTTGCCCTGGTCCTGCGGGTCCGGGTAGGACTCCAGCAACGGAATGTCGACGATGCTCGACTTGAAATCGTTGGACACCAATCGCCCGACCTGACCGGACTTGAGCACGTTGTTGCGCAGCAAGTCGAGGCTGGCCTGGGAGCCGTTGTAACTCTGCGGAATCACTTCACCGCCGGCGAAGCCCTCTTCGGTCACTTCGGTCCAGCGAACGCTTGGGCTCCACAGCGACTTGAGGCCGGAACGGTCGACGCCGGAGATGTAGAACACCTCGTCGTTGATCTGACGCAGGGTCTCCATGTACTCCTTGGAGAAGATGTCGCCATCGGTGGCTTCCACCGAGATCCGCACGGTGTTGCCCAGGTTCGCCAGGTCGTTGCGGTGCTCCATCATCTTCTGGATGAAGGGATGCTCCAGCGGAATCATTTTTTCGAAACTGGTGGACGGACGGATCAGCGTCGCCTGCCAGAACAGGAAAATGCTGACCAGCAGGCAGATCGTGATCACTGCCGGGCGGTTGTTGAAGATCAGGCGCTCGAGGAACGTCGCCTTGTCCTGGTGATGAGTACTCAAGGAAGTCATAGCTCCGCCTTCTTATTATTAACCCGGCTCATTTACCCGACTCGGTACCGTTTGGCGAAGTGACGCGAACGCCGCCCTGCCCGGCCAGAACCAGATTGCCATTGCCTGCCGCAGTCACTGCCGAGACCGAAATACGGTCCGAACGGTTGACCACCTTGAAGGTCTCGCCATTGTCACTGCTGCGAATCACCGAACCGCCATTGCCGACGATCACGATGGAACCGTCGTCGAGCAGCGTGCCACCGGATAGCCCGAACTCCAGGTCGCCACGTTCAGCCTTGAGCTCGACCTGCTCCCAGTTGCTGCCGAAGTCCGTGGAACGGTAAAGGTTGCCGCGCAGTCCGTAGGCCAGCAGCGTATTGGGCTGCGCCGTGCCGATCACGCCGAACAGCGAGCCTTCGTACGGACCTTCGAGTTTCTCCCAGGTCTGGCCCCAGTCCGCGGAACGGAACATGCTGCCCTGCTCGCCGACAATGAACAGCCCGGCGTCCTTGACCGCGGCGATCGCGTTCAGGTGGTACTGGTCTTCATTGTCGAGGCGGTCGCTGGCGTTTTCCCAATGTTTGCCACCGTCGGTGGTTTCCATCAGCGAGCCGTAGGCGCCCACGGCAAAGCCACTGTCGACGTCCTTGAACCAGACATCGAGCAGCGGCGATTCGCGCGTCAGGTCTTCGAACTGCTTGGTCCAGGTCGCGCCACCATCATCGCTGGCGAGGATCTGCGCATCATGGCCGACGGCCCAGCCGTGCTTGTCATCGACGAAAAACACGGACGTCAGCAGGGCCCGGGTCGGGACCTTGGCCTGGGTCCAGGTCGCGCCCTGGTCATCGGAATACAGGATGTGCCCACGGTCCCCGACCGCCACCAGGCGCTTGCCGGCGTGGACGACATCGAGCATCAGGCTTTTGGCAGCCTTGGCCGATTCAATGGAATAAACAACATCGGATGCAGGCGCCGCCGCGGCCAGCGCAGGCGCCGACAGCATGGCAGAGCCCAACAGCGAGAGCGCTGTGGCCAGCAACGCGATTTTGCGTAGTGCCGGCGGGCGGCAGATACCCACACCCATGACAGGCTCACTCATAGACCTTCTCCCATTATTATTGTTAGGTCGTTCAACCTTTCTGGGCGCCGCAAGGGTGCGTGTCTGGACCGGCTGTTTCAGAGCATAGTCCTGAAACCCGCAATCCAGAGCCCCTTCGGAAGCTGGCTTATCCTATCGGTGTTTTTTAATGCCTGACAATCGACGCCACGTTATGTTTTGTTAACCGGGGGGGATGGGGGTTGTTCTGAATGGTTGGGTATCAGGTGGGGTGATTGCGGTTTTGGTGTTTGGTGTTCGGTGTTCGGTGTTCGGTGTTCGGAGTACATATCCGTTGCTGTCGTAACGGCTACTTATCGAATCGGTGTACATATCCGTTGCTGCGGTAACGGCTGCTGACGGTTTCGCTCTTACAGCGACTCACTTTTCCAAACGCCGAAAAGTAAGCAAAAGGCTTTGCCCCGACGTACGGCACCTCGCCAAGGCTCGGTGTTCCCTCGCTACGGTGTCCATCAGGGGGCATCGCCTCCGGTCTGCTTCGCGACGACCTCCTCTCGATGTGTTCGACTGCGTCGAACGGCGCTGCGCGCCTAACCCCCTGATGAACACCTACGCTCGGCCTGCCGAAGGGGCAAAAGATCAAAAGCCAGATCAAGATCAAAAGCCAAAGCCAAAGCCAAAGCCAAAGCCAAAGCCAAAGCAGCTATGGATCTCTGAAAAATCGGGTGCAAGCAGATGGGACTCGGTCGACTGTCATACCGCCATCGCGAGCAGGCTCGCTCCCACAGAAGAGCAAAAACAGAGCGGCGTACACCACGCTTCTCACCACTCATCAGGCCGAGCGTTAGCTCGCCTGCAGCTCTTGATCTTGATCCACCCGCCCCATCGGCAGGCTGAGTGGAGGTGTTCATCCGGGGATTGGCGCGCAGCGCCGTTCGACGCAGTCGAACTCATCGCGTGTAGGTGCCAGCGAAGCCAACCGGAGGGCGATGCCCCCTGATGGACACCGTAGCGAGGGAACACCGAGCCTTGGCGAGGTGCCGTACGTCGGGGCAAAGCCTTTTGCTTACTTTTCGGCGTTTGGAAAAGTGAGTCGCTGTAAGAGCGAAACC
>NZ_MRCS01000034.1 GCF_002303925.1 Pseudomonas sp. ACN8
TGCAGGCCTCGACTATCAAATGACACATGTCCCCTGTGGGAGCGAGCCTGCTCGCGAAGGCGTCGTGTCAGCCAACATCAATGTTGAATGTCAGTCCGCATTCGCGAGCAGGCTCGCTCCCACAGGGGACATGTGTCATTTGATAGTCGAGGCCTGCATGTCTTTCGATCTCGCCGCACGCCTTGCCGCCCGTCGTGCCGAAAACCTCTACCGCCAGCGCCCGCTGCTCGAAAGCCCGCAGGGGCCGCAAGTGGTGGTCGATGGCCAGCCGTTGCTGGCGTTCTGTAACAACGACTACCTGGGCCTGGCCAATCATCCGCAAGTGATCGAAGCCTGGCGTGCCGGCGCGTCGAAGTGGGGGGTGGGCGGAGGGGCATCCCATCTGGTCATCGGTCATAGTTCCCCGCACCATGCCCTGGAAGAAGCGTTGGCCGACCTGACCGGTCGTCCGCGCGCGTTGCTGTTCACCACCGGTTATATGGCCAACCTCGGCGCGGTCACGGCGCTGGTGGGGCAGGGTGATACGGTGCTCGAAGACCGTCTCAATCATGCGTCGCTGCTCGACGCGGGGCTGCTGTCCGGCGCGCGGTTCAATCGCTACCTGCACAACGACCCGGCGAGCCTCGCCAAACGCCTGGAAAAAGCCACCGGCAATACGCTGGTGGTCACCGATGGCGTGTTCAGCATGGACGGTGATATCGCCGACCTGCCGGCGCTGGCCCGGGAAGCCAAGGCCAAAGGTGCCTGGTTGATGGTCGACGATGCCCATGGTTTCGGACCGCTGGGAGCCAACGGTGGCGGCATCGTCGAACACTTCGGCTTGAGCCAGGATGACGTTCCGGTGCTGGTCGGCACCCTCGGCAAGGCGTTCGGCACGGCGGGTGCCTTTGTGGCTGGCAGCGAAGAGCTGATCGAAAGCCTGATCCAGTTCGCCCGCCCCTATATCTACACCACCAGCCAGCCGCCTGCGCTGGCCTGCGCCACGTTGAAAAGCCTGGAACTGCTGCGCAGCGAACACTGGCGCCGCGAGCATTTGCAGGTGCTGATCCGCCAGTTTCGCCAGGGTGCCGAACAGATTGGCCTGGAGCTCATGGACAGCTTCACGCCAATCCAGCCGATCATGATCGGTGACGCGGGGCGCGCGGTGCGTCTTTCGCAGATGCTGCGTGATCGCGGGTTGATGGTGACCGCGATTCGCCCGCCGACCGTACCCGCCGGCAGCGCCCGACTGCGGGTCACGCTGACGGCTGCCCACAGTGAGGCCCAGGTACAGCTATTGTTAAGTGGACTGGCCGATTGTTTTCAGCTACTGAAGCCGGAGCCAAGCCATGCGTGATCGTCTGATTCTGCTGCCTGGCTGGGGTCTTGGCGTTTCACCGCTGGAGCCTCTGGCGGCGGCCTTGCGAGGCCTGGATGAGCACCTGCACGTCGAGATCGAACCGTTGCCGGAGCTGGAGTCGAGCGATCTTGAAGAGTGGCTCGAAGAGCTTGATTCGACCTTGCCGCAAGACGTCTGGCTAGGCGGTTGGTCATTGGGCGGCATGCTCGCCTGCGAGTTGGCGGCCCGGCGTGGCGATCGCTGCTGTGGCGTGTTCACCTTGGCCAGCAACGCTTCTTTTGTCGCCCATGATCAATGGTCAAGCGCCATGCCTGGGGAAACCTTCGATGCGTTTCTGGCGGGCTGTGAAGCCGATCCGCGCGCGACCTTGAAACGCTTTTCACTGCTCTGCGCCCAAGGCGCCGAAGACCCACGCGGATTGTCGCGGTTGTTGCTCGGTGGCGCCCCGAATACCTCCGCGCCAGTGCTGCTCAGTGGTCTGCAAGTGCTCGCGCAACTGGATACACGACAGGCGCTGCAATCGTTCCGCGGTCCGCAACTGCATCTGTTCGCCGGCCTCGACGGGCTGGTGCCGGCGCAAGCGGCGGGCGAGTTGCTGGCATTGCTGCCGGATGTCGAAATCGGTCTGATTGAACAGGCCAGCCACGGGTTTCTCCTGGAGGATCCCCATGGTGTGGCGGGGGCGATCCAGGCCTTTTTGCATGAGTCCGGCGATGACTGATTTATCCCTTCCCAACCTGCCCGGCACCTTGCCCGACAAGCGCCAGGTAGCCGCTTCATTCTCCCGCGCGGCGGCCAGCTATGACAGCGTGGCCGAGTTGCAGCGCGATGTCGGCAGCCAATTGCTCGGGCGTCTGCCGCAGGACTTCGTACCGCAGCGTTGGCTAGACCTGGGCTGTGGCACCGGGCATTTCAGTCGCGCCCTGGATGAGCAGTTTCCGGGCAGTCACGGGGTGGCGCTGGACATCGCCGAAGGCATGCTCAACCACGCCCGGCCATTGGGCGGTGCCACACACTTCGTGGCCGGCGATGCCGAGCGTTTGCCACTGCAGGATTCGACCTGCGACCTGATCTTCTCCAGCCTGGCGGTGCAGTGGTGCGCAGACTTCGACTCGGTGCTCAGTGAAGCCTTTCGGGTGCTGAAACCGGGCGGCATCTTCGCGTTTGCTAGTCTGTGTGTAGGAACGTTGTTTGAATTGCGTGACAGCTGGCGCGAAGTTGACGGCATGGTGCACGTCAATCGTTTCCGGGAGTTTGGTGTTTATCAGCAGTTGTGTGCGGCGAGCGGCTTGAGAACGGTCAGTCTGCAAAACCTTGCGCACGTGCTGCATTACCCGGATGTGCGCAGCCTGACCCATGAACTCAAGGCGTTGGGTGCGCACAATCTCAATCCCGGGCGGCCGGGTGGCTTGACCGGCCGGGCGCGGATTCTGGGGCTGATCGAGGCTTACGAACAGTTTCGTCAGGCCCAGGGACTGCCGGCGACTTATCAAGTGGTGTACGCCGTTTTGGAGAAACCCTTATGAGCGCAGCCTATTTCATCGCCGGCACGGATACCGATGTCGGTAAAACCACGGTCGCTGCCGGGTTGCTGCATGCGGCGCGTTCGGCGGGTTTGAGTACGGCGGCGGGTAAGCCGGTCGCGTCAGGTTGCGACGTGACGCCCAAAGGCTTGCGTAATGCCGATGCGCTGGCCTTGCTGGCGGAGTGTTCACTGCCGCTGACCTATACACAGGTCAATCCGATGGCGTTTGAACCGGCCATTGCCCCGCATCTGGCGGCGCGAGAGGCGGGCGTGGCGCTGACGGTGCAGTCGTTGCTGACGCCGATGCGGCAGATTCTGGGCATGCAGGCGGACTTCACCCTGATCGAGGGCGCTGGCGGCTGGCGCGTACCCTTGGCGGATCAGGACAATCTGTCGGACCTGGCCATCGCATTGAAGCTGCCGGTGATCCTGGTGGTCGGTGTACGCCTGGGGTGTATCAGCCATGCCTTGCTGACCGCTGAGGCGATTGCCCGGGACGGTTTGCAACTGGCGGGCTGGGTGGCCAACATCATCGACCCCAAGACCTCGCGGCTGGAAGAAAACCTGGCCACTCTTGCCGAGCGCATCCCGGCACCGTGCCTGGGGCGTGTGCCTAAACTCAAGGCCGTTACGGCCGAGGCAGTGGCGGAGCACTTGCAACTGGACCTGTTGGACTGAGGTTTGTCGCATGCGGGCTTTGCCTATGACAAGGCACTGTGCCATTAGTGTTTTTGTCGAGTGTTTTGCCGGTCACTCTGCTTCAATGGCCGCTGTTGATCCTTTGAAAGGACGAGTTCTCCCATGGAAATATCAGGAAGCACCGCTTTTTATGCAGGTTGGAGCACTCTTCAGACAGGGCAGAGCCGTGTCGATCAAGCCGCCGGGCAGATCGCCAACACCACTATTGAGCGTTCGGTTACCAGCCAGTCCTCCGAGGCGCAGGTCGATCGCTTGCGTTCGGTCGACCGCAGCCGGCAATCGGACCTGGCCAGCAACGTGGTCGAAATGGCCCAAGGCAAGATTCAGGCGGAGCTGGGTGTGAAAGTCGCCAAGGCAGCCGACGGAGTGCTCGGGACGTTGATCGATACCTACGCCTGATTCTGTTTGCCTGACTGAAAAAAGTCGGGCAAACATCCTTTGCTGGAAATGAAAAACGCGCTCATTCGGCCAATAATCCGATTACCCTGGGCTCTCCTGTCGAATATCCCCCGCTACTACCCGACACGACGATCCGTTGACTTGATTGGATTACCACATCCCAGTAGTCGCCGGGGCTGTTATCCCAGGTGAAATCCTCCGGTTGTCCCTCTGGAGAAAATCGTTGTTTGGCTATGAAAAATTCGCTGCCTGGAGTCGCCCAGCGTACGTAGCCCACGAGGACAACTTTTCCGTCCGCTTGCACTGCCGCTGCACGCCAGTGCACATCGCCATCATCGCGAGAGGTGATTACTGGCGAGCCTGTATTGAATTGTTTGTCGTTGCTGCCGTCAGCATTGAGTCTGGTCAGTAGACCCCGAACCCTGTCGTCAGCCCCTTTCGTCCAGGTTGCGAAAATGATCTTGTCGTCCGACTGCAGGCGACTGAGTGCATCGCTAAAGATAAAGTCGCTGGCGATGGACGAACCTGCCACCTCCAGCGGAATATCGCTGAAGCCATCCGTTCCGAAAGTTTCATCCAGCTTTCCTTGTTCGTCGTAACGCGCGACCGCCCCGGTTCTTTTTCTTTGCGCATCAAAGTAGAGGCCTGTGACGATAATCTTGCCGTCGCTCTGTACGTGAACCATTTGGGCAAAGCTGTCCATTTGCTTGAACTTGATATCAATGAAGCCTTGGCCATTGCCGAACCCGGTATCCGGTTCTCCGTTGCTTTGCAGGCGGGACAGGCGACTCACGAGCGTTCCGATGGGGTAGTTGACGTGATAGTAAGCGACGATGAGTATCTTTTGATCGTCTTGCAGGCAGCCGTCAACGAACTTGTGGGGAACCGCTGGCGCATATGAATTAACCGGTCCCGTGACGATCCGGTTGCCAAAAACAAGGTCAGGGCTGCCATTGGCGTTAAAGCGTCGTACGCCAGGTCGGCGAACGTTGTCTTTTTGCGATTCACCGATCAGGACGGTTTTTCCGTCTTTTTGCATTAGCAGTCGCATCGGAATGGATTGGTCGCCTGCGTCGAACTGACTCTTGGTGGGCGTGAACCCCTCGTCTACCTGACCATCCATCAGCAGACGAGCGAGAAGAAACTCTTTCCCGATTCTTGATGCGTGGGTCAAGCGTCCATGCTCATCAGAGACGATGGTATGTGTCACTCCAGGTGCTTCACTGGGGCGTACCACGCCATTGCTGCCAAAATTCGGGTCAAGATTACCGGGTAGTCGCAAGTCAGTATCTGGTTGATTGTCCATCTCAAATCCCCTCCATAGACGATCCTCGGGAAGGTCACCATTGACCCCACGAGAGCCTATAGTCAGTAGGCGTCTTTTCGCTGTTTCGTGAACCTGTAAGAACTACCAGAACGATAGGCTTTATTGGCCATTTTCAGTGTCAATCAGGCCAGTTTCCTGTGGCCCTGTTCATTGCCGGTTTTAGCGATGACGAACGGCAAAAGATCGACGCTTGACAAGATTTGGGCGTAAACGTATGTTTCAAACAACTGTTTGATCGCAACAACGAATCCATGCGGTCGTTCATTCCCGGTTACATCAGCAGAGGTTTATCGCTATGCCTGACTACAAGGCCCCCTTGCGTGATATTCGCTTCGTTCGTGACGAGCTGCTCGGCTACGAAGCGCACTATCAGAGCCTTCCGGCTTGTGCCGACGCAACTCCGGACATGGTTGACGCCATTCTTGAGGAAGGCGCCAAGTTTTGTGAGCAGGTACTGGCTCCGCTGAACCGCGTGGGCGATCTCGAAGGCTGCACCTGGAGCGAGTCTGGCGTTAAGACCCCGACCGGCTTCAAGGAAGCCTACAAGCAATTCGTTGAAGGTGGCTGGCCGAGTCTGGCTCACGACGTAGAGCACGGCGGCCAAGGCCTGCCGGAGTCCCTGGGTCTGGCCATCAGCGAAATGGTTGGCGAGTCCAACTGGTCGTGGGGCATGTACCCAGGCCTGTCGCACGGTGCGATGAACACCATCTCCGAGCACGGCACCCCTGAGCAGCAAGAGGCTTACCTGACCAAGCTGGTTTCCGGCGAGTGGACCGGCACCATGTGCCTGACCGAACCGCACTGCGGCACCGACCTTGGCATGCTGCGCACCAAGGCCGAGCCTCAGGCCGACGGTTCCTACAAGGTTTCCGGCACCAAGATCTTCATCTCGGCCGGTGAACACGACATGGCCGACAACATCGTCCACATCGTACTGGCCCGCCTGCCGGATGCACCGGCTGGCACCAAAGGCATCTCCCTGTTCATCGTGCCGAAGTTCATGCCGAACGCCGATGGCTCGGTTGGCGCGCGTAACGCTGTGTCTTGCGGTTCCCTGGAACACAAGATGGGCATCCACGGCAACGCCACCTGCGTGATGAACTTCGACGGTGCCACCGGTTTCCTGATCGGCCCGGCGAACAAAGGCCTGAACTGCATGTTCACCTTCATGAACACCGCACGCCTGGGTACCGCGCTGCAAGGCCTGGCCCACGCCGAGGTCGGCTTCCAGGGCGGCCTGAAATACGCTCGTGACCGTCTGCAAATGCGTTCGTTGACTGGCCCGAAAGCGCCGGACAAAGCCGCTGACCCGATCATCGTGCACCCTGACGTACGCCGCATGCTGTTGACCATGAAGGCATTCGCCGAAGGCAACCGTGCGATGGTTTACTTCACTGCCAAGCAAGTCGACATCGTCAAATACGGCGTGGACGAAGAGGAGAAGAAGAAAGCCGACGCACTGCTGGCCTTCATGACTCCGATCGCCAAAGCCTTCATGACCGAAGTCGGTTTCGAATCGGCCAACCACGGCGTGCAGATCTACGGCGGCCACGGCTTCATCGCTGAGTGGGGCATGGAGCAGAACGTCCGCGACAGCCGCATCTCGATGCTGTACGAAGGCACCACCGGTATCCAGGCGCTCGACCTGCTGGGCCGCAAAGTGTTGATGACCCAAGGCGAGGCTCTGAAAGGCTTCACCAAGATCGTCCACAAGTTCTGCCAGACCAACGAAGGCAACGAAGCGGTTCAAGAGTTCGTCGCTCCGCTGGCTGCACTGAACAAGGAATGGGGCGAGCTGACCATGAAGGTCGGTATGGCTGCCATGAAAGATCGCGAAGAAGTCGGCGCGGCCTCCGTGGACTACCTGATGTATTCCGGTTACGCCTGCCTGGCCTACTTCTGGGCTGACATGGCGCGCCTGGCTGCCGAGAAACTGGCTGCCGGCACTTCCGAAGAGGCGTTCTACACCGCCAAGCTGCAGACTGCGCGCTTCTACTTCCAGCGTATCCTGCCGCGTACCCGCACTCACGTCGTAACCATGCTGTCGGGCGCCAACAACCTGATGGACATGAAAGAAGAGAACTTCGACCTGGGCTACTAAGCCTTAACGAAGCACTTGAAAAAGCCGCTGCTCCTTCGGGACCAGCGGCTTTTTTGCTTTGAAGATTACCGGCGGAAAAATGTCTGTAACGCCCTTTGAAAAATACCTCAGTAATTCACTCAGTAACTCGGGCTTCCTGCCGTTACAGTAGTGGGCACATTGCCATCTATTGATCTGACGGGTCGGAGCTTTACCCTTGCCGCGCTCATCTGCTGTACGTTTCAGTCATTTCCTGCCGTCATTAGTGCTGTTGGTGGCGGGGCTTGCGGCTGCTTACATCAAGGATCTGAACGTCTTTTTCACGTCGCTGTTCAACGTGCTGCCCACCCTGGTGTTGTTGCTCGGTGGCGCCTATTGCGCGGTGTACCGACGCCAGCGTGAACTGTTTCTGATGGTCACGGTGTACATCGCCTATTTCCTGCTCGACACCCAGACCGACTATTACCGCGACAACGGTAAGGTGCGTGACGATGCCGCGGTGGTCTTTCATTTGTGTTGCCTGCTGCTGCCGCTGCTGTTTGGCGTGTTCGCGGCGTGGCAGGAACGTACCCATCTGTTCCAGGACATGGTGGCGCGTTTCGCGGTCTTGCTCGCAGTCGGCAGCGTGGCGCTGGGGCTTGAGCAAAGTTATCCACATGCGCTGCTGATCTGGCTGTCGGAGATTCGGTGGCCTGCCTTGCATGGCGCCTGGATGAGCCTGATCCAGTTGTCCTATCCGGTGTTCATTGCCGCGTTTTTGCTGCTGGCCTGGCAGTACTGGCGCAACCCGCGACCGCTGCATGCCGCGCAACTGGTGGGGCTGCTCGGGTTGTTCTGGATGTTGCCGAAAACCTTCATCCTGCCGTTCACGCTGAACATCATGTGCAGCCAGGCGATGCTGATGATCGCCGCTGCCGTTGCCCACGAAGCCTATCAAATGGCCTTCCGCGACGAGCTGACCGGGCTGCCGGGGCGTCGTGCGCTGAATGAACGCATGCAGCGCTTGGGACGCAACTATGTGTTGGCCATGAGCGACGTCGACCACTTCAAGAAATTCAACGATACCCACGGCCACGACGTCGGCGACCAGGTGCTGCGGCTGGTGGCCAGCAAGCTGTCGAAAATCGGCGGTGGCGGTAAGGCGTATCGCTATGGCGGCGAGGAATTTGCCCTGGTGTTTGCAGGCAAGACCCTCGAGGAATGCATGCCGCACCTGGAAGTCATCCGCGAGTCCATCGCCACTTACAATATTCAATTGCGCAATCAGGAAAACCGCCCGCAGGACGATAGTCAGGGGCGCCAGCGGCGTGCCGGTTCCGCAGCGTCGAGTGTGTCGGTGACGGTCAGTATCGGCGTTGCCGAACGGGTCGATCAACGCACCCCGGAAGAAGTGCTCAAGTCCGCCGACCAGGCGCTCTACAGCGCCAAGGGCGCGGGGCGCAACTGCGTGATGGCGTTCGGGCAGAACCGCCGTGGCGCCGTGCGCATGGACGCCGCTACGGTTGAGTGATGATGGCGCATTCAGCGAGCGCAAAGTGATTGTGAGGCGTGGTCGGCAGCAGTAGGTTGGAGAAATCTGCCGACGGAGAATGACCATGCCCGAGTACAAAGCTCCCTTGCGCGACATGCGCTTTCTGATCGACCACGTCTTCGACTTTCACCGCAACTACGCCGCGCTGGGGGCCACCGATGCCAGCCCGGACATGGTCAATGCGATCCTTGAAGAAGGGGCGAAATTCTGCGAAAACGTGCTGTCGCCGCTCAACCGCAGTGGCGATGAAGAAGGCTGCCATTTCGACAACGGCGTGGTCACCACGCCCGCGGGCTTCAAGCAGGCATTCGCCCAATATGTCGAGGGCGGCTGGCATGGCCTGGCGGCGGATCCGGTTTACGGCGGTCAAGGGTTGCCGATCTCTCTGGGCCTGGTGATCAGCGAGATGGTGGGCTCCAGCAACACCTCATGGGGCATGTACCCCGGCCTGACCCACGGAGCCATGTCGGCGATCCACGCCCATGGCACCGAGGCGCAGAAGCAGACCTATTTGAAGAAGCTTACCGCTGGCCAATGGACCGGCACCATGTGCCTGACCGAAGCCCATTGCGGCACCGACCTGGGCATCATCAAGACCCGCGCCGTACCTGCGGCCGATGGCAGCTACGCGATCTCCGGCAGCAAGATCTTCATCTCGGCCGGTGAGCACGACATGAGCGCCAACATCATTCACCTGGTGCTGGCCAAATTGCCGGACGCACCGGCCGGGACCAAGGGCATTTCGCTGTTCATCGTGCCTAAGTTCCTGCCCGATGCGACGGGCGAAGCGGGCGAGCGCAATGGCGTGTCCTGCGGCTCGATCGAACACAAAATGGGCATCAAGGCCTCGGCCACCTGCGTGCTGAACTTCGACGAGGCCAAGGGTTTTCTGATCGGCGAGCCGAACAAGGGCCTCAACTGCATGTTCACCATGATGAACCACGCGCGGCTGGGCACCGGCATGCAAGGGCTGTGTCTGGGGGAGGCGAGCTTCCAGGGCGCGATCAAATACGCCAACGACCGTTTGCAGATGCGCTCGCTGACCGGCCCGAAAGCGCCGGAAAAAGCCGCCGACCCGATCATCGTGCACCCTGATGTGCGGCGGATGTTGCTGACCATGAAAGCCTTCAACGAAGGCAACCGCGCGCTGACCTACTTCACCGCGCAGTTGCTCGACGTTGCCCACCTGAGCCCGGATGAAACGGCGCGCCAGGACGCCGAAGACTTGTTGGCGTTCCTCACGCCGATCTGCAAAGCCTTCATGACCGACACCGGGCTGGAGGTGACCAACCACGGCATGCAGGTGTTTGGCGGTCACGGCTTCATTCGCGAGTGGGGCATGGAGCAGCTGGTCCGTGACTGCCGGATCGCGCCGATCTATGAGGGCACCAACGGCATTCAGGCGCTGGACTTGCTCGGGCGCAAGGTACTCGGCAGCCAGGGCAAGCTGCTGCGCGGCTTCACCAAAATCGTCCACAAGTTCTGCGCGGCGAACGCCGAGCATCCACAACTGGCCGGGTATGTGGCACAGCTCAATCAACTGAACCAGCAGTGGGGTGAATTGACCACCAGGGTCGGCATGGCTGCGATGAAAAATCCGGATGAAGTCGGTGCCGCGTCGGTGGATTACCTGATGTACAGCGGTTACATCATCCTCGGCTACCTGTGGTTGCGCATGGCGCTGGTGGCTCAGGCGCAGCTCGATGCCGGCAGCGGCGAAGGCGACTTCTGCCGGGGCAAGCTGGCGACCAACGAGTTTTACTTCAAGCGTCTGTTGCCACGCACTGCCGCTCATCGGGCGGCCATTGAAGCGGGTAGCGATTGCCTGATGCAACTGCCGGCGGAGTTGTTTGCGCTTTAGTCATAAAAGTCCGTTACAAAGAAGCTCGCCTTGTGCGGGCTTTTTGTTGGTGACTAAAAATAACAAAATGGTCATGAGCTGACCCTATGTGTCGCAAAAGTTGTTGGGGTACACTCCGACCCAACGAAAACACTCTTCCTGTGAATCACCTGTATAGATCTTGCGAGGTTTGCCATGGCTGACTACAAAGCGCCCCTGCGCGATATGCGCTTCGTCCTCAATGAAGTTTTCGAGGTCGCCAAACTCTGGGCCGAACTGCCTGCACTGGCCGAGACTGTGGATGCAGAAACGGTCGAAGCCATCCTGGAAGAAGCCGGCAAAGTCACCAGCAAAAGCATCGCACCGCTGAGCCGTGCCGCTGACGAAGAAGGTTGCCATTGGGCGGACGGTGCCGTCACCACTCCAGCAGGTTTCCCACAGGCTTATCAGACCTACGCTGAAGGCGGTTGGGTCGGTGTCGGTGGCGATCCGTCCTACGGCGGCATGGGCATGCCCAAAGCCGTTTCGGCCCAGGTCGAAGAAATGGTCAACTCCGCCAGCCTGTCGTTCGGCCTGTACCCGATGCTTACCGCCGGCGCTTGCCTGTCGATCAACGCCCACGCCAGCGAAGAGCTGAAAGCCGCGTACCTGCCGAACATGTATGCCGGCATCTGGGCCGGTTCCATGTGCCTGACCGAGCCACACGCCGGTACGGACCTGGGGATCATCCGCACCAAGGCCGAGCCTCAGGCCGACGGTTCCTACAAGGTCAGTGGCACCAAGATCTTCATCACCGGTGGCGAACACGACCTGACCGAAAACATCATCCACCTGGTGCTGGCCAAGCTGCCAGATGCACCGGCGGGGCCGAAAGGCATTTCGCTGTTCCTGGTGCCGAAGTTCATGGTCAATGCCGATGGCAGCCTGGGCGCACGCAACCCGGCCAACTGCGGCTCGATCGAACACAAGATGGGCATCCAGGCGTCCGCGACCTGCGTGATGAACTTCGATGAAGCCGTGGGTTACCTGGTCGGTGAGCCGAACAAAGGCCTGGCGGCCATGTTCACCATGATGAACTACGAGCGCCTGGGTGTTGGTATCCAGGGCCTGGCCACGGGCGAGCGCTCGTACCAGAACGCTGTGGAATACGCCCGTGACCGTCTGCAAAGCCGTTCGCCGACCGGCGCGCAGTACAAGGACAAAGTGGCTGATCCGATCATCGTCCACCCGGACGTGCGTCGCATGCTGCTGACCATGAAAGCCTCGAACGAAGGTGGCCGTGCGTTCTCCACCTACGTGGCGATGCAACTGGACACCGCCAAGTTCAGCGAAGACGCCGTCACCCGCAAGCGCGCGGAAGACCTGGTGGCGTTGCTGACCCCGGTGGCCAAGGCGTTCCTGACCGACCTCGGCCTGGAAACCACCGTACACGGCCAACAGGTTTTCGGCGGCCACGGTTACATCCGTGAGTGGGGCCAGGAGCAACTGGTGCGTGACGTGCGCATCACCCAGATCTACGAAGGCACCAACGGTATTCAGGCGCTGGACCTGGTCGGGCGCAAGATCGTGGGTAGCGGCGGGGCGTTCTACAACCTGTTCGCCGACGAGATTCGCCACTTCACGGCGACTGCCAGCGCGGACCTCGCCGAATTCACCAAGCCACTGAACGACGCAGTGACCACCCTCGATGAATTGACCGCGTGGTTGCTGGACCGTGCGAAGAGCAATCCGAACGAAATCGGCGCGGCGTCGGTCGAGTATCTGCAAGTATTCGGCTATGTGGCCTACGCCTACATGTGGGCCCTGATGGCCAAGGCGGCTTTTGGCAAGGAAGCGCAAGACGATTTCTACGCCAGCAAACTGGGCACGGCGCGGTTCTATTTTGCCCGTCTGCTGCCGCGCATTCACTCGTTGAGCGCGTCAGTGAAGGCCGGTAGCGAATCGTTGTTCCTGCTGGATGCGGGACAATTCTGATGAAGTAGCATTTTGTAAGCATTCTCTTACATAACGTGCTGCTGTTCTCCCATAGATGCAAATTGGATCCACAGCTAATCTACTTTACATGGACGTAGCGCAGGAAGCGCAAAGCAACAACAGGGACACGTAGGATTCTGCCAGGACGGCGGAGTGAAATGGATGTCAGGGAAACAGTCTGCAAAGCCCCGCTTCGGCGGGGTTTTCTTTTGCCCAAAGAAAAGTTGCTAGCCCAGCCCATCCAAAGTCTGCGCGCTGTTCAAGCGTTCATCCGGGCCGTTTATCACTTCCTCCAGCAATGTCCGCAGCAATGCCAGCGAGGCCTGCTGCCGCTGCACATCCCGACACACCAAACCGACTTTCAGCGGCACTCGGGGTTCGCTCAGGGGTTTCCACAGCAGTTCGTGGTTGCCATGGGTCTTTTGCGAGCGACCGGGCAATACCGTTGCCAGGCGCGTGTGGGGCAGGCTGTCGAGGATGCCGGCCATGTTGTTCACTTCGGCTTGCACCTGTGGGCGACGTCCCAGGCTTGTCAGCTGTGCCTGCCAGATCTGCCTGATCTGAAATTCCTCGCCCAGCAGCAACATCGGCAGTTCGGCGGCCTGACTCATGGACACTTTCTTGAATTCACGCAGCGGATGCTCTGCGGGGATGACCAGGGTCAGTTCATCTTCGTACAGCATCACACCATGCAAGCCAGGCTGGCGGGGCGGCAGGTAGCCGATGCCGATATCCAGAGAACCGTTGAGCAGTCGCCGCTCGATTTCCAGCCCGGTCAGTTCGTAGATCTGCACCACCAGATGCGGCTGCGCCTTGCGCACTCGTTCGAGCATCTGCGGGACGAGGCTGGTGTGCACGGTCTGCAATACACCGATGGCCAGGGTGCGCAGCGCCTGACCCTTGAAGTTGCCGAGCGCTTCCCGTGCCCGCTGCAGGCCATCGAGCAATGGCAGAGCGTGGTTGTACAGCGTATGAGCCGCGAGGGTCGGCAACAGGCGTTTGCTGCTGCGCTCGAACAGGCGCACATCGAGGTTTTGTTCGAGGTGGCGGATTTGCTGGGACAGCGCCGGCTGGGAGATGGACAGGCGCTCGGCGGCCCGGCCCACGTGACCTTCTTCATAGACCGCGACGAAATAACGCAGTTGCTTGAAATCCATAAGTAATGCTTATCGAAATTGCTGGGAAATCGAAATGGCTGAACGCCTCGCCTGAGCCTAGTCTAACCGCATTCACAGGGCTTACAGGGCCACAGAGCGCGATGAATACCCTTTGCTTCGATGGTATTTACATAGGTAAGGCAAAAAACCTCATCAGAGGTTTTGTCAGATGAGTCTGTTCAGTCTGCGCCGCAGTCCTCCCAGTCTTGATGATCTGGTCATGGACGCCTCCCGGCCATCCCAAGGCGTTAACCTTTCCAGCGAGTACTTGATGCCCAGTGTCGAACGGCCGAAACAGGTGTTTGTGCGTGGCCAGGGTTCATGGTTGTGGGACAGCGATGACCGTGCGTACCTGGATTTTTCCCAGGGCGGCGGGACCAATAGCCTTGGTCATAGCCCTTCGGTTCTGGTCAACGCAATCACTGCCCAGGCTCAATCGCTGATCAACCCGGGTTTCAGCCTGCACAACCGCGGCATGCTCAGCCTCGCCGAACATCTGTGTGCCAGCACCGGCAGTGATCAGGCCTACCTGCTCAATACCGGCAGCGAAGCCTGTGAGGCGGCGATCAAACTGGCGCGCAAATGGGGTCAACGGCATCGTGGCGGTGCGTCGCGAATCATTGTGGCCAACAACAGTTGCCACGGCCGGAGCCTGGGGACGATTTCAGCGTCGGACAGTTCGACATTGATCAACCGATTCGAGCCGCAACTGCCAGGCTTCAGTCGTGTTCCGTTCAATGACCTGCCAGCGTTGCATGCGGCCGTGGATGAACGGACCGTGGCGATCATGCTCGAGCCGATCCAGAGCGAAGCCGGCGTGATTCCGGCCACCGCGCACTACCTCAAGGGCGTCGAACGCTTGTGCCGTGAACTCGGCATTTTGCTGATCCTCGACGAAGTGCAAACCGGCATCGGCCGTTGTGGCACCTTGCTCGCGGAACAGTCTTGCGCCGTCACGGCGGATATCGTCGTGCTCGGCAAAGGCTTGGGCGGCGGCGTGCCATTGGCCGCGCTGCTGGCGCGGGGCAAGGCTTGCTGTTTCGATATTGGCGAGGTGACAGGCACTCATCACGGTAATGCGTTGATGACCGCGGCGGGACTTTCGGTGCTCGATACCGTGCAGGACAAGGCTTTCCTCAAACACGTCGCACAAGCCGGGCAACACCTGCGTGAAGGCTTGGGGCGTTTGGCCCATCGTTACGGTCACGGCGAGTTGCGCGGACAAGGGCTGCTTTGGGGGCTGACGCTGTCGGACGACTCCGCTGACGCGGTGGTCAAGGCCGCTCAGTACGAAGGGTTGCTGCTCAATGCCCCACAACCCGACTGCCTGCGCTTTACCCCTGCGCTCAATGTCAGCAACGCCAACATCGATGAAATGCTCCTGCGCCTGACGCGGGCCTTCTCCCGAGTACGCACCGCGCAGTTGCAGTGCCGCAAAGGGATTGCCGTCTGATCAGACGCGCCCTGCACACATTCCAGAACCGTCTCGCGGTAATACGCACGCCTCACGCCCGACACTTTTGGCGTGGGGCGTTTTTTTGTGGCTGGTCTTTTCCAAAGGCAATTTCGGCTTGAGCGGTTAGCACATCAATGGCTTTCTAGCGTGCATCGGCAGGGAGTGCCGGTGCCAGCGAAACGGTATTGCTGTCGCGTTGGTTTTGATTTCTGTACCACTGAGTGGTATGTTTTATGGAAGGGATGCCGATGTCACCAAGGCTGTTCAAGACAAAGCGCTTCGCAATGCAGGCTGCCAAGGCCTGGATCGGTGATGACGAACTCCGGGAGGCATTCACCGAAATGCTCAATGGTCAGGCTGACAATTTGGGCGGTGGGGTCTGGAAGAAGCGTTTGAATGCCAACCGCCATCGCTCGATTATCCTGGCGAAGGGCGGTGCTCATTGGGTCTATCAGTTCCTGTACGCAAAGAAAGATCAGAGCAATATCAGTCCCAGGCATTTGCTCGACTTGCGAGAGTTGGCCAAGACATATGGTGGACTGACCGAAATGGAAATTCAGCGCTTGCTGGATGCAAAGGAGTTTGTGGAGATACCAAATGAGTAAAAAATTCAAAAGTGAGCTATCGGAATCGATCCACGAATCGGCCAGTGCCTTGTACGCCATCGGTGCAATCAGCAAGGCGACCATGCGTGAGTTCGATGAGTCTTGTCTTGCAACGGTACCGGATGCAATTCCCGCGCAAGAGATCAAGGCATTGCGTGAGCGCAACAATGTCAGCCAACCGGTGTTCGCACGCTACCTGAACACCAGCGCTTCCACGGTCAAACAATGGGAAGCCGGGGATAAGCACCCCAGTGGCATGGCGTTGAAATTGCTGAGTATCGTGCGCAAACACGGCCTGGAGATACTGGCCTGAGGAATCGGGCTGAACCCTGACAAACGGCGCAGGTCGATTAGCTGTAGGCTCGAACGAATTCACCCCAATCAGGAGCTGCTCCATGGACTTTATTCGCATCATCATCGCCATCCTGTTGCCGCCACTGGGTGTGTTTCTGCAAGTAGGATTCGGCGGGGCGTTCTGGCTGAATATTCTGCTGACGTTGTGCGGTTACATTCCGGGGATCGTGCATGCGGTGTACATCATCGCCAAGCGCTGAGAGGAGTGTCGGCAGGTAGATCGTCTTCGCGAGCAGGTCGGATCGCCGCACCGTCACTCCCACATTCGACCGAGTTCTCCCAAAGGAACGCGATTAATTGTGGGAGCGAGCCTGCTCGCGATTGAGGCGCCACCGTTTCGGCAATGAGCGCGGGCTTCAGTCCATTGAATCCATCACCCGCCGATAAAACAACCACTCCTGTTCCAGCGCATGGGCCTGATTGCCGGCCTTGCGAAAGCCATGGCGTTCATCGGCGTAGTAATGCGCTTCGACCAGGATGCCGTTGTCCTGCAATGCCGTGACCATGTCGCGGGTCTGTTGCGGGACGACCACGGCATCCAGTTCTCCTTGAAAGAAGATCATCGGCACGCGGATGTTGCCGGCATGCAACAGTGGTGTGCGGGCGGCGTAGCGTTCGGCATCCAGCTGCGGATCGCCGATCAGCCAGTCCAGATAGTCGCTTTCGAATTTGTGGGTCGCGCGGCCCAGCGCCACCGGGTCGCTGACCCCATACAGACTGGCGCCGGCGCGGAACACGTTGTGAAAGGCCAAGGCGCAGAGGGTGGTGTAGCCGCCGGCGCTGCCGCCGCGGATGAACGCTTTAGTGCCATCGATCAAACCACGCTCGGCGAGATGGCTGACCACCGCACAAGCGTCTTCGACATCCACATCACCCCAGCTCAAATGCAATGCCTGACGATAGGCCCGGCCATAACCGCTGCTGCCGCGATAGTTGAGGTCGGCCACGGCGAAGCCCCGCTGTGCCCAGTACTGGATACGCGGATCTAATATCGGGTAACACGCAGAAGTCGGGCCACCATGGACGAACACCACCAATGGTGGTTTCGCCTCGCCGGTCATCGCCGAGTAGAAGAAGCCGTGGGCTTCGCCGGAGCCGCTTGGGTAGCACAAGGTTTGCGGGCGGCTGATCTGTTCGGGAGCAAGCGGCACGATGCCGCCGGCCAGCACTTGTACTTGCCGGCTCTGGCGGTCGATGGCGATCACGGCGGTTGAACTGACGGGCGATACCGCGATGCAATAGATGAACCGCTCATCCACGGCGAGATGGCGGAAGCGGCTGTAGTCGCCGGTGAAGTCGGCGCTGGAATCGCCGCCGATGCCCAATCGGCCAAACCCGCCTTCGGTCCAACTGGCCAGATAATTGTCGTCGCTCAGCGGCAACCAGGTGCTGCCGCCGAGTTGCCAGGGCGCGGGGCCATGGTCGGCGGTCGCACTTGGCAATGGGCTCAAGCCTTTTTCAGATTCTTTCCATGGCTGCCAGTAACCCGCGCGATCCGTCAGGCAATACAAGCACCCGCTGGCATCAAACCGCGGTTGTTGCACTGACTCTTGAACGCCGTCGCCCGCCACACAACGAGCCTCGGCAAAGCCGCCGTTGGCGAGGCGTTCGGCAACCATCAAGCGGGTCGCTGTCCATGGCTGATCCGGGCGACTCCATTCGATCCAGGCCAGACGCCGGGCATCAGGGCTCAGTGTCGGTGCCGCGTAGAAATCAGCACCTTCGACCAGCAGGTGACGTGCGCCATCGAACAGATCGATCGCCACCAGTCGGTGTTGATCGCGATGTTCCTCGACCGCCAGCACCTGGCCGTTGGCGAACTGCAGATCGCCAAAACGGCATGCCCCGGACGTCAGCCTTTCGGGCGCTTCGCCTTGCAAGGATTGTCGATACAACTGCTGGTCGGCCTCGTTGACGAAAACGATGCCGTCATCCGTCAGACAAAACGCGCCGCCGCCATATTCGTACACCCGACTGCGCACGCTGAACCCCGATGGCGTCAGGCATTTCGCTGCACCGTCGCGCCAATGCCAGATCCGGCACGCCGCGTCTTCGGGGCGGTACTCGTTCCAGAACAGGCCCTGCCGACCGACCTGCAGTTCGGCAAAGTCGATACCGGCGGCCACGGCTTTGGCAGCGCTGAAAGGTTCAGCTTTTGGCGATGAGGCGTGAGTTTCGTTCATTGCGAAAGGCCAGTTGGTCGATGGTCTGAGTGGCGTTCTCGGCTTCTTCGCGGGCCTTGAGGATCACGCCGTGTTGTGGCGACTTGCTGCACACCGGGTCGGCGTTGCTGGCATCACCGGTGAGCATGAACGCCTGGCAGCGGCAGCCACCGAAGTCTTTTTCTTTCTCGTCACAGGAGCGGCACGGCTCGGGCATCCAGTCGTAGCCACGAAAGCGGTTGAAGCCGAACGAGTCATACCAGATGTGCTGCATGCTGTGATCGCGCACGTTGGGAAACTGCACCGGCATCTGTCGGGCACCGTGACAGGGCAGGGCGGTTCCGTCTGGCGTGACCGTCAGAAAAATACTGCCCCAGCCGTTCATGCAGGCTTTCGGGCGTTCTTCGTAATAGTCCGGCGTGACGAAAATCAGCTTGCACGGATGCCCTTCGGCTTCCAGTTTGGCTCGGTATTCATTGGTGATGCGTTCGGCGCGCACCAGTTGCTCTTTGGTTGGCAAAAGCCCGATGCGATTGAGTTGTGCCCAGCCGTAGAACTGGCACGTAGCGAGTTCGACGAAGTCCGCCTCCAGGGCGATGCACAGCTCGATGATGCGGTCGATCTGGTCGATATTGTGCCGATGGGTGACGAAGTTCAGCACCATCGGATAACCGTGGTCCTTCACTGCCCGGGCCATTTCCAGTTTCTGCGCAAAGGCCTTTTTCGAACCGGCCAGCAGGTTGTTCACCTGCTCGTCGCTGGCCTGGAAACTGATCTGGATGTGATCGAGACCGGCCTTCTTGAAGTCGCTGATTTTCTGCTCGGTGAGGCCGATGCCGGAGGTGATCAGGTTGGTATAGAAACCCAGTTTGCGGGCCTCGGCAATCAGTTCGGCGAGGTCCTGGCGCACCAGCGGCTCGCCACCGGAAAAGCCGAGCTGCGCCGCGCCCATCTCTCGTGCTTCGCGAAACACCTTGATCCACTGTTCGGTGCTCAGCTCTTTGCCTTGCTCGGCGAAATCCAGCGGATTGGAGCAGTACGGGCATTGCAGCGGACAGCGATAGGTCAGCTCGGCGAGCAGCCACAGCGGCAGGCCGACCTCGGGTTTGGGCGGTACTTGCACCGATGAATCAGGCAAGTTCGATCCAGTGCTGCGCACGGGCAACCTCCATGAATTGCTCGATGTCGTCACCGAGCTCGGGCACGCCGGGGAACTGTCGGTCGAGCTCATTGATGATGGCCGCGACATCCCGCTCACCGTCAATCAAGCCACCGATCAATGCAGCGCTTTCATTCAGTTTAATCATGCCTTCCGGATACAGCAGCACGTGGCCTTTCTGCACCGGTTCGTACTGGAAGCGGTAGCCGGGACGCCAGGTCGGGGTCTTGCTGCGATCGAAACTCATAAGGTGATTCCTTTGTGCCAGACCCGTTCCCCGGTCACGCTGTGATACGGCGGGCGTTTCAGTTCGTAGGCCATGCTCATGGCATCGAGCATGCTCCAAAGAATGTCCAGTTTGAACTGGAGAATTTCCAGCATGCGTTCCTGGCCTTCACGGGTGGTGTAGTGCTGTAACGTGATCGCCAGACCGTGCTCGACATCACGCCGTGCCTGGCCCAGGCGCGTGCGGAAATACTCGTAGCCGGCCGGGTCGATCCACGCGTAATGCTGGGGCCAACTGTCCAGGCGCGATTGGTGGATCTGCGGGGCAAACAGTTCGGTCAGCGAGCTGCTCGCGGCTTCCTGCCAACTGGCGCGGCGGGCGAAATTTACATAGGCGTCCACGGCGAAGCGTACGCCGGGCAGCACCAGCTCCTGGGAACGCAATTGATCCGGGTCGAGGCCCACGGCCTGGCCCAGGCGCAGCCAGGCTTCGATGCCGCCATCTTCACCGGGCGCACCGTCGTGGTCGAGCAGGCGCTGAATCCACTCGCGGCGGATCTCGCGGTCCGGGCAGTTAGCGAGGATCGCCGCGTCCTTCAGGGGGATGTTCACCTGATAGTAAAAGCGGTTGGCGACCCAACCCTGGATCTGTTCGCGGGTGGCCCGGCCTTCGTACATCGCCACGTGATAGGGGTGATGGATATGGTAGTAGGCGCCCTTGGCGCGCAGGGCCGCTTCGAATTCGGCGGGGGACATCGGGGTGTCGGTCATGGCGGTTCTCCGGTGTACAACCGTTGAAGTCTTTGGTGCCTGAGCTGGCCTTATCGCTAGCAGGCTAGCTCCCACAGTTGAAACGCATACCTCTGTGGGAGCTAGCCTGCTAGCGATAGACCGCACAGCGGTCTCGGCTACTTACAACACAATACTCATGCCGTCATACGCAACTTCCACCTGGCGCCGATCCAGTTCTGCGCGCTCCGGCGAATCCTCATCAAGAATCGGGTTGGTGTTGTTGATGTGGATAAGTACTTTGCGCTGGTTGGGCAGTTGCTCCAGCACTTCAAGCATCCCACCGAGACCGTTCTGCGCCAGGTGTCCCATCTCGCGCCCAGTACGAGTACCGACGCCGCGCCGCCGCATTTCATCGTCATCCCACAAGGTTCCATCCACCAGCAGGCAATCGCTGCCGGCCATGATTTCCAGAAGCGCATCATCCACCTTGCCCAGGCCCGGTGCGTAGAACAGTTTGCCGCCGGTGTTGAGGTCTTCGACGATCAGGCCGATGTTGTCGCCCGGATGCGGGTCGAAGCGATGCGGTGAGTAGGGCGGCGCGGCACTGCGCAAAGGCAGCGGGGTGAAGCGCAGGTTCGGGCATGTCGGTACGCTGAAGCTCTGGTCGAGTTCGATGCGATTCCAGGTCAGCCCGCCATTCCAGTGGTTGAGCATGGTGAACAGCGGAAAACCGGTGCTCAGGTCTTCGTGGACCATGTCGGTGCACCAGACCTGATGCGGGCAGCCTTCGCGCAGCATGAGCAGGCCGGTGGTGTGGTCGATCTGGCTGTCCATCAGGATGATCGCGCCGATCCCGGTATCGCGCAGGGCGCGGCCCGGTTGCATCGGGGCGAAGCTCTGGAGTTGGGCGCGGATGTCCGGGGAGGTGTTGCACAGCACCCAGTTCACGCCATCGTCGGAAATCGCGATGGACGATTGCGTCCGTGCCTTGGCCCGCAGGCTGCCGTTGCGAAAGCCCGCGCAGTTCACGCAGTTGCAGTTCCACTGGGGGAAGCCGCCGCCGGCAGCGGAACCTAGAATCTGGACAAACATGGACGCTCCATCATTTCAACGCTGAAAATAAAACGCCTCGGATAACCGAGGCGTTAGCTGCAGTCTGCCTAAGCAGATTAGCGGCTGGCGAAGTACATGGTGACTTCAAAGCCGATACGCAGGTCGGTGTAGGCAGGTTTGGTCCAGGCCATAAGTTGAACTCCTTCAAGTGGGGTGGGACAGCGCTATCTATAGGTATAGTCCACCTCAAATCAGAGATGTTCCAGATAGTTAGGCTAGTTAGGCGGCTATGTTACTCAAAATTTCAAAGAAGTTGCCCGTGAAACTTTGAGAAAGCTCCTTGCAGCCTCGGTAATGATCATTTTGCCGCTTGCCATGGCGCGCCTGGGGCTGCGCTGTTGGCAAGACACAGCCAGCCACCCTCGGCCTGATTCAGGCGTCGGGCCGCAGCCAGTAGAGCGGTCCGGTCAATGCACAAAATGGCCTCGGGCAATTGCGTCAGATAATCCGACGAACGGCCGGCCAGCTTGCCCTGCCAGAGCAATTCGGCCGCTTGACCCGTGGTGAGCGCAGCGCTGGAAAACTGATCCGCCAGGGCTTGGCGTTGAACGTTGAAAGCGGTGTCGTCGAGTGCGTTGATCAGTTCCGGCAATCGATTCAGGAATTGCTCGATGTGTTGCAGCAACTCCACCGGCGCAATGTTTGGCGATTGCACACCGAACAGCAGCCCGGTTTGCCCGTGAATCTGCCGTAGGGCGCTGAACACCGCATAGCCGAGTTGCAGTTCCACCCGCAGGCGTTGGTAGAAGGGGGGCTGGCAGACATGCGCGAGCAAACGCCACGCGGCTTCGTCGGCCATTTCCTGGGTGGCTGTCGGACAGAACAGCAGCAAGGCGTGTTCGCTGGAAGCGGTATCGACAGTGCTCCATAGATGCTGTGTAAGGATCGACGAGGGCGGCGTCAGTTGATTGTCCGGCGCGCCGGGTATGCGGCTCAAGGCCAGGCCCATGGCTGCTTGAGTCTGAGCCGATAACCCGATGGCCAGCCCATCCCATCGCGCACTCGACCAGAGTTGCTGCACATCGTCCGAGTTCGCGGCGTGCCCGAGGCAGTGATCGGGCAATGCCTTGAGCAGTTGTCGAATCGGTATCAACGCAACGCTGGTCGATTCGGCTTGTGAGACGGCGGCATCAGGTTTTGTCAGTTCTTTCAGCACATGCTCGAGGACGCTGGGCATCGGCTCCTGTAGCCCGTTCAGTTTGAGCAGCCATTCGTTGCCCGACGCACTGAAGGAAAAATCCACACCGGCCTGACGCGCGTCTTCGCGCAACGGTTGCAGGTGGTTTTCCAGCCGTGATTGAAGGTGGCTGCCGGGAGTCGAGTCCAGACGCCAGCGCAGATAAATCGCACCTTCAGCACCGTTGTCCGGCCATGCCTGGCTGAAGTGCATTGGCGAACGTTCACGACGGCTGCGCGAGCGATCCTGGGCAAAAGTGCGCAGGCCGCGGTGGGCGCTGGTCTGGCCGCGAATCAATCCGGCGTTGGCTGTTGGTGCTTCGGAGTGCAGGAAAGGGTTGAGTGCCGGCAATTGCCATGGGCCGCTGAAGTTATCCACCGTGCCGATTTGTTGGAGAATTTGCGTGAGGGCTGTAACACCCGGCTCGGATAACCCGACTTCGCGTTGTTCGCTGTCCAGTCGAGCCAGTTGCATGGCGCTGCTGACTTGCTGCTGGCGCTGGAGCAGGGAGGCGTACTCTGCGCGCAATCGGTCCCAGTCTTGCTTGGCAAAGAACCTGAGCCAGTCCAGCAGGCGTTCGCGGATGCCTGTTGCCGAGTCGGCGGCGGGCAGGGTGAATTCGATATGCAGCAAAGCTTGCCCGGCGAACTGGTACAGCGGTTGGGCTTTCAAGTGATCGGCCAGCCCGCGCTCGCGCAGGTCCACCAGCAAGCCCCCGGGTTTAGCCTGGTTCAGCCAGTGGCACAGGAACGCCAACGCTTCTGCAGAACGGTCGGGCAGTGCTTCGAGAGCAAACAGCAGCTCCAGACGTCGTTCGCCAGCCAGTTGATAACTTTTATCCGGCGTATCCATCAGCGATATCGGCGCTTGTTGCGTGACTGTTTCGCCTGTGGCGATGACGCTGCCAAAGGCTTCGGCGATTGCCTTCAACTCATTGAGGCTCTGCGGTCCGACCAGGCTCAGGGCCATTTGCCCGGTCTGGTAAAAGTGCTGATGAAAATCCTGCAACGCCTGCTGAAACTCAGTTTGCTCTACCGGCAGGCTGTCGCGATTGCCGGCATGAAAACCTCGTAGCGGATGAGCCTCAGCCAGGCCATTGAACAACGCAAACTGCTGCTGCGCTGTCGGATCCTGCGACCACGCGACATATTCCGCGTGCAGCACTTCCCGTTCCCGCAGTTGATCGTCCGGATTCATACGCGGATGGGCGAGCATGTCTGATAGACGCTCCATTCCACCAACGAATGCTTGAGGCGGCAATTCGAAAAAGTAGTCCGTGGTGCGTTCGCTGGTCCGCGCGTTTACCTGGCCGCCATGACTCTGGACGTAGGCCATCAACCCTTTCTCGGCAGGAAAACGCTCAGTCCCCAGAAACAGCAGATGCTCAAGAAAATGCGCAAGGCCAGGCCACGCCAGCGGCACATCATGGCTGCCCGCGGCGACCCGCAACGCTGCTGCGCAGCGCTTCAAATTCGGGACGTGACGCAGCGTCACCCGCAAGCCGTTGGCCAGGGTTTCAGTGTGGGGGTGAAGGGGATTCAGCGCGGGCATGGGCACTTCCAGAACAGTGAAGTGCCAATGCTAGCGGATTAGAGTGAGTCAGCGCTTGTTCAAGTCGCCGTAAAGCTCGGGACGACGATCGATCAGGTAGCGATTGGCGGCGCGGGAATCAACCATCAACTGACGATCCAGCTCACCGACGATCAATGCTTCATCCAGGCCTGCCTGGGCGATACGGCTGCCATCCGGTGCGGCGATGCTGCTCTGGCCGCAGTAGTGGATGTCGCCTTCATGGCCGCAGTAGTTGGCGTAGGCCACATAGCATTGGTTTTCGAAGGCGCGGGAGCGCACGGTGACATCGGCGACGAAATCGAACGGAATCATGTTCGCGGTCGGCACCAGAATCAGCTCGGCACCGGCCAAGGCCAGACGTCGGGCGTTCTCCGGAAACTCCAGGTCGTAGCAGATCAGGAAACCGAGTTTCCAGCCGTTGAGTTCAACGACGGGAAACTCATCGGCACCTGCGCTGAACATCGAGTGATCCAGATCGCCGAACAGATGGGTCTTGCGATAGTTGCAGATGCGCTCGCCAGTAGCGTCGATCAACTGCACGGCGTTGTAGATCTGCCCGTCCTCGGTGCGCTCGGGATAGCCATACAAAATGGCGATCCCGGCAGCCTTGGCAATGCGCGCAATCTGCTGCGCCGATTCACCGTTATGCACCTCCGCCAGCACGCTGACGGCATCGACACCGATGTTATAGCCGGTCAGGAACATCTCCGGCAGCACCAGCAGATCGGCGCCTTTGGCTTCCAGCGCCAACTGATGCAGGCGTTGCAGGTTGCCGGCGACATCCAGGGGCAGCGGTGGACATTGGTAAAGGGCTACGCGCATTTCGGAATCCTCTTACTCGGGCAGGGCGATCGGTCCGATCTCGTTGAATACATCTCCTGGACCCGGATTCTCGGCGTGAGTTGCACCGCCGAAGTGTTTCATGATGCCCCACACCGCGTTGAGCGAAGTTTGTACCGCGCCCTCAACCCAGGCCGGCGTCCACGAAACGTCGTCACCGGCGATGAAAATCCCGCGCTGCTCGACTGGCATGTCGTCTTGCATGAAGTGCGCATACATGCGCTGGTTGTAGCGGTAGTGGCCGGGTAGCGCACCTTTGAACGCGCCGAGGAAATGCGGGTCGGCTTCCCACGAAACGGTGATCGGATCGCCGATGATCCGCGCGGCGATGTCGACTTTCGGGTAGATCTTCTTCAACGCATCCAAGGCCAGTTTCACGCGTTTTTCCACCGGCTGCGGGAGCATTTTCAGCGCGTCGCTCATCCACGAGTACGACAGGCAGATCACTCCCGGCTTGTCGTCGCCGTTGTCGAACAGATAAGTGCCACGGGTCAGGCGATCGGTGAGGGTCATGCTCATCAGGTCGCGGCCGGTTTCCGGATCCTTGTCCTTCCAGAACGGGCGGTCGACCATCACGAAAGTTTTAGACGACTGCATGTAGCGGGTACGGTCCAAAGCCATCCACATTTTTTGCGAGAACAGGCTTTCGTCGCATTCGATCTGGGTGGTCAGCAGCCAGCTCTGGCAGGTGGTCAGCACGGCCGCGTATTCGCGGGTGTCGCCCCAGTTGTCGGTGACGGCGAAACGGCCGCCCGGCGCGTGGGCAATTTTCTTCACGCCGGTGCGCGGTGCGCCGTTGTGCAGCGAGCTGAGGCTGGTGCCGGCCGGCCAGTGCGCGCAACGCTCCGGCACATGGCGCCAGATGCCCTGTGGCACCTGCTCCACACCGCCAACCACCAGGTGCTGGTGATCGTCGCAGTTGGTCATGACGACGCGGAAGATTTCCAGCATCGAGTTCGGGAAGTCCGAATCCCAGCCGCCGGTGCCGAAACCGACCTGGCCGAACACTTCGCGGTGATGGAACGAGAGCTTGGCGAAGGCCTTGGAGGTGGCGACGAAATCGTAGAAGGTGCGGTCGTCCCACAGCGGCACCAGGGTGTTCCACAGTTCCTTGAGGCGCGGCACGTCGCGGTCGCGAATGGCTTGCTGGATATCGGCGAACTGCGAGCCGGCTTCCAGGGCATCGGCCCAGGCGTCAGCCACTTCCTGGAACAATGCAGGAAGATCCGACAGCTTCTGTGCGTAATGGGTCTGACCTTCGAGGTCGATCACTGTGCTGCCCGACGCGGGTGTCAGCGGGTTAGGGAAAGGTTTGGTTTCCAGACCCAGTTTGTCGACGTAGTGATAGAACGCGGTGGACGACACCGGGAAGCGCATCCCGCCCAGTTCGGCAATGATGCCTTCGGCGCCATTGAACGCCTGGGAGCGCAGGCGGCCGCCCATTTTCGAGGCTTCGTAGACGACCGGTTTCAGGCCCAGCTTCATCAGCTCATACGCCGCCACCAGGCCGGCAATCCCGCCGCCGACAATCGCCACTTCGGCACCGTGATTGTGCTCGGGAATGCTGCCCAGCCCGGCCGGGTGTTCGATCCAGTCGTCGAAGGCGAAAGGAAAGTCCGGGCCAAAAATGGTAATTGGCTTTTTACCGTCTGCAGGATGGCGATTGTTCTTGTTCATGGCTGACCTTGCTGGCGACCCGACGCGGAATGCGCATCTGAGTATAGGAAAAGATGCCAGCCATTCTAGAGAGCACGGAGCACGTTAATAAGACGCAAAGTGTCGTCGTTTTGCCAATTCAACGATCAATATGACGATCTATCGATACACACTGCCCACTGTAGGAGCGAGCCTGCTCGCGATAGCGTCAGCTCAGACACCCATGAAACCTGAATTGGAATGTCAAACCGGCTGCCCCCGATCAATCTTGCTGCTCAAGATGATCGACGTCGTGGTCTTCTCCACCCCATCCACACTGCCAATCTGATCCAGCAACTGATCGAGTTGCTCCGGCGAATCGGTGCGCAACCACGCCACATAATCAAATTCGCCACTCACCGCACACAACTGCTGCACCTGCGCCATCGCGCTCAGGCGTCGCAACACTTCCTTGCCGGAACGCGGTTGCACGGTGATCCCCACATACGCCTGCAACCCGCCATCCACCACCCGCTGTCCAAGGCGCACGCCGTAACCGGTGATCACCTTGGCCTTTTCCAGCCGCGCCAGGCGCGAAGTGACCGTGGTGCGGGCGATGCCCAGTTGCCGGGCGAGCATGGCCACGCTTTCGCGGGCGTTGATCTGCAGGGCGGCAATCAATTGGCGGTCGATTTCATCGAGAACAGGGGGGCGAGTGTCGGGCAACGGCGTGGCTCCAGAGGCGTGAATCAATGGTCCAGCATGTTACAGGCTCGTTCGACGCGACGCTTGTGGCCGAAAGAGAGTAGGCAATCGACTAAGATTGATGCTGTCGAGGGTGAGAGGCCAGGGATATGACAACGAAGCTGCCTGCCGCTGTACGGGACCGTGCATTGCAGATCGCCCATCACGAAATGGGGCACTACGTGGTGGCCCGCGCCCTGGGATTTGAAACGGGTGGGGTGAGCCTGACAGTGACCAAGGATCTGCGGCACCAGGGAGGGGCCTCCATTACCCTGGTGCGCCCAATTTCGTCGATGGAAGCCATGAAGGAACATCTGGAAGCCCGGATGATGGTGCTCCTGGCTGGCGCAATGGCGCAAACACTGCCTTCAAAACCTTCAGCCGCAAAACGCGTCGATAAGCGGCAAGCGACAGCCATCCTCAAAGGCGAGCAGGGGGCGGAACAGGATTACGCAAAAGTCAGGGAGCTACAGCACCTGCTGCGTAATATCCTCTACCCCGATACCGATCCAGCGTCGTCTGAACGCATAACTGCGCAGCTCAAAGCGATGACTGATCGCGTGTGGGATCGGACGCAACAAATCATCGAGGATCAGGCCGGGACGATTGCCGAATTGGCCGGGGCGCTGGTGGACGGGATGGTCATTGTGGAGCAGTGGGGGCGGGCGGCGGATACGTATGAGGTTGTGTTGACGGGGCCGATGCTGGAGCGGTTGCGGGCAGTGCAGACCATCCCTTCGTTACGTGTTTGGACTGACAGTTGCAGTGATGTCGTCCAGCACTGCAAATAACGAAGGGTCGAAGAGGCCGGCTCTATCAGTTCCAAAAAGGGAACGCCCAGTCCCTTTTTGGGAGTTTTCCGGTCCTGTGAACAGTGTTCTATTGATCTGCATCCGCTCTTGATTGAACAGGCCTTCGCGTCAGCACTTTCACCACATCATCAATCACCGCTTTGCTCATCGTCGTCAGGTAATGCGCGGCCCAGGCGTGGCGGTCGGAGTCTTGGGTGTAGGCGGCATCGACGGTCAGGGACTTGGCGAGGAATAGCAGGTCGGAGGCTTGGGCCAGGGCGTCGGCGATGGGGACGTTGCGACAGACGTGGAACAGAGGTTGATCCGAGAGATACAGGAAAGGGGTGAAACCGACGGTTTTTAGTTCTGAAGGTGTGGATGTGTTCATATTCAAACTCCTAATTTTTTAAGGCGCTGTCACATTCGTTTCCAAGCGAATGGGTGGCAGCTGCGCGCAGGTTGGAAAACCGGGAAATTAGGAAACCGGCACGCCCGAAGACGTCCCGCGCACAGCTGCCATAACTCAAAATTCAGGTGGGCAAACTGTTGCGTCCAATTTCGACGGGTTTCCAAGCCCGATCACTGATTGGTCAGCGACGTCCAGAGACTATCCCGTCGAAGAAAAGCGCAACAAGGCGGCAAAGTGCCCAAAAGCAAGGTTCGGAGTTTGCCTACAAGGTTTACGGACGTCATCCGATATTGCGACACCCTCTGTAAACGAAGACTGGCGCAACGAGCGACTTTCCAGGCCGGTGCATCCTCTGAGTAGTTGAGCCAAACGCCCGGTTCCCGTGTTGTCGTGAGGGCACTGAAGCAATTGGCAAAACGGCAAACTCTCTGCCAGCAACCATCGTTAACAATTGACAGAGAAATCAGGATGGTTGGGCACCTCTGAAACTCATACATTTATTCCTTTGAGGTTATATTCCTTTGGTGGCATATTTGTATGAAATGGGACGTCGAATGCACGGATGAATTTGAGGCCTGGTGGGATCACCTGAACGAGGCCGAACAGGACTCGGTTCAGGCCACGGTGATGTTGCTGGGCGAGGATGGCCCACACTTGGGTTTTCCACATACCAGCGATATCAAGGGTTCACGGCATGGCAACCTTCGTGAGTTAAGGGTGCAGCACGCTGGCAGGCCTTACCGTGTGCTGTACGCGTTTGATCCACGGCGCAGCGCGATTCTGCTGATTGGCGGTGATAAAACCGGCCAGGAGCGTTGGTATTCGGAACAGGTGCCACTGGCCGAACGTCTCTACGACGAGCATTTGGAAGCATTGAAGAAAGAGGGCTATGACAATGGCTAAAAAATTTGCTGATTTGGTGGCACGTCGCTCTCCAGAGTCTCAAGCGCGTGTTGAGGCCTTGCATCAGAAGCTACGAGCACAAATGCCGCTTCACGAATTGCGCCAGGCGCAAGCGTTGAGTCAGGACACACTGGCCAGGACACTGCATGTCAACCAGGCGGCGATCTCCAAGATGGAGCGGCGAACGGACATGTACATCAGTACTTTGCGCAACTACATCCGCGCCATGGGTGGCGAGTTGGAAATCATCGCCACTTTCCCCGAGGGCCAGGTAAAGATCGAAAACTTTGCCAACTGAACGATTAAAAAATGGCTCAACTGTTTTGGGCTATTCAAATACGCAAAAGCCGCGCATTGCGCGGCTTTCTTGTTTGGTGGGCCCACACGGACTTGAACCGTGGACCAAAGGATTATGAGCCCTAAAAATGGTCCCGCAGATAGGGAGTATGGTCATAAATCACTGGCTTTATCTGATTTTATGTACCTATATGCCGGATATTTTTGCGAATGCTGTGGACGCAATGTGGACGGCAATTGGTGGCAGTACTGACCCATTCAATTCTGTTGAAAAGAAAGTGCGTGGCTGTCGGCTGCTTGCTTTCGTGCTTGCTTCACGCCGCTGGTAACATGTGGCAAAAATTAGAAGGAAAGCCAGATGACGAGATGGATTCAGGAATTCGATCAGCTCCCGTTTAAGAGCTCTTGGACCACCCTGTTGGAGGAAGTTGAACCGCTAGATGTCGACGACCAAACAGTATCGACAACGGTGGAAGAGCTGGCTCGATTAAAAAAGGCGCTCGCGTTCGTCGATGGCATTATCGCTAACTCGGATATCGAGCTTACCCCAAAATCCATTTGGCAAAATTGCCACGGCCAAACCGAGGCCTGTTTACTACAGGTACGAGCGTACACCTCAAACCGGAACGCAGCGCATCTCGTTCAGGCAAACGAACACGCCGATAATCTCCTCACGTACGTCCGTCCATACATGGTCGCTCCAGAACATGCTCTGAAGGCGTACGGGGATGCTGTACGGAAATTTTCCGATCAGATCACGCAGTACGTGGGTGCCTTCGAAAAGAAAGCCAAAAGCGTTCAGGTTGATCTTGAGAATGTTGCAGCAGAGGCCGTCAGGCAACAGAAGGAAATCGGGGCCATAGAGCTGCGTGCACAGCAATTCGATAACTATTTGTACGTAGGTGTCGAAGGAAACAAACCAGCGGAGACGTACATCCAAGAGATGGTTTCCGACGTGGAGGTTAGCCAAAAAGAGGTGGCAGCTCTGCATCAGAAGCTTCTCGATGGACCTGAATCAACATCCGAGAAAATCTCGACCTTTTCCAAAGAAATTCATCAGCAACGCGACGCACTTGACGAGTTATTGGATTCAGCCACATCAAGAACCAAGGAACTGGAGCGCTTCTACGAGCGAATCTTTGGTTATCGGAAGGGTGACGATGACGAAGTGCCTGAGGATGGATTAAAGCAGGAGCTCGACGCTCGACTTGAGCAGCTAGGCAAGCACGAAACGGAACAAAAAACTCGTCAGGAAGCATTATTCAAAAGCATAGAATCCTTGTTGCCTGGAGCGACAAGTGCAGGTCTGGCCTCAGCCTATACGACACTCAAGGACCACTTTAAAACGCCTATCATTCGGTACACCCGTGCTTTTTACGGCTCAATGTTGATTTTATTTCTTGGCGGATTGGCTCTGGTAACAGACCACATTTCTCTGGAACCATTCCGCCTTGAGTTCGTAAAAACAGCCGGCTGGGAGGAAATGCTACGCACGCTTCTTACGCGAATGCCGATTATCCTACCAGTGGTTTGGGTCGCGATATTCTCAGCAACTCGTCGTAGCCAGTATGAGCGGCTTCAACAAGAGTATGCCCATAAAGAGGCTTTTGCCTCTTCATATGAAAGCTACAAAAAGCAGCTTGAGGCACTTCAGGTAGACGAGGATGTTCTGCAAAAAGAACTGATTGCAAAAGCCATTGATGCGATCGCCTTCAACGCCTCCAATACACTGGACGGCAAGCACGCGGAAAAACCGCCTGTCTACCAGTTGCTCGAAAAAATCAGTATTGAAGATTTAAAGAAAATATTGGACCTGGTAAAAAAACCTACGTGAAAATCAATGAAGCGTGTCTTAGGCATCATCACCTAGCTTTTATAACCTTCTGAGCCGCTTTCACTCTCCGAAGGAGAGCCGATGCTAAAGCGTAAATCATGGAGGATTCAAAAAGAAAACACGCCCAATGGCGTGTTTTTTTGTATATGCCGCCCTGGGTTGGGCGTTTCACCGGTCCGCCAAGTCACCACGCGGTGTTGTTCACGTACAAAATTCCTTTCGTTTTTTTGCAATGCCTTTCCCAGGGTGAAAAACGTTAAAAACGGCCAAAGGGCACGGTCTGCCTACGCTGGAAGGTTATCTTCATCGCTCAGAGTATTTCACAAGAAAACTGTGCAAAGCCCGTCGGCGGGAGGGGGAAAAGTGCATTCTGTCCCTCGATTTTCTCGGGGCGTGATTTTTTCAGTGCGCAGTGGTCTTTGCGGCGCAGCTGGTGAATGCCGTAGCATCTGTGAACCACACATGAGGACGTGACGATGATTGAAGAAAAAGGGTATATCGCGATGTTGATTGGTGTGCTGAAGGATGGGAGAACAGCTGAAGAACGCGCTGCTGCTGCTCGCGGTCTTGGATTTATCGGTGGTGAGGAAGCTGTCGTAGCGTTGAGTTCGACATTAGCTGAGGGCCGGACGTCAGAGGAACGCGGTGCCGCCGCTGAATCGTTGGGGCGGGCTTTGGCCAATAGCCGCTGATTGCGCTTTTAGTCAGAATGCCGCTCAAAAAAAGCCCCCACACTTCCGGTAGGTGTGGGGGCTTTTCAGTAAGGTTTTGTCAAACTTTGAGAGGTTTCTTTTCCCACTTCAGCGCCAGTTTTTCAAAATCCTTGTAAAAGGTCTTTTTCCCGGTCTGGTGTCGAACAGCCTCGATAAAGGGCTTGGCCTTCCGGTACAGATTTACGACGTTCGTCCGGTTCGCCTGGCGAAGCATTTCTTCATGATAAATGCCCTCGTTGATTCCAACGCAGATACGCTCCCAATGGTTCAGGACGTATTTCACCGCACGGGCCTCATCACCATCCGCTCTGTCAGGCTTGAGTAGATCTTTGATTGATCCGGCGGGGTCATGCATCGTCGCGACCATCTCATTGCCTAGGCGCAATTGGTCATCCATGCGGCATCCAAACATCAGGTCGGCTGTTTGTTTCTTCTTGGCCGTCGACTGCACTTTGATGACCGAAATGATGGCGACCAGTACGCCGGACATGAGCAGCAAATTTCTAAAGGCCTCGGATGCAAGCTGTGAGGTAACCGACGTACAAATATCCATTTCTTTGATTCTACCCATAAAAAATGGAGACCGATGGTCTCCATTTGGAAGCTGTAAGTAGCGGTTTAGAAGCCTTCGTACTCTTCGTAGGCTAGTGCGGACAATACGTTCATATTCATCCCTCATCTCTGTTCTATTAGCGAATTCGCTAATTTGAGTGCGCTTTATATAGTACTGGCTTCGTGCCGGTCAACAGGGCCTCCTTTGTCTTCCTCGGAGGCTCGTTGCGTTCCGCCAAGGTCCGGTACTCACAGGATAGACGGTTTTTTAGAGATATCGTTCCCCGCCTTCCGTAGCGGACCGGCGGTTCATCGTGGAGCGCTAGCTCTGCTTGAGCTACGGCCAAAAGCCTATGAGTCAACGGGTTATGGGCTTTAACTGACCGACCAGAGAGGTGGCTTGTGCCGCGTTATCGGTGAATGCCCCGCATCGCTCGAACTCGGCGCCGGCCCTGGTACATGCGTATGGCTGGCCTATTGGGTGTTCATCGCCGTCACCAGACCAATCAAAAAAATCGGCGAAATATTGGCAGAAAACGGCCTTGTGCAGTGACCCTTAAAGGGTCAATATAGCTTCCAAGGGGGACGCAGTAGGCGCCGCCCAGACCAAGGAAGCCAAATGGACCTAGATGAAAAAGCCTACCTCGAACTGGATAAGCTCCAGCTAGAAAATCGGAAGTTATTCGCTGAGACCCGCAAGCTAATCGCCGAAGAACAGAAGTTGAGACGGGAGGGAATGTTTTACCCCCTACTGGTTGGAGCGGCCCTGATTACCGCGGTAGTTTCCCTGATCAACCTGCTAAACAAACCCTGAGTCACCGGCCCCGAACATCGGGGCCAACCCTCTCGGCCTTGAGCTTTACCGGGAATCGGTCCAAATTACCCAAAAGGGCCGCGATAGGCGCGCCCGCCAGCCCCTTACGAGGATGAACGATGAACCACAGCCACAAGACGCCGATCAAGCCGATGGCCGATGAGATCGCCGCCCTGGACAAGCTCCTGAGCAAAAAGCCCACCTACGGCTTCGTGCCGTTCTTAATCGGTGCCGCCTGCGCCGGTGTGGTGTTCATGGCTTACACGTATATCTCGCACCTGTAACCGACCTTTTCCAGATTTTGCCCCAGTGTGCTGGGGCTTTCGGACTTTCAATGAAACGAATTCAGCATTATGGACCGCCCACGGCGGAAGATTTGGCGCGCCTGAAAATCGAACTGGGGTTCACCAGTCCACAGATGGCGGATCTGGCCGGATTGGGGAAAGGGTCGCAGTGGCGTAAGTACACGGGCCGCACTGAGGACCGCGTAATGGGTATGCACATGCACTTCTACATGGCGGCATTGCTGACGCTGAGTGAAGAGGAATTGGCCCGTGTCGTGGCCACCATGCGGGCGCAGGGGGCCGAAGTCGAACTGGGGCCACTCCCGGCGGGTCCGCAGACTCCTGCTGAAGTGTGTGCTACAAAGAGATATTGAATTGAGGTTTCAGGGGGTGATGCCCCTGATTGCGGCCTATCAAGCCGCTAAAGGTGATGGTGTATCGGACCCGTTCCTGGGCTGTGCCCAATCGGATAATCCAATGCACTTGAGCTGAAGCTCACGGCCATTCGCGGTAAGCCAAGAGCAAGCGCCCGGCAAGGCGCTATATAAATGCCAACCCTTAAAAGTTGGCAGCGCTGCCAGCACTTAACAGGGCTTTTGCCATGTTTAAGCTGAGCACAAAGGCTGTACAGGTGGAAATCGATCTACGAGTCCTCGTGTTTTTTGCATGCTGGCTTATAGAACGATTTTTTTCCTGAGGCAGAGGGGGCAAGTCTTCTTGCCCCTGAACCTAAATCACTGCTGTGTTATTGACTTCATCTGTTCAGCCAATGTGCTGGCTTTTCCTGCGCTCGCATTGAATGTTCCTGCATCACTTGGGCTCGGCTCCGGTCCAGGTACATGCGTATGGCCGGCCAGTTGCGTGTTCATCGCCGTCACCAGATCGAGCAGGTCACACAGGACCTGCAGCACGTTCACCCCTTCCGATCCCATCCAGGTCTTTTCCGCCACGCTGCGCCGTAGGCCGGTGATGCGCTCTTCCATATCGCCACCCACCGAAGCATTGAGCTTCTGCCCCACGACCAGATTCAGGTCGCGCCCGGTGGCTTGATGCAGGTCGTCCACGGCCGCCAGGCTGGCGGAGCCGCCCGAAAGCAGCTTGAGTGAGCCCAGGGCCTCGATCTTTTTGATGCCACCCACTGACTCGATGCTATGGTCATCCACGGTCACGCTGTGGCGCTGGTAGTGCTCAGTGTTTTCCAGCGCCTCTACACGGCGCTCGCTGGCCTGATCATGGATCTGGCCATCGGTCTGGCGCAGCCAGTTGCCATCGGCGTCGACGCGCTGCTGTACACGTCGTCCCAATCGCGGTCGGTGCCAGCAAGGGCCACCCATGCCAGCTCATCACGAGCAAGCAATTGGCTGCGGTACTTCGGAATAACCGAGTGGCCGGCCTTGTCGTCGTCCAAGGCGATGATCCAGCGTACTTTCAGGCACTTGTGTGCCTCTACGGTATCCCAAGGAAAGTTGTTGGCTGAGATGGCCGCGATAGCTTTGTAGCCGGCCAAGATCAAAGCGATTGCATGGAAGATGCCCTCTACAACGTAGACGGTGTCTCCTTGCTCGATGGACATACCAGGCGGAACCCAACCGCCCCCCTTGTATGACATTTTGTACTTAATGCCGGCTTTGTCCCCGCCATTGGCCGTGACCATCGTCGCGTCAATGATTCGTTCCCAGTAGCCATCGCAGAGTGGGAAACGAACGGTGTCTGCCCATTGGCCATCCTTCATTTTGCGTCGGCTTTGCTCGTACCAGCCCTTCATTTTGCTGATGTCGAAACCGCGATTGCGCTGTAGGTAGGCATCAGCAGTGGCGTTCGGGTTGACCTCGGTACGCGGAAACCGCTCACTGAGGTTTTCGAATAGGTAGCTGTAACGCTCGCGGGTTTTCTCTTCGTACTGACACTGGTTCAGACGATTGCATTTGAGCTGATATGGCTGTTTGCGGGCGATGTACAGCGTGCGTTCGCTACAGCCTGGGCAGACTCCCTTTTGGAAGTAGGTGCTGCCAATGTCCTTAAAATCCAGTTCGTGGTCATGCTCTAGAGCGGCGACCACTTCTAAGCGGTAAATGTCTTCGAATTGCATTTGCCGACCCTCAGCGCTGGGAGACGCGTTCGGCCTGCTCGGCCGCTTCTATGGCCAGCGCAACCATGTTGACCAGCAGTGCTTCTTTCGAACCTTCAGTTTTTGCTCGTACCAGGATTCGCCCACGCTCGATGTCATTCCGAATCGCTCGTTCTGATTGGCCGGATCGGCGTGCCAGCTCGCGAACGGTTGTGTAGGGCGTGTCTATGGTGATCTGCATTTGCTAAGCTCCGTGTGTATATATGCCGAATAAAGTGGCATATGCACATATTGTGATGTGCATACGCACATGTCAAGAGGAGGGTGTTCGTTGGAATTAGGTCAAAAACTCAAGGAAGTGCGGCTGACTGAGCGTCTAACTCAGGCGGAAATCTGCGAGATCGCGGGAATCAAACTCGAAACATGGAAGGGATATGAGTACGGGCGGCGGGCGTCGGTCAGCTCCGTAGAGCTGCTGAAGATCACTAAACACCCTCGATTTAAGCGCTATGCGCTGTGGTTGGTAACTGATGAAGTCGCACCCGAGGTTGGTCAAATAAGCCCGGTTATTGCCATATGAGGCTCGCTGAAAAACAACGATCCAGTGAAAGTCCAAAAGATTCCGGAGGCGGGGCAGAGCTGGCCTGTGTAAGCCTGTGGCCATAAAGAAACTGGGGGACGGTCGCTACGAAGTGGATTGTCGTCCCGACGGGCGATACGGCGTTCGTACACGCAAGATATTTCCGACCAAAAACGAAGCACAGAAATATCACAACCGTGTGATGGGGGAGGGCGCTACCGGTGTGTTCGAGAAGGCCCCTAAACACGATACGCGCAAGCTATTGGATTTGGCTGAGCGTTGGTATGTAGTTCATGGGCGAAGTCTGAAAACGGGGGAGCAACGTCTGGCCCTACTGCGCAACATGATTGAACGCATGGGTAATCCCAAGGTTGCGACCTTCAGCGCCGCTGACTTTGCCCAGTACCGTGCAGAACGTGCCGAAGGGAAACACTCGCGGAAAACACCGGGTAGAGGTTTCGCCAAGGAGGGGAAGGATTCCAAACCCATCAGCGCAAATATGTTGAACCACGAACTGGCGTACTTGCGGGCAGTGTTCAATGAGCTGGGGCGTCTGGGGGAGTGGGAAGGAGACAACCCGCTGGCTAAGGTCCGAAAGCTTAAATTCGATGAAACCGAGATGGTCTACCTGTTGGCCGAACAGATCGAGGACCTGTTAGAGGATTTGTCACAGCGCGAATCTGACGCGGGGTTGATTGCTCAGGTGTGTTTGGCGACTGGAGCGAGATGGGGCGAAGCAGAGAGTTTGCAGGTTCGCCAGGTACGCCATGGCCTGATCCACTACAGCAAAACGAAGTCGAGCAAAAATCGCTCCGTGCCTATCGCTGAGGACCTTGAGAAACGGCTTAAAGGGAAGCTGCCATTCACACCGGCGTACAACACCTTTCGGCGCTCAGTTGAAACGATCGGTCTGGAATTGCCTGAAGGGCAAATGACCCATGTACTTAGGCATACTTTTGCCAGTCATTACATGATGAATGGTGGGGATATTCTGACGCTACAGCGAGCACTTGGGCATGCAACATTAGCTATGACCCAAAAATATGCGCATTTTAGTCCGAGGCATATGGTTGAGGTTGTAAGTCTTAATCCACTTGCCAAGCTTGATTCTAAATCAATAGTTTTAGACGGGGTAGTGTGAATGTCGGACGCTGAAGATCGCTTGAAAAAAATTAATGACGCGCTTCGTTATGTCGAAAGTGCATCAGGTTTTACGAGGTTTGGAAGGGCTGAACTTGAAGCTTGGCACTCAGCTATGGACGTATCTAAACATATATCTGCTTTTTTTCCAGTTACTGCGTCTGAATCGATAAAGCAATTGTTGAGCATTTCGTCCACTCAGAATCAGCACGTCTTGGAAGCTGCTCGCCAGATCTCTGAAGCGGTAAAGCAGGCTCAAGGACCACTTGTCCAGCTTGCAGCGTCGATAGCGCAGTCGCAGGGTGAGGCTGCGAAAGTCGCTGAGGCAATGCAGAGTGCCATGAATCCTGCGCTTCTAGCGTTTTCAAGCGGCAGTTACTGGTCAAAACTAAAAGAGCTTCAAGGGTTTAACTCTGGCTGGCTGGAGCAACAAAAGAGTTCGGTTCTATTTCAGTTTCTTTCTGCAGGTTCACTCGATGAAGCTGAAGCGTCGAATCTCTCTCGTGTGGAATTCGATGCAAACATAGTAGATTTCGCTGGGGGTGTCGGTGTAAGTGAATGGACTGAACCGGCCCTTGAGAATGAAATTGTAACTAGTTTAGAGGCGGGTAGCCGCGTATCTGACTTGTCCAGTAAGGCCCAAGAGTACCTGGTTAAATACTGGAAGTGGATGGTGACTATTCTTGTTTTTACATATTACGCAATCGATGTGTGTCAAAAAATAGAGTGGGTGGACTCGAAGCTTAGCGGAGTCACAGACTCAAGTCAGGTTCATCAGGTAGTTAAAGAGCTTCCTCATGAATACAAAGATTTGCTGTCGGAGCATCGTTTCATAATCAGGGAGGGTGCGATCCTGAGGTGTGAGCCAGACAAACGATCACGTGAGCTTGGGCGCTTGAAGCTTGGGACAAGAGTTGAAGTGCTTTCGGCAGACCACGATAGATGGATTCATGTGATTGTTGAGGTTTGCGAGGAGGAAACCGAAGGCTGGCTGTACCGTCCTAACACCATAGGTATTTGAAGATCTTCGGCCGGTGTGGACGATTTGTGGACGGTTCAAAAAATTACAGGTTCGATTGTTTAGATTTTTCTGACTGGCAGAAACACGAAAGCCGCGCATTGCGCGGCTTTCTTGTTTGGTGGGCCCACACGGACTTGAACCGTGGACCAAAGGATTATGAGTCCTCTGCTCTAACCAACTGAGCTATAGGCCCTCAGTAGGTCGCGGATTATAGCGACGGTTTGGCGACTGTGCTATCCGAAAAAGCCTTTACGGTTGTACGAAGAAATGTCGCGGCAAATTCGTCGGGGGGCAGGGGCAGGCTGACGATGTAGCCCTGGATTTGTTCACAGCCTTCGGCGGCGAGGAATTGCTGTTGTGCCCGGGTCTCGACCCCTTCGGCAATCACGGTGAATTGCATGCTGCGTCCGAGGGCGATGATGGCGCGGACGATGGCGGCGTCGTGGGGATCGTCCGGTAGACCGCGGACGAAGGACTGGTCGATCTTGAGGATGTCCAGCGGCAGGCGCTTGAGGTAACTCAAGGACGAGTAGCCGGTGCCGAAGTCGTCGATGGCCAGTTGCACGCCCAGTTGTTTGAGTTGATGCAGCACCGCCAGCGCTTCTTCGGCCTGGCTCATGATGAAGTTTTCGGTGATTTCCAGTTGCAGGAAGCCGGGGTTGAGGCCGTTGTCCTTGAGCAACTGTTCGATGCGGCCCAGCAGGTTGGGTTGGCGCAGTTGGGCGCCGGCCAGGTTGACCGACAGCGGGCCGGGACTGTCGTACAGCCGGTGCCATTCGGCCATCTGCCGGCAGGCGGTTTCCAGGACCCAGTCGCCGATTTGCAGGATCATGCCGTTTTCTTCGGCCAGCGGGATGAAGTGTTCCCGGGGCACGTCGCCAAAGGTCGGATGGTGCCAGCGGATCAGGGCTTCGGCGCCGACCAGGCTGTAGTCTTCGAGGCTGATTTTCGGTTGGTAGCACAGGTGCAACTCGTTGCGTTCGATGGCGCGGCGCAGTTCGTGTTCCAGTGCGACGCGTTCGCTGGCCTGGGCGGTGAGGTCGCGGGTGTAGCTTTCGACACGGTTGCGGCCCTTGGCCTTGGAGCGGTACATCGCGGCGTCGGCGTTCTTGATCAGTGTGGCAACGTCGCAGCCATCCTTCGGATAGAGGCTGGTGCCGATGCTGGCGCTGATGAAGAACTCGTGTTCGCCGGCCTGGAACGGTGCGGCGAAACAATTGAGCAGTTTGGTGGCGATGTGGTCGGCATCGCTGGATTGTTGCAGGCCCGGCAGCAGGATGATGAACTCGTCACCCCCCAGGCGCGCCACGGTGTCGATGTCACGCAGCTGCTCCTTGAGGCGTACGGCGATGCCCTTGAGCAGCAGGTCGCCGACCGGGTGGCCGAGGCTGTCGTTGATGTGCTTGAAGCGGTCGAGGTCGAGGAACAGCACCGCGCCCTGACCGCCGTTTTCCTGTTGGTTGTTGAGCGCCGTCAGCAGGCGGCTTTCGAACAGCGTGCGGTTCGGCAGGCCGGTCAGCGGGTCGTGGTGCGCCTGGTAGTCGAGTTTGGCCTGGGCATGCTTGAGGCTGGAAATGTCGGCGAACACCGCGACAAAGTGGGTGATGAACTTCTCCCGGTTGCGCACGGCACTGATGGTCAGCCAACTGGGGTACAGCTCGCCATTCTTGCGCCGGTTGGAAATCTCGCCTTGCCAGTGGCCTTCGGCGGTCAATTGGTGCCACATGGCCGCATAGAACGCGCTGTCATGCAGGCCCGAGGCGAGCAGGCGTGGCGTGTGGCCCAGGGCTTCACTTTCGCTGTAACCGGTGATTTCGGTGAACGCGCGGTTGACCGCGCTGATGTGCTGTTGGGTGTCGGTGATCAATACGCCTTCGGCGGTGCTTTCGAACACGGTGGCGGCCTGTTGCAGTTTTTCCTGCATCAGGTGCCGCTCGGTGATGTCCCGGGCGATGGTCAGCATGCAGTCTTCATCGCCAATCGGCAGCGGACGGCTGGACACTTCACAGAGGCGGATCTGCCCGTCGCTGCGGCGGATATGGCAGCTGAAGTCGCGGACAAAGCCGTCGCGGTGCAGCAGGTCGAGCATTTGCTTGCGTTCATTGAGGTTGACCCAGATCCCCAGGTCCAGCGCCGAACGATCCACCGACATGGCGCTGTTGAAGCCGGTGATGCGGCTGAAACCGTCGTTGACCTCCAACAGCAAGCCATCGCTTTGTCGCGACAGCAGCAAGCCGTCGGGGGAAGCATGGAAGGCCTTGGCGAATTTTTCTTCGGACGTTTGCAGCTGTTGCTGGGTTTCCTTGAGTTGGGTGATGTCCCGCACCACGACCACCAGCGCCGGTGTCATGTCGAGGTCGAACGGTTCGGCAGAAATCAGGCCGGTAAACACTTGGCCGTTGCTGCGACGAAAGGGCATTTCCAGGTTGCGGATGCTGCCGGCCTGCAAGCGTTGCAGCAGGCCCGGCCCGACACCGGGGATCCCCCAGATGTTCAGGTTGGTGGCGGTCTGGCCAATGACCTCCTCGGCCTTGAGGCCGATCTGCTCTTCGAACGCTTCGTTGACTTCCAGCAGGCAACCGTCGCTCAGGCGCGCGATTACCAGAATGTCCGGGCATTGCTGGAACACGGAAGCGAATTTCTGCTCCGACAGGCGCAGTGCTTCTTCGGTGCGCTTGGCGTCGGTGATGTCGATCATCAACCCGCGCAACACCGGTTCATGCCCGTGTTCGATCAGGCTGACAATGTCGCGCACCCACAGGCAGCGGCCGTCGGCGGTGATCACCCGGTAATCGAGGCGGTGGTCGCGCCCGGCCAGCACTTCGTGGTCGCAGAAGGTCTGGGCGCGGGTCAGGTCGGCGGGGTGAATGATGTTGCGCCAGAAGCCCGGAATCAGCCAATGGGACAGGGGATAACCGAGAAGGTCTTCGGCGTGGGGCGATACGTAGCTGTAGGTGAAGTCGGTGACTTTTGCTTCCCAGGCGATGGCCGACAGGCTCTCCACCAGGCCACGGTAGTGGTATTCGCTGCTGCGCAGTTCCTGTTCAAGGTCTACCCGGCGGGCAATTTCCGAGCTCAAGCGGCGGTTGATGCGGATAACCACCGCCAGCACGACAGTCAGCAGCAGCAATCCGGGCAGGCCATACACCAGCAGGTCGTTCCAGAAAGTTCGATGATCGAGGACGTTGCCGACCCAATGCTCCTGGATGGCGCTGATTTCTGCGGGGCTCATGTCCGCCAGGACTTTATCGAGAATGCCGGCCAGCACCTTGTTGTCGCGGGGCACACCCATGGCCAGTTGATAGCGATAGGGCGTTTCACCGCTGACATACAACCCATCGAGCTTGAGTTGGCGCAGGCTCCAGACGCTGGAAGCCAGATCGCCTACCACGGCGTCCACTTCGTCGGTGGCCAGCGCCTGCAGAGCCGAACTGACGTTGGGCATCGCCACCAGATTCAAGTCGGGGTGGTGGCTGCGCAGCAGTTCGTGGGGGGCGTAGTTTTCCACCACGGCGATTTTCAGGCCGTACAGGTCTTTCAGATTATGTGGCTGGGGACCCCCGACATGGGCCAGGATGACAATCGGAAAATCCAGATAAGGACGGGTGAACGACAGGTATCTCTGGCGTTCCGGGGTCGACATGATGCCCGGCAGCAGGTCCAGTTTGCCCTTTTTGGCCTGTTCCAGGACGGCGGTCCAACTCACCGGCTCGATGGGCGTGAGTCGGGTTGCCAGCCTTTTGCGGATGACCTCGATGTAATCCGCGGCAAGGCCCTGGTAGCGGCCCTCATCGTCACGAAACTCGAAGGGCGGCCACGACGCATCGACACCCAGGCGCAATTCCGGGTGAGCCGCCAGCCAGCTACGTTCTTCGTCGGTTAGAGTCAGCGCGCCAGCCGTTGCGGTCCAGGTCATCAGCGACAGCAAAAAAAGCACGGTCGGCAGTCTGGGCATAACGGTCTCGTTATGGCTCTGGGGATGTTTCGAGTGTAGACGGGCTACGGGGCGGAGGGTGGGGTGCGGAGATATTAATCTGCCATAAAACAAAACCCCCGGCCTGGGCCGGGGGGTCTGGTATCACTCGTCGAGGAAGGAGCGCAGATGCTCGCTTCTCGTCGGGTGGCGCAGCTTGCGCAGCGCCTTGGCTTCGATCTGACGAATCCGCTCACGGGTCACGTCGAACTGCTTACCAACCTCTTCGAGAGTGTGGTCGGTATTCATGTCGATACCGAAGCGCATGCGCAGTACCTTGGCTTCACGGGCAGTGAGGCCGGACAGCACTTCGCGAGTCGCTTCCTTAAGGCTCTCAACGGTTGCAACATCGATTGGCGACTGCATGGTCGAGTCTTCGATGAAGTCACCCAGATGGGAGTCTTCGTCATCACCGATCGGGGTTTCCATGGAGATCGGCTCTTTAGCGATCTTCAATACCTTGCGGATCTTGTCCTCAGGCATTTCCATGCGTTCGCCCAGCTCTTCCGGGGTCGGTTCGCGACCCATTTCCTGCAGCATCTGGCGGGAAATGCGGTTGAGCTTGTTGATCGTCTCGATCATGTGCACCGGAATACGGATGGTGCGGGCCTGGTCGGCGATCGAGCGAGTGATCGCCTGACGGATCCACCAGGTGGCATAAGTCGAGAACTTGTAGCCGCGACGGTATTCGAACTTGTCTACCGCTTTCATCAAGCCGATGTTGCCTTCCTGGATCAGATCGAGGAATTGCAGGCCACGGTTGGTGTACTTCTTGGCGATCGAGATCACCAGACGCAAGTTGGCTTCAACCATCTCTTTCTTCGCGCGGCGGGCCTTGGCCTCACCGATCGACATGCGACGGTTGATGTCCTTGATTTCAGCGATGGTCAAACCGGTTTCGGTTTCCAGCGCGGTCAGCTTCTGCTGGCAACGGATGATGTCCGGCTGCAGACGACCAATGGCTTCAGCGTACTTGCCTTTGCCTTTGGCCAGGGCGTCACTCCAGCTTTCGTCGACTTCGTTGCCCGGGAACTGGCGCAGGAAGTCGGCACGCGGCATGCGTGCATCACGAACGCAGAGCTGCATGATTGCGCGCTCTTGCTGACGCAGGCGATCCAGGGCACTGCGAACACGCTCGACCAGGCCTTCGAATTGCTTCGGCACCAGTTTGATCGGCATGAACAGTTCGGCCAGGGCCAACAACTCGGCAATCGTTGCCTTATTGTTGCGACCGTGCTTTTTCAGCGCCTTGCGGGTGATTTCCATCTGATCGGCCACAGCGCCAAAGCGCTGTGCGGCGATGATTGGATCCGGACCGCTTTCGGCTTCTTCCTCGTCATCCGAGGCTTCGGCTTCGTCGTCGTCGGAATCGTCATCCGCCTTGACGGCTTTCGCGTCAATCGGCGGCGGCACTTCTGCCGCAGGCGGCGCAATGCCGTCGTCCGGGTCGATATAACCGCTCAGGACGTCGGACAGGCGGCCACCTTCGGTGGTGACGCGGGTGTACTCGGAGAGAATATGATCAACCGTGCCTGGGAAGTGCGCGATTGCGCTCATCACCTCACGGATGCCCTCTTCAATACGTTTGGCGATTTCGATTTCGCCTTCACGCGTGAGGAGCTCCACCGTACCCATTTCGCGCATATACATGCGCACCGGGTCGGTAGTGCGACCAATGTCGGTCTCGACCGCAGCCAACGCTGCAGCGGCCTCTTCGGCTGCGGCTTCGTCGGTATCGGCGTCGGCCAGCATAAGGGAATCCTTATCTGGCGCAACCTCGAATACGTTGATCCCCATGTCATTGATCATGCGGATGATGTCTTCCACCTGTTCCGGATCTGAAATATCCTCCGGCAGGTGGTCGTTGACCTCCGCGTAAGTCAGGTAGCCCTGCTCACGACCAAGGGTGATCAACTCTTTGATACGAGACTGCTGTTGCGCTTTTCCGGACATAACACCCTATCCACTGAAGGTCTTGGCGGGCAAAAAACAAGCCGAGGATTATACCTGAGCTATGACCTCACGCGCCAGTTGAGGTCGGGTTTGATGCGGAAACATTGCGACTCAAGAGGTCGCGCAGTTGATTTTTCTCTTCGCTGGTCAATTCGCTTTGACGCGCTTTTCGCAGAAGTTGTTCCAGATTTCGCTCGCGTTGGCGGGCTGACAAGCTAGTAATGGTGTCGAAAAACTGTTGTTCAAGGTTATCTCCATCAATCAGCCATTCCTTTTCCGCCAGGGCCTTGAGCAAGCGGCCTTGTTCTGTGCCGTGCCAACGCGCAATCAGTTGAATTGAGTTTAGCTTGGGATTCTTCTGCACAGCTTCGAGCAGCGCCACCAGCAATTGCGTGTTGGTGTGATCCTCGGCGGCGAAGTGCCCGGCATCCTCGACTTTTTCGGCCAGTTGCGGGTGATGCAGCAACGTGCGCAAGGCGGCGAGGGTTGGCGGTTCTACGGCGGCGGGCACCCGTGGCGCGCGGGGTTGATCGCGATCACCGCCCCGTTTGCCATTCTTGTCCCACGGTTTCTTGTCCCATTTCTTGCCTCCTGCACCGGGTTTCTTCGGCGTCCATTCCTGCTGCGGCACATACATTTCCTGTGCCTGCGGCTGATGATAGTCGCTGTAATCGGGCATCGCGTCGTAATCGATGCCCGGGTCGTAGGCCGGCGGCGCTTCTTGCGGGGCGCTTTGTGCCAATTGACTCACCGCTTCGCCGCTCAGGCCGGTGATTTCGCTCAGGCGCTGACGCATCAGGGTGCGCAGGTTGGCGCCCGGGACTTTGTCGATCAACGGCGCGGCGAGGGTGGCCATGTGGGCCTTGCCCTCAAGCGACCGTGGGTCGGCTTCTTCCGTCAGTTGCTGGAAGAAGTAATCGGCCAGTGGCTGCGCGTGCTGGTTGATCCGTGCGCGGAAGGCATCGGTGCCTTCGGAGCGGACCAGGGTGTCCGGGTCCTCGCCTTCGGGCAAGAACAGGAAGCGTGCGCGACGACCGTCCTGCAGGCTCGAAAGTGTCGCCTCCAGTGCCCGCCATGCCGCATTGCGGCCGGCCTGGTCGCCGTCGAAGCAGAATAGTACGCTGGGAACGACGCGAAACAGTCGCTTGAGGTGTTCCTCGCTGGTGGCGGTGCCCAGGGTCGCGACGGCATTGCGCAGGCCTTGCTGGGCCAGGGCAATGACGTCCATGTAGCCCTCGACGACGATGATCTCGTCGAGGTTGCGGTTGGTCTTGCGCGCTTCGTACAGGCCGTAGAGTTCCTGGCCTTTATGGAAAACCGGGGTTTCCGGGGAGTTCAGGTACTTCGGCTTGTCGTCGCCCAATACCCGGCCGCCGAAGGCGATGACGCGCCCGCGACTGTCGCGGATCGGAAACATCACGCGGTCGCGGAAGCGGTCGTAACGTTTACCGCTTTCGGCGTTTTCGATCAGCAGGCCGGCATCGATCATGGCTTTTTGTTGCAGGGTATCGCTGCTCAGGTGCTTGAACAGGTTGTCCCAGCCAGGTGGGGCAAAACCCAGGCCGAAGTCCCGGGCGATTTCGCCGGTCAGCCCGCGACCTTTCAGGTATTCCACCGCGGCCTTGCGCGATGGATGGCTTTTCAGGGCCTGGCGATAAAAGTCGGCAGCGGCGCTCAGTAGCGGATACAGCGGCGAATCGGTCGGCTGGCGCGGTTTGTGCGGGCGACCGCTTTCTTCGCGGGGGATTTCCATGCCGGCGGCTTTGGCCAGTTCTTCGACAGCCTGGACGAAATCCAGGTTGTCGTGGTCCATGATGAAGCCGAGGGCGTTGCCGCCAGCGCCGCAGCCGAAGCAGTAATAGAACTGCTTGTCGGGGCTGACGCTGAACGACGGAGTCTTTTCCTTGTGGAACGGGCAGCAGGCAGTGTGGTTCTTGCCGGCCTTTTTCAATTGCAGGCGCGAGCTGACCACATCGACGATGTCGGTGCGGTTCAGAAGGTCGTCAATGAAGCTCTGGGGAATTAGCCCGGCCATGGCGTTCTCGTCATCTGCGCTGAAAAGGGGTCCGAAACGTACGGCGGCCGAACGCGGTCATTGTTTGAGGCGCGCAAAGTGTGCGGCTCGACCGGTGTCGTCTGCGTAATCGCTGTCGGGAAGTGTATCTGCCGAAAATCCACTGACGTTAATGCCAATCAGTATTCGACTGTTTGAATGTGTTGCGCTGAATCCGCAGCGGCCAATCATCGGCCCCGGATAGCTCATCATCTGGCACGCAAGCAGGTGCCTTGGGCTGATCGTCGTGAGAGGAATCAGTGGGTGTGCTCGTCAGTAGCCTTGAAAGGCTCGTCAGAAAAGACGTGCACCGCTGGCAAAAGAGCCAGGTCTGACGCGATGAAGCAGATTTGTCTCGGTCGCGTCTGCGGCTTTGACAGTGAAGCATCAAGCGTTTTACGCAAATGCCATAAGCCCGGCTGAGGGCCGGGCTTGGCAGAAGCTTGCTACGATCGTCTGTGTATTAGTACAGACGAACGGCGCGGCGCTGTTCGCGCTGAACTTTCTTGGCGTGACGCTTAACAGCGGCTGCTGCTTTGCGCTTACGCTCAGAAGTTGGCTTCTCGTAAAATTCGCGGCTACGAACTTCAGCCAGTACACCGGCTTTTTCGCAGGAGCGCTTGAAACGACGCAGAGCTACGTCGAAGGGTTCGTTCTCTTTTACTTTGACGGCTGGCATCCAGAGCTACCTTCATTCATTACCGGGGTCAACATCCTCGCGGCAAAAGAGCACTTGAAGACGTCGGTTTTTAAGGGTTGCGGATGTTAACCCCTCATCGCTCGGAATGCAAAGCCTCTGATCGAAAACCGCTGGTCGGGGCATCACGCGACGACTATTATGCGCGCCTTCGAATTCAGCCTAAACAAGGCGCAAACCCATGCTAGTACTGGGATTAGAAACCTCCTGCGACGAAACCGGTGTCGCATTGTATGACAGTGAGCGCGGTCTGCTGGCCGATGCGCTGTTCAGTCAGATCGACCTGCACCGCGCCTATGGTGGCGTGGTGCCGGAGCTGGCTTCGCGCGATCACGTCAAACGCATGCTGCCCTTGATTCGTCAGGTGTTGGCCGAGGCCGACTGCGTGCCGACCGAGATCGACGCGATCGCCTACACCGCGGGTCCTGGCCTGGTCGGTGCCTTGTTGGTAGGGGCTTCCTGCGCTCAGGCGCTGGCCTTTGCCTGGGGTATTGCGGCCCTCGGCGTGCATCACATGGAAGGCCACTTGCTGGCGCCGATGCTGGAGTCGCAACCGCCGGAGTTTCCGTTCGTCGCTTTGTTGGTGTCGGGTGGTCATACGCAACTGGTTCAGGTCGACGGAATCGGCCAGTACACGCTTCTGGGTGAGACCCTGGATGACGCCGCCGGCGAGGCCTTCGACAAAACGGCCAAGATGATGGGGCTCAATTATCCGGGTGGGCCTGAGATTGCTCGCCTTGCAGAGCAGGGCGTTGCAGGGCGTTTCGTCTTCCCGCGGCCGATGTGCGACCGCCCGGGCCTGGATTTCAGCTTCAGTGGCCTGAAAACCTTTGCGTTGAACACCTGGCAGCAGTGCGTCAGCGCCGGAGACGACGGCGAGCAAGCCCGTTGCGACATCTCGCTGGCGTTCCAGCAGGCCGTGGTGGAGACTTTGACCATCAAGTGCAAGCGTGCCCTGAAGGCCGCCGGCATGAAGCGCCTGGTGATTGCTGGAGGCGTCAGTGCCAACAAGGCGTTGCGCGCGTCCCTCGAAAAAATGCTCGGCGACATGAAGGGCGACGTGTTTTATGCGCGTCCTGAGTTCTGCACCGATAATGGCGCAATGATCGCGTTCGCCGGTTGCCAGCGCTTGCAGGCCGGTCAGCAGGAAAGCCTGGCAATCAGCGTGCAGGCGCGTTGGCCGATGGAGCAGTTGTCGGCGCTTTGATGAGTGGTGCTTGTGTCCGGCCGCTAAAAATGCCGTTCGCGGCCGGCAAACAGGTCGCGTAGATTGCCGCGATGACGCCAGACGATCAGCCCGGTGAGCGCGCTCATGGGTAGCAGGGCGGCCGGTTCTTGCCAGGCCAGCAACGGCAGGGTCAGCGGTGTGGCGATGAGGGCGGCCAGGGAGCTGGTGCGGGTCAGGTAGAACGTCAAGAGCCAGGCGCAGACCGCCAGAAGGGCTGCGGGCGGGTAGAGTCCCAGCAACATGCCGGCAGCGGTGGCGACACCCTTGCCGCCGCGAAAGCGAAAGTACAACGGAAACAGATGGCCGATGACGGCATAAACGCCGATCCAGGCCTGTTCCTGCTGCGAAAGGCCCGCAAGACGCGCAATCAGTACCGGCAGCAGGCCTTTGCAAAGGTCGCCGAGCAGGGTCAGGATAGCGAGTTTCTTGCCGGCCAGGCGCAACATGTTGGTGGCACCGGCATTGCCCGAGCCACTCATTCGCGGATCGGGGTTACCGGTCAGGCGGCTGAGCAAAATGGCAAAGGACAGAGAGCCGAGCAGGTAGGCGAGGATCGCCAATAACCAAAACATGCTAACTATTCCGGGCGAGGACGCCCTGATTCTAACGGCGCATTGCGCCCTTGTCGTGTAGCGGAGAGAAGTGCTTGGACAGAGTGTTTATCGAGGGCCTGGAAGTCGACACGGTGATTGGTGCCTACGACTGGGAACGAGGCATCCGACAGTGCTTGCGTCTTGATCTGAGCTTCGCCTGGGATAATCGCCCGGCCGCAGCCGGTGATGACCTGACCCTGGCGCTCGACTACGCCAGTGTTTCCTCACGCATCCAGGCGTTTGCCGAGCAGGCGCAATTCCAGCTGGTGGAAACCTTTGCAGAGCGCCTGGTTGAAGTGCTGATGAGCGAATTCAAGATCACCTGGATGCGCCTGAAGCTGACCAAGCCCGGCGCCGTGCCGGCTGCCACCGGCGGTGTGGGCGTGGAGATCGAGCGCGGATGTCGCTGACTCAGGTGTACCTCGGGCTCGGTAGCAATATCGAGCGTGAAACCCATTTGCGGGCGGGGCTCGATGCTTTGGCGGCGTTCCTGGTCGATATCCGCTGTTCGGCGGTGTTCGAAAGCCAGCCGGTGGGCATCAAGAGCGGGCCGTTTTTCAATTTCGTGGTGTCGGCGTATACCGATCTGCCACTGATTGAGCTTGATCGTCGTCTGAAGTTCATTGAGGCTGATAACGGTCGTTACGCACCGGATCGCCGAGGTTTGCCACTGGATATCGACGTGTTGTTGTTCGGTGACCTGATGGGCAACTTCGATGGCCTGATCTTGCCGCGGGCAGAAATTCTGAAAAATGCGTTCGTTCTGTGGCCGTTGTCGTTGATAGCGCCGGATCGCGTGCACCCGGGCGCAGGCAAGAGTTTTGCGACCTTGTGGGCTCAAGCGCAAATTGATCAAGTGTTGGCGCCAGTGGCTTTCGAATGGCGCGGTGAGCAGCTGACGCCTTCAGATTTGTTGTGACCTTACTGACGTCTTCGCGAGCGGGCTTGCTCCCACAGGGTTAGCGTAAGTCTGTGGGAGCGAACCTGCTCGCGAAGCTTTTCAGGTCGACGCGGTCTCTTTGTAGGCTTTCAAGGCTTTTAGCCGCTCACGCTTGATCGCCTCCCCCAGATCCGGCCCCTTGAAGCCTTTCTCCAGCAATGGCTGGACCACCACACTACGAGCGGCAGTCGCTGCACCGCGCAAATAATCCGCCTGTGGATAACTTCGTTCTTCCAGCCCTTTGCGCCCACGCGCATCCATCTCACATGCCGCGATGAACTCCTCGAACCGCTGTGGCCGACGGTAAATGTCGAAGCTTTGCAGCAGTTCCAGCAATGTCGATGGCTTCAGCTCAAGGGCGCGATGCCCATGGGTGTGATATTCGCCCACCAGCAGCGCCAGTTCCTGGCAGTCCCTCGGCACCTTGAAGCGTTCATTGACTGCTTTGATCAGCTTCAGGCCCTTGAACTCGTGGGCAATGTGTCGCGGCCATTCTTCCTCTGGCGTCAGGCCCTTGCCCAGGTCGTGCAGCAGGCACGCCCAGCGCACGGTCAGTGGCTGTTTATGTATTGCGGCTTGCTGCAGCACGCTCAGGGTATGTGCGCCTGTATCGATTTCCGGGTGGTGGGCGGGTGGTTGCGGTACGCCAAACAGCGCGTCGACTTCGGGCATCAGCACCTTGAGTGCGTCGCATGCGCGTAGAACCTCAACAAACACCTGTGGCTGATCTTCCATCAGGGCGCGGGAGATTTCCTTCCAGCTGCGCTCCGGCGTCAGTGCTTCAAGCTCGCCTGACTCGCTGAGTTGGCGCATCAGTGCCAGTGTTTCCGGGGCAACGGTAAAGCCCAGGGTCGCATAGCGCGCCGCGAAGCGGGCAACACGCAGGACCCGGAGCGGATCTTCGGCAAATGCCGGGGAAACGTGGCGAAGCAGGCGCGCTTCGAGATCGCGCTGGCCGTGGTACGGGTCGGTCAGGTTCTGCTGATCGTCCTCGGCCATGGCATTGATGGTCAGGTCGCGACGGATCAGGTCTTCTTCGAGGGTGACTTCGGGGCTGGCGTGAAAAGTGAACCCGCCGTAACCGCGTCCGCTTTTGCGCTCGGTGCGGGCGAGGGCGTATTCCTCACCGCTTTTTGGGTGTAGGAACACCGGGAAATCCGCGCCCACCGGGCGAAAGCCCTTGGCGAGCATCTCTTCGGTGGTGGCGCCAACCACGACCCAGTCGATATCGGTAACCGGTTTGCCCAGCAGGCGATCACGTACCGCGCCGCCGACTTTATAAATACGCATAAAAAACCTCCGTTAGCTCGACAGGATAACCGTTGCATCGAGCTTTCGGAGGCACAAACGGTATCAAAGATGGATGACGGCCAAGTCCAGGCGTCCGTAATCACCTTCGCTGTGCTCGCTTCTGGGCGGCACATGGTGGGTTTTCATGACCTGATCGCCTTGCAGGGTTTCCAGGTGAATGTCGAAGCCCCAGAGGCGGTGCAGGTGTTTGAGCACTTCTTCAGTCGAGTCCCCCAGTGGTTTGCGGTCGTGCTGCTGGTGGCGCAGGGTCAGGGAGCGGTCGCCACGGCGGTCGATGCTGTAGATCTGCACGTTGGGCTCGCGATTGCCCAGGTTGTACTGTGCCGCGAGGGTTTCACGGATGATGCGGTAGCCACCTTCGTCGTGAATGGCGGGCACCAGCAGGTCGTCCTTCTGGTCGTCATCGAGAATGCTGAACAGCTTCAGGTCGCGGATCACCTTGGGCGACAGGTACTGCAGGATGAAGCTTTCATCCTTGAAGCTGCTCATGGCGAACTTGATGGCTGCCAGCCAATCGGTACCGGCAATGTCCGGGAACCAGCGGCGATCTTCTTCCGTGGGTTCTTCACACATGCGACGGATGTCGCGGTACATGGCAAACCCCAGGGCGTAGGGGTTGATGCCGCTGTAGTAGGGGCTATCGAAGCCAGGCTGGAACACCACGCTGGTGTGGGACGTCAGGAACTCCATCATGAAGCCGTCGGTGACCAGGCCTTCGTCGTACAGGTCGTTCATCAGGGTGTAGTGCCAGAACGTGGCCCAACCCTCGTTCATCACTTGGGTCTGACGCTGTGGATAAAAGTACTGGGCGATCTTGCGCACGATACGTACGATTTCCCGCTGCCATGGTTCCAGCAGCGGCGCGTGTTTTTCGATGAAGTACAGGATGTTTTCCTGAGGTTCGGCGGGGAAGCGTGCGTTGTCCTTGTCGCTGTATTTGTCCGCGCCCTTGGGAATGGTGCGCCACAGATCGTTGATCTGTTTCTGTAAATGTTCTTCCCGGTCCTTTTGCCGGCGACGTTCTTCTTCCGCAGAGATCGGATAAGGGCGTTTGTAACGGTCGACACCATAGTTCATCAGTGCATGGCAGGAGTCGAGCAGGTCCTCGACCGCGTCGATGCCGTGGCGTTCTTCGCACTGCATGATGTACTGCTTGGCAAACACCAGGTAATCGATGATCGAACTGGCGTCGGTCCAGGTGCGGAACAGGTAGTTGCCTTTGAAAAAGCTGTTGTGCCCGTAGCACGCATGGGCCACCACCAGCGCCTGCATGCAGATGGTGTTTTCTTCCATCAGGTAGGCGATGCAGGGGTCGGAGTTGATCACGATCTCGTACGCCAGCCCCATCTGGCCGCGGGTGTAGGACTTTTCTGTGCTGAGGAAGTGCTTGCCGTAGGACCAGTGGTGATAACCCAGTGGCATACCGACCGAGGCGTAGGCGTCCATCATCTGTTCGGCGGTGATCACTTCGATCTGATTGGGATACGTATCGAGGGCGTAACCGGCCGCAATACGACTGATTTCACGGTCGTAGGCCTGGATCAGCTCGAACGTCCATTCGGAGCCGGTGGAAATGGGTTGGCGTTTCTGCTCTTTGGCGGTCATGTCACTAACCTGCGCTGGAAGAGTTCACGGAAGACCGGATAGATATCCCCGGCCGAGACCAGTTGTTGCTGGGCAAATGTGTCGGAAAAGGCTTCGGCGATGCGCTCGTACTCGAACCACAGGGCCTGGTGTTCGCGCGGGGTGATCTCAACGTAAGTGTAGTACTGCACGAATGGCATGATCTGGTTGATCAGGATGTCGCGGCAGATCGGGGAGTCGTCGTTCCAGTTGTCACCGTCGGAGGCCTGGGCGGCGTAGATGTTCCACTCGTTGCTCGGATAGCGCTCGGCCATGATCTCCTGCATCAGTTTCAAGGCGCTGGAGACGATGGTGCCGCCGGTTTCCCGGGAGTAGAAAAACTCCTCTTCATCCACTTCGCGGGCGCTGGTGTGATGGCGGATGAATACGACGTCGATCTTTTCGTAGTTACGCTTGAGAAACAGGTACAGCAGGATAAAGAAGCGCTTGGCGATGTCCTTGGTCGCCTGGGTCATCGAGCCGGACACGTCCATCAGGCAGAACATCACGGCCTTGGAGCTGGGGTTGGGTTGTTTGATCAGCAGGTTGTACTTGAGGTCGAATGTGTCGAGAAACGGCACGCGGTGAATGCGCGCGCTGAGTTTTTCGATTTCCGCTTCAATTTCCTGAATATCGCCGAAGTTGTCTGGTTCTTCCTGCTTGAGTCGCAGGAGTTCTTCCTTGGCTTCGCGCAGTTTTGCCCGACTGCTGCCGGACAGGGCGATTCGCCGGGCGTGGGCTGAGCGCAAGGTGCGGATGATGTTGATCCGCGACGGGTTGCCCTCGTTGCTGATCCCGGCCCGCACGGTCTTGAAGGTGTCCGTGCCGGTCAGGTTGCGTTTGACCAGGTTGGGCAGCTCGAGATCCTCGAACATGAATTCGAGGAACTCTTCCTGAGTGATCTGGAAGACGAATTCGTCCATCCCCTCGCCGGAATTACCGGCCTTGCCAGGGCCCCGGCCGCCACCGCCTCCCGGTGGACGGGCGATATGTTCGCCGCTGGTGAATTCCTTGTTGCCCGGGTGCACGACCGTCTGCTTGCCACCGCGACCGTGGTGAAGCACCGGCTCGTCGATGTCGCGGCCGGGAATGCTGATTTGTTCGCCGTGTTCCATATCGGTAATGGAGCGCCGGCTGACCGCCTCTTCGACAGCCTTTTTGATGTGATCACGGTACCGCCGCAGAAACCGCTGGCGGTTCACCGTGCTCTTGTTCTTGCCATTGAGACGTCGGTCGATCACATAGCTCATGACTGCTCCTTAGAAGCTGTCCTGAAAGGGGCGAGCGGTGATACAGCATCGAACCGAGAGCCGAGGGATGTTGAACGCTCCCCCAAGCGCTTTGGATGCTGCCTGAACTCGCTACCGACTTTCGAACACCTTCCAGAGGCTTGTGTAACAGAAAATGCATACACAGGCCTCTGGCTGACGACAACCGGTCTGACCGGCAGCGGGTTATTGTGATTTTCTGACCCGCAGGTACCACTCGGACAGCAGTCGTACCTGTTTGTCGGTGTAGCCCCGCTCGACCATCCGTGTGACGAAGTCGTTGTGTTTCTGCTGGTCCTCTTTGCTGGCCTTGGCATTGAAGCTGATGACCGGCAGCAGGTCCTCGGTGTTGGAGAACATTTTCTTCTCGATGACCACCCGCAGTTTTTCGTAGCTGAGCCAGGTCGGGTTCTTGCCGTTGTTGTTGGCCCGGGCACGCAGGACGAAGTTGACGATTTCGTTGCGGAAATCCTTCGGATTGCTGATGCCGGCCGGTTTTTCGATTTTCTCCAGTTCTTCGTTCAACGCTACGCGGTTGAGGATCTCTCCGGTTTCCGGGTCGCGGTATTCCTGGTCCTGGATCCAGAAGTCGGCGTACAGCACGTAACGATCGAAGATGTTCTGGCCGTACTCGCTGTAGGACTCGAGGTAGGCGGTCTGGATCTCCTTGCCGATGAACTCGATGTAGCGCGGTGCCAGGTACTCCTTGAGGAAGCGCAGATAGCGTTCGCGGGTCTCGGCCTGGAACTGTTCCTGCTCGATCTGTTGCTCCAGCACGTAGAGCAAGTGCACCGGGTTGGCGGCGATTTCGTGCGGATCGAAGTTGAACACCTTCGACAGGATCTTGAAGGCGAACCGGGTCGAAAGACCGTTCATGCCTTCGTCGACGCCCGCATTGTCGCGGTATTCCTGGATCGACTTGGCTTTCGGATCGGTGTCCTTGAGGTTCTCGCCGTCGTACACGCGCATCTTCGAGTAGATGTTGGAGTTTTCCGGCTCCTTGAGGCGCGAGAGTACGGTGAACTGGGCCAGCATCTTCAGGGTGTCCGGCGCGCAATGCGCCTTGGCCAGCGAACTGTTGAACAGCAGCTTGTCGTAGATCTTCACTTCGTCACTGACCCGCAAGCAATACGGCACTTTGACGATGTAGATCCGGTCGATGAAGGCCTCGTTGTTCTTGTTGTTGCGGAAGGTGTGCCACTCCGATTCGTTGGAGTGCGCCAGCAGGATCCCGGTGAACGGAATCGCGCCGAGACCTTCGGTACTGTTGTAGTTGCCTTCCTGGGTGGCGGTCAGCAGTGGGTGCAGCACCTTGATTGGTGCCTTGAACATTTCGACGAACTCCATCAGGCCCTGGTTGGACCGGCACAGTGCGCCCGAGTAGCTGTATGCATCAGCGTCGTTCTGCGGGAACTCCTCCAGTTTGCGGATATCGACCTTGCCCACCAGCGCCGAGATGTCCTGGTTGTTTTCGTCGCCAGGTTCGGTCTTGGCCACGGCGATCTGGTTGAGGATCGACGGGAAGAGTTTCACCACGCGGAACTGACTGATGTCGCCGCCGAATTCGGCCAGGCGCTTGGTTGCCCATGGCGACATGATGGTGTTGAGGTAGCGCCGTGGAATGCCGAAGTCTTCCTCCAGGATCGCTCCATCTTCAGTGGAGTTGAACAGGCCCAGGGGCGACTCGAAAACCGGCGAGCCCTTGATGGCATAGAAGGGCACTTTTTCCATCAATTGCTTGAGCTTCTCGGCCAGGGACGATTTACCGCCACCGACAGGGCCGAGCAGGTAAAGGATCTGTTTCTTCTCTTCCAGGCCCTGAGCGGCATGGCGGAAATACGACACGATCTGGTCGATGCATTCTTCCATCCCGTGGAAGTCTTCAAAGGCCGGATAGCGGCGGATGACCTTGTTGGAGAAGATGCGCGACAGTCTCGAGTTGGTCGAGGTGTCGAGCAGTTCCGGTTCACCGATGGCCAGCAGTAGACGCTCGGCGGCGGAAACGTAGGCGCTACGGTCTTTTTTGCACAGTTCCAGATACTCCTGCAGAGAGAGTTCTTCCTGGCGTGTGGACTCGAAGCGTTGTTGGAAGTGGCTAAAGATACTCATGACGTCACCTCGCTCGATACGTGGAGCCGACGCCGGATCACTCAGTCGATGCTGGCAGCAACCGAACAGGCGATTGCTGTTTACCCCCCAGAACTCTCCCGGAGCTGACTACTCCGAAAGCTACTCCCGATGACCCGCGCGCCGGTGTACCGGCTCTCCCCTGTTTTGGATGGCCTGCGCTTAAGGATAGTTGGGAATTCGGGAGGTAAAGGCAAGATACGTAATTGTTTGTGGCAGACCGTTCGTCTGCCACCGCGCCAGCCCGCGGGAGCCGGGGCCTGCAACGTTACAAAAAAATTATTCGGTGGTGCCTTGCGCCGTTTCCGCAGGATACGTCGTCCGCCACAACTCGAATCCGCCATCCATGCTGTACACGTCGGAGAAGCCCTGGCTGATCAGGTAAGCGGCTGCGCCCTGGCTGGAGTTACCGTGATAGCAGACCACCACGGTCGGTGCATCGAGGTCGGCGCCCTGGATGAAAGCGTGCAGGGAATGGTTGTCCAGATGCTTCGAGCCTGCGATGTGCAGGGCGGCAAAAGTGGCCGGGTCGCGGACGTCGACTACCACTGCGCCTTGTTCGCGCAGGGCCTGGGCCTGTTCCGGGGGGATACGTTTGAATTCGCTCATGGCGGGCTCCTGTGGCTCGGCTGAATGGGCAGTCTAGCGCGGAGCGCTGGCTGGCGATGTTTGGGGAATGGATGAGGCGACTGGCGGCATGGCATGACCGTGTTCGTCGCATTTGCAGGACAGGCGCTCAAAGCTGTCGACGTTCATCAGGGTCAGGGCTCCGCCCCAGACGCAGCCTGTATCGAGTGCCGAAATACCCGGCTCCTCGACGTTGCCTTCCAGTGCTGCCCAGTGACCGAAGATGATCTTCAGGTCCTTGGTCTTGCGGTGCTGGTGCTGGAACCAGGGCTTGTAGCCTGCTGGTGCGGTATCAAGACCTTCCTTGCTCTTGAGGTCGAGTTTGCCTTCGGCGGTGCAAAAGCGCATGCGCGTGAAATAGTTGGTGATCACCCGCAGGCGCGTCACGCCTTTGAGGTCGTTGTCCCATTTCGCCGGATCGTTGCCGTACATGCCATCGAGGTAGGGCGGCAACAGGTTGTCGTCACGCAAGGCGGTCTCGACTTCGGCGGCACACTTCAAGGCTTTGCGCAGCGACCACTGCGGTGGAATGCCGGCATGGACCAATGCAAGGTTGCGCTGTTCGTCGTAGTGCATGAGCTTTTGCTGGCGCACCCATTCCAATAGTTCGGCGCTATCGGGCGCGTCAATGATCTCGCGCAGGGTATCGGCCTTTTTCAGGCGTTCGATGTTGCGTCCGGCCGCCAGCAGGTGCAGGTCATGGTTGCCGAGCACGCACACCAGCGATTCGCGAATGCTGTAGAGGAAGCGCAAGGTTTCCAGCGACTGCGGGCCGCGGTTGACCAGGTCGCCCACCAGCCACAGACGATCCCGTTGTGGGTCGAACGCCACTTGTTTGAGCAGGCATTGCAGGGCTTGAAGACAGCCTTGCAGGTCACCGACAGCGTACGTTGCCATCAGTGCAGGGCTCCGGGCACCGCCAGGCGGAAGGGTGCGATGATGGCATCGAAGTGTTTGCCGTCGTCGGACAGCATCTGATAAGTGCCTTGCATGGTGCCGACCTTGGTGGTCATGACCGTGCCGCTGCTGTAGGTGTGGCTCTTGCCGGGCTCGATCAACGGTTGTTGGCCGACTACACCTGCGCCACGCACTTCTTCGACATGCCCGTCACCATCGGTGATGACCCAGTGCCGTGAAAGCAGTTTGGCGGGCATTTCGCCATTGTTTTGCACGGTGATGGTGTAGGCGAAGGCAAAGCGGTCGTGCTCGGGTTGCGATTGTTCTGCCAGATAGCGGGTGACGACGCTGACGTCGACCTGATAGCGAGGATCGGACATGCAAGGGGCCTTAAAAACGAAGCGGGACGCGGGGCGTAGCTGTTGGGGTTCAGTCTAGGCCAAGTATCGGGTAGTAGACCAGAGTGGCGTCCTACCCGATAGCGCTCATCGCCTGTCAGTCTGCGGCAGGCTTTTGTTCGCTGAGCTTGTCGGCCAGGCGTACGAACGCGGCCAGGTCGAGTTGCTCGGGACGCAGGCTGCCATCGACGCCGGCGGCTTCGATTTCGGCATTGCTCAGCAGCAGCTTGAGTGTGTTGCGCAGGGTTTTGCGGCGCTGGTTGAAAGCTTCGCGCACGACGCGTTCCAGCAGGCGGTGATCCTTGGCCGGGTGTGGCAGTACCGCGTGGGGCACCAGGCGCACGATGGCCGAGTCGACTTTCGGTGGCGGGTTGAATGCCCCCGGGCCGACGTTGAACAGGTGCTCGACTCGACAGTGGTACTGAACCATGATCGACAACCGACCCCAGTCGCCACCACCAGGGCCGGCAGCCAGACGCTCGACCACTTCCTTTTGCAGCATGAAGTGCATGTCGCGGATCAGGTGCGAGTTGTGCAGCAGGTGAAAAATCAGCGGCGTGGAGATGTTGTACGGCAGGTTGCCGACCACTCGCAGGCTGCCAGGCACGGCATTCAAGCTGTTGAAGTCGAACTTCAGCGCATCGCCCTGATGCAGGTTGAAGTTACTCTTGCCGGCAAACTGCTGGTTGAGGATCGGGATCAGGTCCTTGTCCAGTTCCACCACATCGAGTTGCGCGCCGCTGCTGAGCAGGCCTTGGGTCAGTGCGCCCTGGCCCGGGCCGATTTCCAGCAGACGGTCTTCTGCCTTGGCATGAATGGAGCGCAGGATGCGGTCGATAACGCCGGCATCGTGCAGGAAGTTCTGGCCAAAGCGTTTGCGCGCCTTGTGTTGGTAATGCTCGGTCATAAACGGGTCTCGGCCATCTGGTAGGCGGTTTCCAGGGCGACTTGCAGGCTGCCGGTGTCGATCTTGCCGCTGCCGGCCAGGTCCAGGGCGGTGCCGTGGTCGACCGAGGTGCGGATAATCGGCAAGCCAAGGGTCACGTTGACTGCCGCGCCGAAGCCTTTGTACTTCAGCACCGGCAGGCCCTGGTCGTGGTACATCGCCAGCACCGCATCGCAGTGCTCCAGATATTTGGGGGTAAACAGAGTGTCGGCGGGCAGGGGGCCACGAAGGTCCATGCCCTCGCCGCGCAGGCGCTCTAATGTGGGTTCGATGATATCGATTTCTTCATGGCCCAGGTGCCCGCCTTCGCCGGCATGGGGGTTGAGCCCGCAGACCAGGATGCGTGGCCGGGCGATGCCGAACTTGTTTTGCAGGTCGGCGTGCAGGATACGCGTGACGCGTTCCAGACGCTCCGGCGTGATTGCATCGGCAATCTCGCGAAGGGGCAGGTGAGTGGTCACCAGGGCCACGCGCAAGCCGCGTGTGGCCAGCATCATCACCACTTGCGCGGTGTGGGTCAGGTCGGCAAGGAATTCCGTGTGCCCGGAAAAGGCGATGCCGGATTCGTTGATGACACCTTTGTGCACTGGCGCGGTAATCATGCCGGCGAAATCTCCGCTCACGCAGCCTTGGCCGGCGCGGGTCAGGGTTTCCAGAACGAAGGCAGCGTTCGCCTTGTCCAGTTGCCCGGCGACGACCTTGGCATTGAGCGGAGTATCCCAGACATACAGGCTGTTGGCTGGCGCGGGTACGTCCGGCCAGTTGTCCGGTGTGACCGGCAGCAGATCGACAGCCGCGCCCAGTTGCGCGGCCCGCTCAATGAGCAGGTCGCGGCTGGTAATGGCAATCAGGGGGTGAGGCTGGGCTTGCGAGGCGAGCAGCAGGCACAGGTCGGGACCTATGCCGGCCGGTTCGCCGGGTGTCAGCGCGAAACGTTGGGGTTTCACTGCGCTGCCTGGTCGGCGCCAGGGAGTTTGATTTCCACGTACGCTTCGTCACGGATCTGACGCAGCCAGGTTTGCAGCTCTTCGTCGTATTTGCGGTTACGCAAAACGGTCATTGCTTGCTGCTCGCGAGCCTGTGAGGTGCTGTCGGTGGCGCGACGGCCAAGGACTTCCAGGACGTGCCAGCCGTACTGAGTCTGGAACGGCCTGGACAGCTGACCTTGCGGGGTCCTGGCCATCACTTCGCGGAACTCGGGCACCAGTGCGTTCGGGTCGATCCAGTTCAGGTCGCCGCCGTTGAGGGCGGAGCCCGGGTCTTCCGAATAGCTTTTCGCCAGCTCGCCGAAGTCTTCGCCAGCCTCGATACGGCTGTAGAGCGATTCTACCAGGGCCTTGGTTTTTGCTTCGTCGCGGATCGGGCTCGGCTTGACCAGGATGTGGCGCACATGTACTTCATCGCGCATCTGGGTCTGGCCGCCACGCTTTTCGAGGACCTTCAGAATGATGAAGCCGCCCGGGGTGCGCATTGGCTGGGTGACATCACCCACCGGCATGGTGCTCAGCAGGCGATCGAACGGCGGAGGCAATTGAGCGGCCTTGCGCCAGCCCATGTCGCCACCTTCCAGTGCGGTTTCGCTGGCGGACTTGGCGATTGCCAACTGACCGAAGTCAGCGCCTTGCTTGAGTTGCTGGTAAATCGCATCGGCCTGTTTGGCTGCGTTCTGAATCGCGTCGGAGTTGGCGCTTTCCGGCGTGGGAATCAGGATGTTGGCCAGGTGGAACTCTTCGGACAGCTGCATTTTGCCCAGGTCGGATGCCAGGAAGTTCTTCACTTCCTGCTCGGAGACCTGAATGCGCTCGGCGACCCGACGCTGGCGTACACGGCTGATGACCATTTCGCGGCGAATCTGCTCACGTGCGTCGTCGTAGGACAGACCGTCGCGCGTCAGGGCGGCGCGGAACTGCTCTACCGACATGTTGTTGCGCTGGGCAATGGTGCCGACAGCCTGGTTCAACTCTTCGTCGGTAATGCGGATACCAGAGCGCTCGCCGATCTGCAATTGCAGGTTTTCGACGATCAGGCGCTCAAGTACCTGCTGCTCCAGCACGCTGGCCGGCGGCACGGCAGAACCACGCTTGGCGATGGTTTGCTGAACTTCATGAACCCGTTGGTCCAGTTGGCTCTGCATGACCACGTCGTTGTCGACGATGGCCACCACTTTGTCGATGGACTGTACGGCGGCGCTCGCCGCCGTACTCAGGAACAGCGCGCCCAGCATCAGCGGGCGCAGACAATCAGAAAGCTTGGTCTTCACGTTCACGATAACCTTGAATGCCTTTGTCGAGGAAGCTCTCTACCTTGGCGCCAGTCAGGCCGCCGAGCCCCTTCAGAACAATTTGGAGGAAGACGCCATGGTCGCCTTTTTCGTTTTCCGGGGCGTTCTGACTGAACTCGTCATAGGAAACCCAGTAACGGTTGATCAGGCGCAGTTTCCAGCAGCAGTTGTCGTACTCGAAACCACCGAACGCTTCCAGGGTGCGGTTGCGGTTGTAGTCATACTGCCAACGGGTGATGGCGTTCCATTGCGGCACGACCGGCCAGATCACCGAGAAGTCGTGCTGTTCGATCTTGTAGTAATCCTTCACGTAGCCCGGGGTGCCAGGGGTACCGTAGTCGCCACCGAACTGCCATTGACCGGTGTTCTGGTTGTAGATCACCTGGTCGTTACGATAGCGATAGCCGGCGTTGATGACCTTGTTCGGGTTGTCTTCAGGCTGGTAGTGGAACATCGCACTGCCCGAACGAGGGCTGTGGCTGTCCGGGTCCCAGTTGTAGTCGGCCGTGGTACGCCAGTCGCGGTTCCAGCGGTATTCGTACTCCAGTGCGTACGGCGAAACGCTGGCTTGGGCATCGGCGCGGAGTTTCGGATCGACACCCGGCAACTGGACTTCGCGGTCCTTGAAGTACAGGGCCTGGCCTACGCTGAGGCGTTGACGTTCGAAACCGTTATCTTCGATCCAGCGGTTGGTCACGCCCAGGGACAGTTTGTTTTCGTCGCCGACACGGTCGGCGCCGGAGAAACGGTTGTCACGGAACAGCGACGCGTAGCTGAACGTGTATTCGCTGGTGTCGAATACCGGGATGTCTACCTGGTCGACCTCAGGCACGTACAGGTAGAACAGGCGCGGTTCGAGGGTCTGGCGATAGTTCTTGCCGAACCATTGAGTATTGCGATCGAAGTACAGGCCGCTGTCGATGCTGGCGATCGGCACTGCGCGATTTTGGTTGCTGTCGAACTGACCGTTGAAATTCTCAGTCCCGTTTGCAGCTGCGGTTTGATTTTGACCCGCAATTTGACTTTTACCAGTACCGTCCAGATCCAGTTGGTACTGCGTGTACTGGTACTTGAGTTTCGGCTTCAGGAAGCCATAGGTCCAGTTCAGCGGCAGGGTGACGGCTGGAGCCAGGTTGAGGCGATCGCCGTTGGCACGAGCCAGGCCTCGAACGTTGTTATCAATACGTGGCTCTACATTACCGTCTTCGTCGGAGTAGTTGCCGGATTTCAGATCCCGGTCAAACCGAACAACTTCGGTTTCGTAGGAGAAATTCAAGCCTTGGGGATGATACGGCAGCGCGCCATTGAAGGTGATCTGCGGCAAACGGTCGTACGGTGTAATGTTCGAAACGGTCGCCAGCTGATAGGCCTGGGCATTTACGCGAGCGGTATAGCCGTCGCCGCGATAGGTGACGGAGCCCTGCTGGTTCACGTAGTCCTGGCTTTTCACGCCAATCTGGTCGGTCTGCAGATCCTGGAAGTAATACGGATCGCTGATCTTGGTGTAGTCGACTTGCGTGAGCGTTCGCGAGTCGAGACCGCCCTTGTGCTGCCAGTTGTACATGTAGCGGGTTTTTTCGGCGTCGGTCTGCTTGTCGCGTTCGTTGCTTTCGTCGTTGAGGTACGCCGCGCCGAACTGGCCTTCGCTGGACTTGGTCAGGTAGCGGAATTCGCCTTCCATCAACAAGCCGTGCTTTTCCATGTAGCGTGGGTACAACGTGGCATCGTAGTTCGGCGCCAGGTTGAAGTAGTACGGGGTGACCAGCATGAAGCCGGTATCGCTGCCGGTGCCGATGGTCGGCGGCAGGAAGCCGGACTGGCGACGGTCGTCGATCGGGAAATAGATGTACGGCGTGTACAGGACCGGAATGTCCTTGACCCGCAGCGTCACGTTGGTCGCCGTGCCGAAACCGGTAGCCGGGTTCAGGGTGATGTTGTTGCCCTTGAGCTGCCAGGCGTTGCTGTTCGGTTCGCACGTGGTGTACGTACCATCCTTGAGGCGGATGATCGCGTTCTCGGCACGTTTGGCGTACAGCGCATTACCGCGGATGCGGGATTTGTGCATCACGTATTCGGCGTTGTCGACCTTGGCTTCACCGGTGTCGAGCTGCACGTCGGCGTGGTCGCCGACGATCAAGGCGCCGTTGTCGCGAATGCGCACGTTGCCGTTCAGTTCGCCACGGCTTTCGGCCTGGTACAGGTTGGCTTCGTCGGCTTCGACCTGCATGCTGCCCTGACGCATGACAACGTCACCGGCCAGTGTCGCAACTTGCTCATCCTGCTTATAGCGGGAAGCTTTTGCGCCGATAAAGGTTGGAGCGTCGCTTTTATTCGTCTTGTCATCCATGCCAGGACGAATCGGTTCGATATAGGAACCGGAGCAATAAGGACCGGTTTCGGCCAATTGTGCGGCAGTGAGCTGCTCGCGGGGAACCCAGTCGAGGTGGCTGTAGTCTGCGCTACGGGATGTCAGGCCACGGCCTTTGGATTCGGTGACCAGCACCGGCTTGGCGCCGGCGTCTTCGCTGGAACCGTTCTCGGCCGAGGCTTCGCCGGTGGCGGAAACTGCGCTGCCGTCATGGACGGGACGCGGTGGCAATGCAGCCGCCGGCGTCTTTGGCGCACAGTCCCAGGAACCCGAAGCAGAGACTGAGCAGTCAAACTGTTCCGCGGCGACCACGTAGGAAGTGGCAAGGGGTTGCAGCGCCAGCAAACTGCCGGTAACCAACAACGGAAATTTTTTACGAAACGCGGGGGATTTCAATGCCATCTTATTAGTCCGGGCTTCCTGCGTGCCATCTGCCCGCGGTGTGGGCCGCACGCCTCTCGATGGTCTGAAAAAGATGCTGGATAATAAAGCATGACCCGCTTGACGGCTAGCGCCGTCGGAGACCCTTGCAATGCCTGATCAAGATGTACGCTTGCAACACCTGAAAGTTTGGCTCGATCAACAATTGACGACCCTTTTTGCCGAGCAGGGCTGGGGCGTCGTACCCCCGGCCACGTTGACCGCGGCCAGCAGCGACGCGAGTTTCCGGCGGTATTTCCGTTGGGAAGGCGGTGACAAAAGTTTCATCGTGATGGACGCGCCGCCGCCCCAGGAAAACTGCAAACCCTTCGTGGATATCGCCTTTTTGCTGGCGAAATCCGGAATAAATGTGCCGAAAATTTATGCCGAAGACCTTGAACGCGGCTTTCTTTTGCTCAATGACCTGGGCAACAAGACCTATCTGGACGTCATCGACAGCGAAAACGCCGACGATTTGTTCACGGATGCCCTGCAAGCGTTGCTGGCTTTCCAGCAGTTGCCGATGGTTGCGCCTCTGCCGAGCTATGACGTGGCCTTGCTGCGTCGCGAGCTGGAACTGTTCCCCGAGTGGTACGTGAAGCGCGAACTGGGCATCGAATTCGATGCGGCGCAACAAGTGCTCTGGCAGCAGGTCAGCGAACTGTTGATCGACAGCGCCCTGGCACAACCCAAAGTCCTGGTGCATCGCGACTACATGCCGCGCAACCTGATGCTCAGCGAGCCCAATCCCGGTGTGCTGGACTTCCAGGATGCGGTGTATGGCCCGGTAACCTACGACGTGACCTGCCTGTTCAAGGACGCATTCCTCAGTTGGCCCCAGGAGCGTGTACACGGCTGGCTCGAAAGCTACTGGCGGCAAGCGGGTGCGCTCGGGATTCCGGTCCAGCCCGATTTCGAGGACTTCCTGCGTGCCAGCGACTTGATGGGCGTGCAACGTCACCTGAAAGTCATCGGCATTTTCGCGCGCATCTGCCATCGCGACGGCAAACCGCGTTATCTGGGTGATGTGCCGCGTTTCTTTGCGTACATAGAAACGGTGATCGCCCGCCGCCCTGAACTGGCCGAGCTGGATGTGTTGCTGGCCAGTCTGCGCGCCGGAGTGAAAGCATGAAGGCAATGATTCTGGCCGCGGGTAAAGGCGAGCGCATGCGCCCGCTGACCCTGACCACGCCAAAACCGCTGGTTCGTGCAGGCGGCGTGCCGCTGATCGAGTATCACCTGCGAGCGCTGGCCGCCGCCGGGTTCACCGACATCGTGATCAATCACGCCTGGCTCGGTCAGCAGATCGAAGACTACCTGGGCGATGGATCGCGTTATGGCGTGAGCATTCAGTACTCGGCCGAAGGTGAGCCCCTGGAAACCGGCGGCGGGATTTTCCGCGCGTTGCCGTTGCTGGGGGATGAAGCGTTTGTCGTGGTCAACGGCGACATCTGGACCGATTACGACTTCAGCGTGCTGCATCAGCCCATCAACGGCCTGGCGCACCTGGTGCTGGTCGGCAACCCGTCCCATCATCCGGCCGGGGACTTTAGCCTGGTCGAAACGCAGGTGCACGACGGTCAGCCAGAGGTGGGTACCCTGACCTACAGTGGCATCGCCGTGTTGCATCCGCAGCTGTTCGACGGTTGCACCGCGGGGGCCTTCAAGCTCGCGCCGCTGTTGCGCAAGGCCATGGCTGACGATCAAGTGACTGGCGAGCAGCTGAGGGGGCACTGGGTCGATGTCGGCACTCACGAGCGACTGGCCGAAGTTGAAGCATTAATAGAAGCGAGCCGCTGACATGTTGTGGCCAGGGACTCTGATCGGAGCCGGAGCAGGCTTTGCCATAGCCAGCATTCCGGGGGCCATTCTCGGCGCGTTGTTGGGGCAGGCGCTGGATCGGCGCTTGCACCTGCAAAGCTGGGGACACTTGCGGGAAAAACTGGGCGGTCGCCCGGTGCTGCGTAATGATGAGTTGCTGTTTGTCCTGTTGGGGCGCCTGGCCAAGTGTGACGGCCAGGTGATGTCCGGGCACATCGAACAGGCCCGGGCGGAAATGCGCTCGCTGGATATGTCCGAGTCGGCCCAACGTCGTGCGATTGCTGCGTTCAATCGCGGCAAGTCGGGCCGCGACCGGCTGCGCGGTTATCTGCGTCGCCTGAGTGCCCAGCCCCATGCGGCAGAAGGCGTATTACGCGCCTGCTGGCGAATGGTCTGGGCCGATGGTCGTGCCGGCAGCAGTGAACGTAAACTGATCGGCCAATGGGGCAAATGGTTGGGCTGGACGCCCCATCAGGTGAAGGCGTTGGCGCACGACTATGAGCCGCGGAAACGGCCATTGGGCAACAGCGTGCCCAGTTATCAGGACGCATTGAGGCTTTTGGGGGTGTCGGCCACCACTGAACCGGCGCAGATCAAGCGTGCTTATCGGCGCCTGCTCAGTCGCCATCATCCGGACAAGATTGCCGGCAGCGGCGCGACGGCGACGCAGGTGCGTGAGGCCACCGAGCGAACGCGTGAACTGCATAATGCCTATACGCTGATTCGGGAACGGCGGGATTTTCGTTAGCCCGGAAAGTTTGCGTCGCCAGTGATACCGCTATCGCGAGCAGGCTCGCTCCCACAGGTGTCTTCTAACGCTGGAGATCTGATGTGGGAGCGAGCCTGCTCGCGATGAAGGCGCCTCGGTCTTTCAGTCTGTCGAAGGCTGCGGGTTCAGCCAGCCCCGCACCCGGCGGAACAGTTGCTCCTGCTCGGCCTTTTTGTCGGGCAACGCCTTGAGCGATATCTGGCTGAATGCCGACGTTTTCACCCGTTTGTTGGCCTGCAGACGGGCTAGCGCCGCATTGCGATCCAGCGGCTTGTCCATATAGAACATGTCAGCCGTAGGCAGTTTCAGGTTCGGAGCCAGCTCATCCAGTTCGGGTTTCGCTTGAGCAGGTGTCTGCGCTGCGACCATCAGGAATCGCTCGACTTGTGAGGGCTGCTTCTCGCTTAAATAGCGCGCCGCCCAGTAAGTGCCGGTGCCATGCCCCAACACCACGATACGGCGGGCGCTTTGCTGTTCGGCGAAGGCGATCGCGGCGTCGATCCGGGCAAAGATGCGCTCGGCATCTGCCTTGGACTGTTCTTCGGTGGTTTCGGCGACGACCTTGTCGGTTACATCTGCCTCGCCACCGGCCACCTGTTCGATAGGGGCAGCGGTAGTCGAGTCTTTACTGACGGTTTCGGCGGCCTTGGGTGCCGGCGCTGCTTCGACGATTCGTGGCGCAATGGCATCGCTTTGCAGGTCCGGCAAGGTGATACTCAGGCTGCTCCATTCGGCATCCGGCAATTTTCGCCGCAAAGGGCCGACGGCTTGCGGCCAGTCAGCGGTTTCGCCGGTGCCCGGGATGATAATCACCGCGCCTTTGGGGTCGGCGGTGTTGGCCGGTTTCCACAAGGCCAGAAACGTGTCGGTGCCTGCTTGCAGTTGTTGCTGTTCCTGAGGCGGGATCTTTCGCTCGAGTGCAGTCGCTTCTTCCTGACTACGCTCAGGCAGAGGCTGACGTTCGAGCGGTTTTTCTTCGGCGGTTTTTTCTTCCGCGAGGGAGGCCGGGTCGGCCGCCTTGACGGAAAAAGCGCAAGGCAGGATCAGCGACAGGCACAATGCTGGCAGTGCCAGGCGGTGGACAAGGGGCATCGGATATTCCAGGCCAGAAGATGTTCCGGCAGCCTAATGGGTTGGTCAGTATTTGTCAGTGTGTGAGAGTTCAATGATGCGTTTTCGCTGCCTGTGGGTTATCGGCTGTTTGTGGTTTCCCTTGATGGGCTGGGCGGCCGCCGCGCCTCCGGCACCCGTCGCCCAACTGTCCCCGAAACAGCAGCACTGGCTGGCGCAGCAGGGCGAGTTGCGGGTCGGCGTGGTGTTGCAGGCGCCCTATGCGCAATACGATCGCCGCTTGCAGCGCCTGTCCGGGGTGAACGTCGAATTGATGAAGTGGCTGGCAAAAAACCTCAATGTCGAACTGAGCTGGCGCAATTTTCCCGACCTTGAGCAATTGGAAGCCGCGGCCCGCGAGGGCGAAATCGACATCGCCCCGGGGCTGACCCAGACCCCTGGCGGGCTGCGCCTCTGGCAGTTTTCCGACCCCTACATGCGGGTGCCGCAATTGGTGGTCAGCGATCAGAAAAGCGCGGGCGCTGTCGAGCTGGAAAAACTCGACAGCCAGACCCGAGTCGCCGTGCGCATGCCCAGTGCCATCGCCGATTACCTGCGCGGCAACTACCCGCACCTGAATTTGCAAGGCGTACCGATGGAGCGTCAGGCATTGCAATTATTGGTTGGCCAGCAGGCAACTTATGCGGTGATCGATGAGGCGCAGCTGGGTCGCTTGTCGGTCGAGACGGAGTTCGCCGGATTAGTGGTAGTGGGGGATGTCGGCCTGCCGCAGTTGCTGCGGGTGGCCACGCTGCGCGACAAGCCGGAACTGGCGGGCATCGTTGAAAGTGCATTGCGGGCGATCCCGGCCAAGGATCTGGAGCAGTTGCACAATCAATGGCTGCAACCCAAGTATCCGCGGCTCACCGAGTCCCGGGGATTCTGGCAAAACCTCTGCCTGCTGCTGGCCGTGCTGGCGTTGAGTTGCATGGCCATCGTGGTCTGGCAGCGTCGCCAGCAGCACAGCCTGGAGCAGCGCCTGCTGGCCGCGCAGGAAGACATCGCCTTGCGTGCCGCCAGCGAAGAGGCCTTGCGGCTCACCCAGTTTTCCATCGACCAGAGCACCGTCGGTATCCTCTGGGTCAACTGGGACAGCCATGTGCGCTACGCCAACCGCGCGGCAGAAAGCATGCTGGGCTATCCGGTCGGCGGGATCATCGATCGGCCATTGATCGATTTTGAACCCGGCCTGCACATGGACCGATGGCTGAACCTGTGGAAGCGCGCCCGGGCCAGTGAAGACGGCCCGCAAAGCTTCGAATCCAATTGCGTGCGGGCCGATGGCAGCATCCTGCCGGCCGATGTCTCGTTGAGTTTTCTGCGCTTTCGCGACGGCGAATACCTGGTGGTTTACCTCAACGATGTCACCGAGCGGCGTCGTGCCCTGGCGGCCTTGCAGGAAAGCGAGGCGCGGCTTCAAGGCATCGCCGCCAACGTTCCAGGACTGGTTTTTCGACTGGAGCGGGCGCCGGTGACCGGTCAGATCGACTTTGCCTACATCAGCGAAGGCAGCGAAAGCCTGGTGGGTTACTCGCCGGCCACGCTGGCGCATCGCGATAAAGGCCTGCGCAGCCTCGTGCATCCGGATGACAAGGCCAGCTATCACCAGACCCAGGATCATGCGCTGGATACCGACAGCGACTGGTCGTGGCAGGGGCGAATCCTGACGCGTCAGGGCGAGCAGCGCTGGGCGGAAATCAAGGCCGTCACCCGTCGGCTGGAAGACGGTACGTATGTCTGGGACGGGATTGTCTGGGACATCAGCGAGAGCAAGCGCATCGAACTTGAACTGGCCAGCTCCCGGGAACAACTGCGTGAGTTGTCCGCGCACCTGGAAAGCGTGCGCGAAGAAGAAAAGGCGCGCATAGCCCGGGAAGTTCACGATGAGTTGGGTCAGATGCTCACCGTGTTGAAGCTGGAAACGTCGATGTGCGAACTGGCCTACGCGCAGCTTGATCCGGGTTTGAACGAGCGCTTGAACAGCATGAAGCGCTTGATCGCCCAATTGTTTCAGCTGGTCCGTGATGTGGCCACGGCATTGCGCCCGCCGATTCTCGACGCGGGCATCGCCTCGGCCATAGAGTGGCAGGCCCGCCGATTCGAGGCGCGTACGCAGATCCCGTGTCTGGTGCAGGTGCCGGACAATTTGCCAGTGCTCAGCGATGCGAAGGCAATTGGTCTGTTTCGAATCCTTCAGGAGGCGCTGACCAATGTCATGCGGCACGCCCAGGCGCATACTGTTGAACTGACACTGACCCTTGATGGCGACGAGTTGTGTCTGACGGTCAGCGATGATGGCGTAGGATTTGTCGCCGCGCCTGGCAGGCCAACGTCCTTTGGGATCGTCGGCATGCGCGAGCGGGTGTTGATCATGGGTGGTGAGTTATCCCTTGAGAGTGAGCCGGGTGAGGGCACGACGTTAGAAGTGCGAGTGCCTCTGGAGAAAGCCTGAAGAATTTGTGGTGTCCGTGCTGACGCTTTCGCGAGCAGGCTCGCTCCCACAATGGCTTTGAGTCGTTCACAAATCCCCTGTGGGGGCGAGCCTGCTCGCGATAGATCTTGAACCTGGAGAAAAACGTGATCCGTGTACTGGTAGCCGAAGACCACACTATTGTCCGCGAAGGCATCAAGCAGTTGATCGGCCTGGCCAAGGACTTGCTGGTAGTGGGGGAGGCGAGCAATGGCGAGCAGTTGCTCGACACCTTGCGTCATGTGCCCTGCGAAGTGGTGTTGCTGGACATCTCCATGCCGGGCGTCAACGGCCTGGAAGCGATTCCGCGGATTCGCGCCCTGAACAATCCACCGGCGATCCTGGTGCTGTCGATGCACGATGAAGCGCAGATGGCCGCCCGGGCGTTGAAGGTGGGCGCTGCGGGTTATGCGACCAAGGACAGCGACCCGGCACTGTTGCTGACAGCCATTCGCAAAGTGGCGTCGGGTGGGCGCTATATCGATCCGGAACTGGCCGATCGCATGGTTTTCGAGGTTGGTCTTACCGATTCGCGCCCATTGCACTCGTTGCTCTCCGAGCGCGAATTCTCCGTGTTCGAACGCCTGGCCCAGGGCGCCAACGTCAACGACATCGCCCAGCAACTGGCGCTGAGCAGCAAAACCATCAGCACCCACAAGGCGCGGCTGATGCAAAAGCTCAACATCACTTCGCTGGCGGAACTGGTGAAGTACGCGATGGAACACAAACTCCTCTAAAGCGCTCCGCAACCAAAACTGTAGGAGTGAGCCTGCTCGCGATCACGGTGGATCAGTCAATGCAATGTTGACTGACAGGACGCCATCGCGAGCAGGCTCACTCCTACAAGGGATCTCCGTCTGGCTTGGGATGGCAGGCATATCCAATAGCGACAACTGTTTTGCTCGCTTTTGCGGCTTGCAGCTCGACACCTGCAGCTGCCTTGTCCATTTGCGCCATCCTTGTAGGGCAATCCCTACCCCCAACCTTCCATCCGGCTGAGGCCAATCTCTCTTGCGCCCCGATTTGCGCGGTCCCCAGCGTCCACTAGGCTTAGTCCCACAGCAGTCATCAATAACAAAGGTGTGGGTATGAGCCAGGTCGATTCAAGCGCAGGGGCCAATGATGTTCTGGTCAGCTTTCGTGGAGTGCAGAAGAGCTACGACGGCGAGAACCTGATCGTCAAGGACCTCAACCTGGACATTCGCAAAGGCGAATTCCTCACGTTGCTCGGGCCGTCCGGCTCCGGCAAGACCACCAGTCTGATGATGCTCGCCGGCTTCGAAACGCCGACCGCGGGCGAAATCCTGTTGGCCGGGCGCGCCATCAACAACGTGCCGCCGCACAAGCGCGACATCGGCATGGTGTTCCAGAACTACGCATTGTTCCCGCACATGACGGTGGCTGAGAACCTGGCGTTCCCGCTGACCGTGCGCGGCATGAACAAGAGCGACGTCAGTGCCCGGGTCAAGCGCGTGCTGAGCATGGTCCAGCTCGATGCCTTCGCCCAGCGTTACCCGGCGCAGCTTTCCGGCGGACAGCAACAGCGTGTGGCATTGGCCCGGGCGCTGGTGTTCGAGCCGCAACTGGTGCTGATGGACGAACCCCTCGGCGCACTCGACAAACAACTGCGTGAACACATGCAGATGGAAATCAAGCACCTGCACCAGCGCCTTGGCGTAACGGTGGTCTACGTGACCCACGATCAGGGCGAAGCCTTGACCATGTCCGACCGCGTGGCGGTGTTCCATCAGGGCGAAATCCAGCAGATCGCGCCGCCGCGCACCCTCTACGAAGAGCCGAAAAACACCTTCGTCGCCAACTTCATCGGCGAGAACAACCGCCTCAATGGCCGCCTGCACAGCCAAACCGGCGACCGTTGCATTGTCGAGCTCGGGCGCGGTGAGAAGGTGGAAGCCTTGGCGGTCAACGTCGGCCAGACCGGCGAGCCGGTGACCCTGTCCATTCGTCCGGAGCGAGTGAGCCTCAATGGCTCCAGCGACCAGTGCGTCAACCGTTTCTCCGGGCGAGTCGAGGAATTCATCTATCTGGGCGACCACGTCCGGGTTCGCATGGAAGTCTGCGGCAAGACCGACTTCTTCGTGAAACAGCCGATTGCCGAGCTTGATCCATCGCTCGCCGTCGGTGACGTGGTACCGCTTGGCTGGCAGGTCGAGCACGTTCGCGCACTCGACCCACTTCTAGAGGCGCATTGATCGCCCCGGCAACACCAACACCAACCCTGCACGTGGAGAGAACAATAAATGTTGAGATCCCTGAAATACACCGCTTTGGCACTGGGCATGATGGGCGCGGCACACGCAATGGCGGCCGGCCCGGACCTGACCGTGGTGTCCTTTGGCGGCGCGAACAAGGCGGCTCAGGTCAAAGCCTTCTACGCACCGTGGGAAGCGGCAGGCAATGGCAAGATCGTGGCCGGCGAGTACAACGGCGAAATGGCCAAGGTCAAGGCCATGGTCGACACCAAGAGCGTGTCCTGGGATCTGGTAGAGGTTGAATCGCCGGAGTTGTCCCGTGGTTGCGACGAAGACATGTTCGAGCAACTTGATCCGAAGTTGTTCGGCAAGACCGAAGACTACGTCAAGGGCGCCATCCAGCCTTGCGGCGTGGGTTTCTTCGTGTGGTCGACCGTGCTGGCCTACAACGCCGACAAACTGAAAAGCGCACCGACCAGCTGGGTGGATTTCTGGGACACCAAGCAGTTCCCGGGCAAGCGTGGCCTGCGTAAAGGCGCCAAGTACACCCTGGAATTCGCACTGATGGCCGACGGCGTTGCCCCGAAAGACGTCTACAAAGTGCTGGCCGGCAAGGACGGCCAGGACCGCGCGTTCAAGAAGCTCGATGAACTCAAGCCGAACATCCAGTGGTGGGAAGCCGGCGCACAACCGCCGCAATACCTCGCTTCCGGTGACGTGGTCATGAGCTCGGCCTACAACGGTCGTATCGCTGCCGTGCAGAAAGAAAGCAACCTGAAAGTGGTGTGGAACGGTGGCATCTACGACTTCGACGCATGGGCCATTCCAAAAGGTCTGGATGCCAAGCGCGCCGAAGCGGCGAAGAAATTCATCGCCTACTCGGTACAGCCACAGCAACAGAAGACCTACTCGGAAAACATCGCCTACGGCCCGGCCAACACCCAGGCCGTACCGTTGCTGGCCAAGGATGTCCTGAAAGACATGCCGACCACCCCGGAAAACATCGCCAACCAGGTGCAGATCGACGTCAGCTTCTGGGCTGACAACGGCGAGCAACTGGAACAGCGCTTCAACGCCTGGGCTGCGAAGTAATGCTTCGCCTGTAGGAGCGAGCCTGCTCGCGAAAGCGGTGGGTCAATCAACATAGATGTTGAATGTAATGGCCTCATCGCGAGCAAGCTCGCTCCCACAGGTTGCGGTGTTTCAACACAACAGAGGTGGTTCGCCGCCTCTGTAACGATCAAAGATTCCCGGAGTACGTCATGGCTATCGCCGTTCCCCTGAACGAGGGCACCAGCCCCACCTTGAAGCAGCGGCTCAAGCACGCCGAGCGGGTCAACCGCTGGAAGGCCCAGGCGTTGATCGCGCCGCTGGTGCTGTTTCTGTTGCTGGTGTTCCTGGTGCCGATCGTGGCGCTGCTCTACAAAAGCGTTGGCAACCCGGAAGTGGTCGGCGGCATGCCGCGCACCGTGACCGCCATCGCCAGTTGGGACGGCCGCGGCCTGCCCGCTGAACCGGTTTATAAAGCTGCGGCCGAAGACCTCGCCGAGGCTCGCAAGAATCAGACCCTGGGCGATCTGTCCAAGCGCCTGAACATGGAACTGGCCGGCTACCGCAGCCTGCTGACCAAAACCGCCCGCGCCTTGCCGCTCGCCACTGAGCCGGCTTCTTATAAAGAAGCGCTGGAAGGTCTCGATGAGCGCTGGGGCGACCCGGCCTACTGGCAAGCGGTGCGTCGCAACACCAGCAGCATCACCCCGTATTACCTGCTGGCGGCTGTCGATCATCGCATCGACGACCTCGGCGAAATCGCTCCGGCCACCCCGGATCAGGCGATCTACCTCGACATCTTCGCCCGCACCTTCTGGATGGGCCTGATCATCACTGTAATCTGCCTGGTGCTGGCGTATCCCCTGGCTTACCTGCTGGCGAACCTGCCGTCGCGCCAGAGCAATCTGCTGATGATCCTGGTGCTGTTGCCGTTCTGGACCTCGATCCTGGTACGCGTAGCGGCGTGGATCGTGTTACTGCAATCGGGTGGCCTGATCAACAGCGGCCTGATGGCCATGGGCATCATCGATAAGCCGATCGAGCTGGTGTTCAACCGCGTCGGTGTCTACATCTCCATGGTGCACATCCTGCTGCCGTTCATGATCCTGCCGATCTACAGCGTGATGAAAGGCATCTCGCCGACCTACATGCGCGCCGCGATTTCCCTCGGCTGCCATCCGTTCGCCAGCTTCTGGCGGGTGTACTTCCCGCAGACCTATGCCGGCGTCGGCGCCGGTTGCCTGTTGGTGTTCATCCTCGCCATCGGCTACTACATCACCCCGGCATTGCTGGGCAGCCCGAACGATCAGATGGTCAGCTACTTCGTCGCCTTCTACACCAACACCAGCATCAACTGGGGCATGGCGACCGCACTCGGTGGGCTGCTGCTGCTCGCGACGGTCGTGCTTTATCTGATTTACAGCTGGCTGGTAGGCGCGAGCCGCCTGCGCCTGAGCTAAGGGGAGAACGAAATGCTGAGTCCTTATATGTCGCCCATCGAACGGGTGTGGTTCTACAGCTTGCGGATTCTCTGCGGCTTGATTCTGTTGTTCCTGATCCTGCCGGTGCTGGTGATCATTCCACTGTCGTTCAACTCCGGCAGTTTCCTGGTGTACCCGCTGCAGGGCTTCTCGCTGCAGTGGTATCACGATTTCTTCGCCTCGGCGGAATGGATGCGCGCCCTGAAGAACAGCATCATCGTCGCCCCGGCGGCCACGGTGCTGGCCATGGTCTTCGGTACGCTGGCGGCGATCGGCCTGACCCGGGGCGACTTCCCCGGCAAGGCGTTGGTGATGGCGCTGGTGATTTCACCGATGGTGGTGCCGGTGGTGATCATCGGTGTGGCCAGTTACCTGTTCTTTGCTCCGTTGGGGCTGGGTAACAGCTTCTTCTCGCTGATCGTGGTGCATGCGGTATTGGGTGTGCCGTTCGTGATCATTACCGTTTCCGCGACCTTGCAGGGGTTCAACCACAACCTGGTGCGGGCCGCTGCGAGCCTGGGTGCTTCGCCGCTGACCACGTTCCGCCGGGTGACCTTGCCGCTGATTGCGCCTGGCGTGATCTCCGGGGCGTTGTTCGCCTTCGCGACTTCGTTCGATGAAGTGGTGGTGACGCTGTTCCTCGCAGGTCCCGAACAAGCGACCCTGCCACGGCAGATGTTCAGCGGCATCCGCGAAAACCTCAGCCCGACCATCGCCGCCGCCGCGACGCTGCTGATTGCTTTCTCGGTGATCCTGCTGCTGACCCTGGAGTGGCTGCGTGGGCGGAGCGAGAAGCTGCGTACTGCGCAGGTTTAAAGCTTCACATCAATCCCCTGTAGGAGCGAGCTTGCTCGCGATGAACCTGAGAGCGCCGCGGGGTGTCAGGTTTCCCGCGTTATCGTTGACGTTC
>NZ_MRCS01000035.1 GCF_002303925.1 Pseudomonas sp. ACN8
ACCCCCTGTAGGAGCGAGCCTGCTCGCGATGGTAGGAGCGAGCCTGCTCGCGATGGTCGTGAACGATGACGCGTGCTGCCTGGAAAAACGCAGCGCCTTCACATTCATCGCGAGCAGGCTCGCTCCTACAGGGGGTAGGCGTGTTTACAGTGTTAGAGTCAATCGGCTGACCAGTGCCCCCGGCAATAACGCCGAAGCCGTCGCCCGCTGACTATAGGTACTCGCCGACAGCAACATTTCGCGCTCCTCGGTCAACGCTTCCAGCTGTGAACCGAGCAGGCTGAACGCACTGTCATCGAAACGCATGGTGCTTACCGGTGCCTGAATCTCGCCGTTCTCGACCCAGAATGTGGCAAACCGGGTCATGCCGGTCAGGCGTGCGGCCGGTTGATCCGAGAAGTTCAGGTACCACAGGTTGCTGATGTACAACCCCGTGCCCAATTGCTTGAGGATGTCCGCGTCAGGCAATGCCCCGGCTTTCATATTCAACGCGCTCGGCGATTCACCACCGCTGGCGCCATTGGCGGTCAAGCCGTATTCGGCGGCGCTGCGCGAGCTGACCAGTTGTGCCCCGGCCTTGCCGTCGACGATCAACTTAAGATCGTTGCGTGGATAACCTTCATCGGAAAACGCCGGGCTCAGCGAGCCGCTGACTTTTTCATCCAGCGAGACCAGCGGGCTGAACGCGCTGTCGCCACCGTAGAGCTTTTGCAGCGGGCTGCTTTTGCTGGCAATCGACTGTGCCGAGAAACCACCCCAGCACAGCATGCCCATGATTTCTTCCAGCGCCGCCGGTGCCAGGTAGGCGCGGTATTGGCCGGGCGGCAAAGTGCGCAGCGGCCGGCCCAGAAACTCAAGCTGTTCGCGGGCCTGCTGGAAGCGTCTGGCAAAGCCTTCGCTGTTCCAGTCGTGCCCGGCGTAGCTGGCTTTCACGGCCTGGCCGTTCTCGTGGAACAGGCTGAAGTCGAAGTTGAAACTGTTGGCCTGATGCCAGCCAAAGGCGCCCGAAGAATTGGCAAAGCCACGACTGATCGGGCCGGCAGCGTAGAACCCGACAAGGTCCAGGCCTTCGGCGGCCTGGGTGATTTGCGCGACGACCTGCTCGGTGTCCGGCAGCGGGTGCGACTGCACGTTGTTGCTCTGCCAGCCGTTGTGGTTGAGCAGCAGGTACGGGTCCGCAGGCAGCAGTGGCAGGGTTTCACGCAACTGTTGCAGACCTTCGCTCAGGCGCTGCGCATCCACCTGCGGATCGCCGGCCAGGGTGATGTGCAGGTCGGCATGGCGGCCTTCGTTGATCAGTTTCAGGCCGATACTCGCCTGCTGCACCTGACCGGCCTGACGCACCTTGGCATGGTTGAATCGTACGAAGGCCGACGATTCTGCGGCGTAGCTGAGGGTGAACTGCTCGGGCTCGAGAAGCGCCTCACGCAAGCTGTTGACCAGCGCCTTGAACGACGCGGACTGGCTGTTTGAAGGATTCATCAGGCGTCTCCTCCGAATACATCAACGTTGCTGAACACGCAGGCCGGTGATGCGTGGCCGACGCGGATCACCTGGTTCGGTTCACCCTTGCCGCAGTTCGGTGTGCCGAGGACCTTCAAGGTACTGGCATCGCCGACGGCGCTGAGGCTCTTCCAGAATTGCGCGGAGATGCCCCGGTAGTTGGGGTTCTTCACCACGCCCTTGAGTTCGCCATTTTCGATCAGTTGGCCCCATTCGCAGCCGAACTGGAATTTGTTGCGCGCATCGTCGATCGACCATGAGCGGTTGGTCGACATCAGCACGCCGTGTTCGATGCCGCCGATCATCTGTTCGATGGATTGATCACCGGGCTCGATGTTGAGGTTGGCCATGCGGTCGATCGGCGGGCGGTTCCAGCCACAGGCACGGCTGTTGGCGACACCGTCCATGCCGGCACGGAATTGCGATAACGCGCCGCCCAGCGGACGCAGCAACAGGCCTTCGCGGATCAGGAACTGTTTGCTGGCAGGCGTTCCGTCGTCGTCATGGCCATAGCTGGCGAGCTCTTCGGGGATGTCCGGGTCAAAGGTCACGTTGAGCAGGCCGGAGCCGTATTGCAGGCGGCCGAAATCGCAGGCAGTGACGAAACTGGTGCCGGCGTAATTGCGCTCGTCGCCGAGGATGCGGTCCAGTTCCAGTGGATGGCCGATGGACTCGTGGATTTGCAGCATCATCTGGTCGGGCATCAACAGTAGGTCGCGTTTGCCTTGCGGGGTATTCGGCGCCAGGAGCAATTGCAGGGCCTGATCGGCCACCTGGGCTCCGGCACCGATCAGGCCGCAGCGGCTGATGACGTCCGCCGCGCCTTGCTGACCGAAGTTCTCGCGGCCAAGGCTGCGGGTCTGGCTGTCGCTGCCGTCGTAGGCCGTGACGTCCAGGCCGGGGTACACAAAGCGTTGGGCCTGGCGCAGTTCGGCACCGGCGCTGTTGAGGTAGATCTGCTCGACGTGGGTGATACCGAGGCTGACCTGCCAGTTCACCAGGCGGTCATCCTTGGGCACTGCGGCGGATTCGGCGCCGAGCAACTGGTAGCAGTCGCTCAGGGACGGGAAAGCCTGATCGAGGTTGGGTGAAAAGTAATCGGCGCGGTCGCTGGAAACGGCTTGTTCGCGCAGGTCCAGCAAGGCGTGGGGCTTGAGTCGACGGGCCTGGAGTTCGGCGCGTTCGAGGGCGGCTTGCAGGCCCTGTTGCGACAGATCGTTGGTGGCCGCATAGGCCTCGACGCCATTGACCCGCACGGTCAGCATCGCCCCTTCGTCACGGCTCAGGCTCGGCGGTTCGGCGACGTTCTTGCGCACCGACAGGTACTGCCCGGATTCGCGCACATAACGCAGGGAAAAAAATTCGGCACCCGTGCGCAAGGCAGCGAAGCGCTGCTTGAGCTGGGGATGGAAATCGAACATTCGTGAACCTCCTGGAAATGGAGTGGCGATGGCGCGGTGCTGCGAGGAGAGGAGTGAAACGATTGCGTGGCGCTAGATTAGGCCTGCAAGGGGGGAGGATCAAGTGAAGAGGGGGTGTGGTAGGCATTACTGTGAATCAGGGAGAGGTGCGCTGATTTGTAGGGCCTCATCGCTGGCAGGCCAGCTCCCACATTTGATCTTCAGTGTTCACAAAATATGTGTTCACTACCGATCCCCTGTGGGAGCTGGCCTGCCAGCGATTAGCCGTAACGCAGTGTAGCGCCTTACGCAGTCTGGCTCAGTTCCCGCACCGGCTTGCCCTTCACCGGCGCTTCACCCGCCACATAGTAAGTGGCGGTGCTGCGCGGCAACGGCTTGCGGCCACGGATCTTGTCGGCGATTTTCTCGGCCATCATGATCGTTGGTGCGTTGAGGTTGCCGGTGGTGATGATCGGCATGATCGACGCATCGACCACCCGCAGGCCTTGCATGCCATGCACGCGACCTTCGCCATCGACCACGGCCATTTCGTCGGTGCCCATCTTGCAGGAGCAGGACGGGTGGAACGCGGTTTCGGCGTGTTCGCGGATGAACTTGTCCAGTTGCTCGTCGCTCTGCACGTCGATGCCCGGGCTGATCTCGCGACCACGGAAGGCGTCCAGTGCAGGTTGCTGCATGATTTCCCGGGTCAGGCGGATGCCGTCGCGGAATTCCTGCCAGTCCTGCTCGGTGGCCATGTAGTTGAACAGGATGCTCGGGTGCTGGCGCGGGTCCTTGGACTTGGCCTGGATGCGCCCGCGGCTTGGCGAACGCATGGAGCCCATGTGCGCCTGGAAACCGTGCTCTTTCACACCGTTGCTGCCGTTGTAGTTAATCGCTACCGGCAGGAAGTGGTACTGGATGTTCGGCCATTCGAATTCCGGACGGGTACGGATGAAACCGCCGGCTTCGAACTGATTGCTGGCGCCAATGCCGGTGCCGTTGAACAGCCACTCGGCACCGATGGCCGGCTGGTTGTGCAAGAGCAGCGACGGGTACAGCGAGACCGGTTGGGTGCAAGCGTATTGCAGGTACAACTCAAGGTGATCCTGCAGGTTTTCACCGACGCCCGGCAGGTCGTGGACCACCGGAATGTCGAGCTTGTTCAGCAGTTCGGCCGGGCCGACGCCGGAGCGTTGCAGGATCTGCGGCGAAGCGATGGCGCCGGAGCACAGCAGCACTTCCTTGCGCGCCTTGACCTCAACGCGCTCTTCAGCGGCGCCGACCAGGTAACGCACGCCGACCGCACGCTTGCCTTCGAACAGGATCTTGTCGGTCAGGGCGTGGGTGACGATGGTCAGGGTCGAACGCTTCTTGGCCACGTCCAGGTAACCACGGGCGGTGGAGGCACGACGACCTTTGGGTGTCACGGTGCGGTCCATCGGGCCGAAGCCTTCCTGCTGGTAGCCGTTCAAGTCTTCGGTACGCGGGTAACCGGCTTGCACGCCGGCTTCAACCATGGCGTGGAACAGCGGGTTGTTGCCGGCTTTCGGCGTGGTCACGCTGACCGGACCATCGCCACCGTGGTAGTCGTTCGGGCCGATGTCGCGGGTTTCCGCTTTACGGAAATACGGCAGGCAGTCCAGGTACGACCAGTCTTCCAGGCCTGGCAGTTTCGCCCAGCCGTCGTAGTCCATGGCGTTGCCGCGGATGTAGCACATGCCGTTGATCAGCGAGGAACCACCCAGGCCCTTGCCGCGACCGCATTCCATGCGACGGCCATCCATGTGTGGTTCTGGGTCGGTTTCGTAGGCCCAGTTGTAGCGACGGCCTTGCAGCGGGAACGCCAGGGCGGCCGGCATCTGCGTGCGGAAGTCGAAACGGTAGTCCGGGCCGCCCGCTTCGAGCAGCAGGACGGTGACGCCGGCGTCTTCGGTCAGACGAGTCGCCAGGGTGTTACCGGCCGAGCCGGCACCGATGATGATGTAGTCGAATTCTTGGGACATTGAATGCACCCTCTTTGATGTTGGTCAGGTCTGGCCTTGGCGAGTGCTGTGCACTCGATCGCCAGCAGGCTGGCTCCCACAGGAGTACGCGTTCCAATGTGGGAGCCAGCCTGCTGGCGATGACGGCCTCGCAGGCGAAGCGGATATCGCCTTAGAACACCGAGACGTAATCGCCCAGCTCGACCTGTACCGATTTGATGCGGGTGAAGTTGTTCAGCGAACTGATGCCGTTCTCACGGCCGACACCCGACTGCTTGTAGCCGCCAACCGGCATCTTCGCGTCGGACTCGCCCCAGGCGTTGATCCAGCAGATACCGGCTTCCAGTTGATGAATCACGCGGTGCGCGCGGTTCAGGTCCTTGGTGACGATACCGGCAGCCAGGCCGAAGTCGGTGTCGTTGGCGCGGCGGATCACTTCTTCCTCGGTTTCGTAGGACAGGATCGCCATCACCGGGCCAAAGATTTCTTCACGCACGATGGTCATGTCGTCGGTGCAGTCGGTGAACACGGTCGGCGCCACGAACGCACCCTTGGCGAATTCGCCGTCGGTCAGGCGCTCACCGCCGCACAGCAGGCGGGCACCTTCTTCCTTGCCCTTGGCGATGTAGCCCAGCACGCTTTCCATGTGCGCAAAGCTGACCAGCGGACCGAAGTTGGTGTTTTCGTCTTCCGGGTTGCCGATGCGGATGCGTGCAACGCGCTCGGCGATCCTGGCTTCGAAAGCGGCCTTCAGGTGAGCCGGTACGAACACGCGAGTGCCGTTGGTGCAGACCTGGCCGGAGCTGTAGAAGTTGGCCATCATCGCGGTGTCGGCGGCGCGATCGAGGTCGGCGTCGTCGCAGATGATCAGCGGGGATTTGCCGCCCAGTTCCATGGTCACGTCCTTGAGCGAAGAGCTCGAAGCGCTGGCCATGACTTTCTTGCCGGTGTCGGTGCCGCCGGTGAACGAAACTTTCTCGATGCGCGGGTGCTCGGTCAACCAGGTGCCGACTTCACGGCCGCTACCGGTCAGGACGTTGAACACACCGTTTGGCACGCCGGCTTCGGTGTAGATCTCGGCCAGTTTCAGGGTGGTCAGCGAGGTGACTTCGCTTGGCTTGAAGATCATCGCGTTACCGGCCGCCAGGGCTGGCGCGGATTTCCACAGGGCGATCTGGATCGGGTAGTTCCATGCGCCGATACCGGCCACGACGCCCAGCGGCTCGCGACGGGTGTAGACGAACGAAGTGGTGCGCAGCGGAATCTGCTCGCCTTCGATGGCCGGTACCAGGCCTGCGTAGTACTCCAGCACGTCAGCGCCGGTGACGATGTCGACGTAGCGGGTTTCAGAGTAGGCCTTGCCGGTGTCCAGGGTTTCCAGGGCGGCCAGTTCGTCGTTGCGCTCGCGCAGGATTTCCACGGCGCGACGCAGGATGCGCGAACGCTCCATGGCGGTCATGGCGGCCCAGATTTTCTGGCCCTTCTCGGCGCTGACGACGGCACGCTCGACGTCATCGAAGGTCGCACGTTGCACTTTTGCGAGGACTTCACCGTTAGCCGGGTTGATGGCTTCGAAAGTGGCGTCGCTGCTGGCGTCGCTGTACGCGCCATCGATGTAGAGTTTTTGCAGTTCGAAACGGGCCATAAAGTCCTCGCAAGAGCATTAAGTGGCTGGCGCGGTTCGGTGGTTGAGCGTTTATGTGTGCTCTAACTCACCCGCTTTGCCAGTTGGGTATCCATGTATTCGTAAGCAATCTGTTGCGCCTGCTCGGTGTCGAAAGCGTCTCCCGACAGCGCGCCGCGCAACCACAAGCCGTCAATCAACGCTGCCAGGCCTCGGGCGGCACTGCGCGCATCCTTGAGCGGCAGCACACGGCGGAACTGGCAGCACAGGTTGGAATACAGGCGGTGATCGTTGATCCGCTGCAACCTGTGCAAAGACGGCTGGTGCATGCTGGTGGCCCAGAAGGCCAGCCAGGTTTTCATTGCCGGGCCATTGACCTGGCTGGCGTCGAAGTTGCCTTCGATGATCACCTGCAGATGTGCCCTCGGGCTGTCATCTGTCAGCGCCAGTCGGCGCAGGGTGACGTTCTCGCTCAGGACGGCCATCAGGTACCCCATGGTGGCGGCAATCAGGCCGTTCTTGTCCTGAAAGTAGTGACTGATGATGCCATTCGAGACACCGGCCAAACGGGCGATCAGCGCAATGCTGGCGTCCCCCATTCCGACCTGATCGACGGCCTGCAAAGTGGCTTCGATCAATTGCTGGCGACGGATGGGTTGCATACCGACCTTGGGCATCTTGCACATCTCCTTAGGCCTTCCGGTGGACGTACGACGGCAACCGGGTTGAAGGCCAGTCTATTTTGTTTTGATTGAACGTTCAATCAACAAAGAATAAGATCTGCGACAAATCGTCGCTGCCTGCAGATTTTTCCTATATGTAGCGGCGGAAAAAACGACTTCCGAAACTGCTCGAAACCTACGCGCTGCGGCGCTCCAGGGGTTTCGGGCTTTTTTCGGGCTGTCTTTATATCACCCGCCGGTCGGCTGCCCACTAACCGATTGGTCGGGTAACCCGTTTGCCTTGCGTTCTTCTCTCGCACTGCCCGGAGCATCTGTGCCATGAGTTCTGCCTCGCTAATAAAGACCCCACCCGAGAAGGTGACGGTCAACGGTTGGGTGTTCTACACCTCTACCGCGTTGATTCTGTTGTTGACCGCCATTCTGATCATCGCCCCGCAAGAGGCCGGCAGAATGCTGGGTACGGCGCAAGCCTGGTTGTCCCGCAGCTTCGGCTGGTACTACATGGTGGTGATTGCCGCCTATCTGATTTTTGTCGTCGGCCTGGCGTTTTCGTCCTACGGCAAACTGAAACTGGGCAGCAAGGACGACACCCCGGACTTCAGCTACGGCGCCTGGGCGGGAATGCTGTTCTCCTCGGGTATCGGCATCTCGCTGCTGTACTTCGGCGCGTCGGAGCCCCTGGACCATTACTTCAACCCGCCGGAAGGCGTGGCCGGCAGCAACCTTGCCGCCCGTCAGGCCGTTCAACTGACGTTCCTGCACTGGGGCTTGCATGGCTGGGCGATCTACGCGCTGGTAGGTTTGGCCGTGGCGTACTTTGCCTACCGGCATAACCAGCCGCTGGCGTTGCGTTCGGCGTTGTATCCGCTGGTGGGCGAGCGTTGGGTCAAGGGCGCGGCCGGACACGCGGTGGACGGCTTCGGCATGTTCGTGACCCTGCTGGGCCTGGTGACGAACCTGGGGATCGGTTCGCTGCAAGTGTCATCGGGGCTGGAAAACCTGTTCGGCATGGAACACAGCAACACCAACCTGCTGATCGTGATCATCGTGATGAGCACCGTGGCGACCATCGCTGCCGTGTCGGGCGTGGAAAACGGCATCCGTCGTCTGTCCAACCTCAACATCGTGCTGTTCAGCGGCCTGCTGATTTTCGTCCTGCTGTTCGGCCCGACCCTGCACCTGCTCAACGGCTTCGTGCAAAACGTCGGTGACTACCTGAACGGCGTGGTGCTCAAGACCTTCGATCTGTATGTGTACGAAGGCGACAGTGAGAAGTCCGACCGCTGGCTCGGCCTGTGGACCCTGTTCTACTGGGCCTGGTGGATTTCCTGGGCGCCATTCGTGGGCATGTTCATCGCGCGTATTTCCCGTGGTCGCACCGTGCGCGAACTGGTGGCCGGTGTGCTGCTGATTCCGCTGGGCTTCACCCTGGCGTGGCTGTCGATCTTCGGTAACTCGGCTTTGGACCTGGTGATGAACCATGGGGCGGTGGAGCTCGGAAAGACTGCGCTGGAACAGCCGTCCATGGCGATCTACCAGTTGCTTGAGCATTACCCGGCGTCGAAGGTTGTGATCGGCGTGTCGATCTTTGTCGGTTTCGTGCTGTTCCTGACCCCGGCGGACTCCGGCGCGGTGATGATGGCCAACCTTTCGTGCAAGGGCGGCAATGTCGATGAGGATGCGCCGCACTGGCTGCGGATTTTCTGGTCGGCGGTGATCACCCTGGTGACCATCGGCCTGCTGTTCGCCGGCAACTTCGAAGCCATGCAAACCATGGTAGTGCTGGCCGGTCTGCCGTTCTCGGTGGTGCTGGTGTTCTTCATGTTCGGCTTGCACAAGGCCATGCGCCAGGACGTGCAGATCGAACAGGAGCAAGCGGAGCTAGCAGCGCGCGGTCGCCGTGGTTTCAGCGAGCGTTTGACCCAACTGGACTTGCAACCGAGCCAGTCGGTGGTGCAGCGCTTCATGGACAAGCACGTGAGCCCGGCGCTGGAAGACGCGACGGCGCAAATGCGTGCTCAAGGCCTGCAAGTGCAGACACTGCTGGGCAAGTCCAAACGTTGCATGGGCGTACGGGTGGAGATGGAAGAGGGCAACCCTTTCGTCTACGAAGTGAGCCTGGATGGCTACCTGGCCACACCGACCGAGTCGGCGCAGTCCGATGAAGCACGTCAGCGTTTCTATCGCGCCGAGGTGTACCTGCACAACGGCAGCCAGGACTACGACTTGATGGGCTTCACCCAGGATCAGATCACCCGTGACGTGCTCGATCAGTTTGAAAGCCATCGGCAGCTCCTTGGCCGGGTTTACAGCTAAGGTGTGAGTGACGCGGTGTTTCAGTCAGAAGCTCCGCGTCGGCATCATCGCCAGCAGGCTGGCTCCCACATTGGATGCATTCCCCTGTGGGAGCCAGCCTGCTGGCGATGGGGCCTTCAACTTCAACACAGCAGCGCCCGCTGTCCCGATAAACAAAAACGCCGCGATTCTATCGCGGCGTTTTTGCATCTGTTGCCTTACCCCAGGTTCTTGCCGAGCAGTGCGTGATACAGCTCGCTGTCGCCAAGGATCCCCACCACCTTGTTGTTGTCGTGCAGCACCAGCTTGTTGCCGGTCTGATAACGAATCTGCAACGCGTCGCGCATGCCGATGCTGGAGTCCACCAGAGTCGGCTTGCGTTCCAGGCCTTCGACGGCTTGCCCAGGCATCCAGTTCTGCAGGTCCATGTTCGAGCCGTTCTTGCGCGCGCCTTTGATGGTGTTGCCTTCAGCCAGGTCCAGCCACGAATCGCCGCCCGGATCGAGACATACCGAACCGTTGATGCGTTTGCAGTTGTCCAGGCTGCGCATCAGGCTGCGGCCGCACAGCACGTTCAACGGGTTGGTGTGGGCTACGAAGGTCCGCACGTAATCGTCCGCAGGGTTGAGGACGATTTCTTCCGGTTTGCTGTACTGGATGATCCGGCCGTCCTTCATGATCGCGATACGGCTGCCGAGTTTCAGCGCTTCATCAAGGTCGTGGCTCACGAAGACGATGGTCTTGTGCAACTTGCGTTGCAGTTCCAGCAGCTCGTCTTGCAGGCCCTGGCGGATCAGCGGGTCGAGGGCCGAGAACGGTTCGTCCATCAGCAGAATGTCGGCGTCCATCGCCAGCGCACGGGCCAGGCCCACGCGTTGCTGCATGCCACCGGACAGCTCATCGGGTTTCTTGTTGCGCCACTGGGCCAGGCCCACCAGCTCAAGCTTTTCGTCCACCAGTTTGCGTCGTTCCTTTTCCGGACGACCCTGCATTTCCAGGCCAAAGCTGATGTTCTCGCGCACCGTCAGCCAAGGCATCAGGGCGAACTTCTGGAACACCATCGCGATGCGCTTGGTGCGCATCATTTTCAGTTCCGCCGGGGTACAGGAGGCAATGTCGATCTGCTTGCCTTCGTGTTCGACGAACAACTTGCCACGGCTGACGGTGTTGAGGCCGTTGATGCAGCGCAACAGGCTGGACTTGCCGGAACCGGACAGGCCCATCAGTACGCAGATCTCACCTTTTTCGATATCCAGGCTGGCCTTTTCGACCCCCACGATCTGCCCGGTCTTTTTCAGGATCTCGTTACGGGTCATGCCTTGATCCAGCAGCTTGAGCGCCTCGCGTGGATCCCTGGAGAAGATAACGTCAACGTTATCAAAGCGAATAATGCTCATGCATCACCCCCTACTTTGGCGTCGGGTTGTTTGCAGATACGGTCGAGCATGATCGCCAGCAGTACGATCGCCAGGCCTGCTTCGAAGCCCAAGGCGATATCAGCAGTGTTCAGTGCGTTGACCACCGGTTTGCCCAAGCCATCGGCACCCACCAGTGCCGCGATCACCACCATCGAAAGAGACAGCATGATGCACTGGGTGATGCCGGCCGCGATGCTTGGCATGGCGTGGGGCAGTTCGATCCTTGAGAGCAATTGGCGACGCGAGCAGCCGAAGGCCTTGCCGGCGTCCATCAATTCTTCCGGAACATCGCGGATACCCAGGTAGGTCAGGCGGATCGGCGCAGCGATGGCGAACACTACCGTGGAGATCAGGCCCGGAACCACACCCAGCCCGAAGAGGGTGAGGGTAGGAATGAGGTACACGAAGGTCGGTACGGTCTGCATCAGATCGAGTACCGGACGCATTAAAGTATAGAACATCGGCTTATGCGCGGCGACGATGCCCAGCGGCACGCCGATGACCACGCAGACCAGGGTGGCGAACAGCACCTGGGCGAGGGTTTCCATGGTTTCCTGCCAGTACCCCAGATTGAGGATCAGCAGAAAGGAGGCAACGACAAACGCGGTCAGGCCCCATTTGCGTTGAATGAAGTGTGCCAGTAGTGCGATCAGGCCGATCAATGCCAGCGGGTTGAACCAGGTCAGCGCAAACGTCACGCCGTGGATCATCGTTTCCAGTGTCACGGCGATGGCGTCGAAGGTGTTGGCGCCGTGTTGCGTCAACCATTCAACGAAGCCTGCGATGTACTGGCCTAGGGGTATTTTCTGATCAATCAGCATGGTAGTGAACGTCCGCATGCAAGGAAATAAACAGCCCGGGCAGGCGAACCTGCCCGGCATAAGCGATTACTGCAGTTTGGCTTTCACGGCCTCCAGGCCAGGTTTACCGTCAATGGTGGTCACGCCAGCGAGCCAGGTATCGAGCACCTGTGGATTCTTTTTCAGCCAGGCCTTGGCGGCCGCGTCAGGCTTCATCTTGTCGTCCAGGATGTTGCCCATCAGTTCACTTTCCATGTCGACGGTGAACTCCAGGTTCTTCAGCAACTGGCCGACGTTGCCGCACTCCTGCGCATAACCCTTGCGGGTGTTGGTCGCCACGGTGGCGGCACCGAAGTCCGGGCCGAAGAAGTCATCACCACCGGTCAGGTATTGAATCTTGAAGCGCTTGTTCATCGGGTGCGGCGCCCAGCCGAGGAACACCACGGCGGTGTCGCGTTTCTGCGCGCGGTCGACCTGCGACAGCATGCCGGCTTCGGAGGATTCGACGACTTTGAAACCGGCGGTCTTCAGGCCGAAGGCATCCTTGTCGATCATGCTCTGGATCAGACGATTGCCGTCGTTGCCAGGCTCGATGCCGTAGATCTTGCCGTCGAGCTCTTTCTTGAATTTGGCGATATCGGCGAAGTCATGCAGGCCCTTGTCGTACAGCGCCTGAGGGACGGCGAGGGTGTACTTGGCGCCCTTGAGGTTGGTGCGCACGGTTTCCACGGTGCCGGCATCGCGGTAGGCCTTGATGTCGTTTTCCATGGTCGGCATCCAGTTGCCCAGGAACACGTCCATGTTCTTGCCGTCGGCCAGGGACTTGTAGGTCACGGGCACGGAAATCATGGTGGTCTTGGTCTTGTAGCCGAGGGCGTTGAGCACAACGCTGGTGGTCGCGGTAGTCGCGGTGATGTCGGTCCAGCCGACATCGGAGAAGTTTACGGTACTGCATTGCGCCGGTTCTGCGGCTTGCGCCAGAACCGGCAGACTAAGCATGGCGGCCAACAACAACGACGGGGAACCTTTCATGGATGGACTCCTTGGTGTTTTTTTTGGCAGTGTTCCGACTGGACCACCGCACTTATAGGTTGCGGTTGGATGGCGTTCTGGAGACAGCTCTACCACGTCGCCTTGCAATCGAGTCGATATGATCATGTACCAGTGAAAATCTGACGCCTACAGGGTGCGTCGTATCCAGTACAGGGATGGTCGCATCCAGTGTCGGTGACGTCGTTTACAGATTTTTTCAGCCCGATTTCCCCCTCTGAACCGCAAAAAAACGGTGAAAACACAGCGTAAAAGACACGCGGCGCTGGTGGGCATGAGTGCGTCGGTTAGAGACGTCGAACAACTGGATAAAAGCTTGATGATGCGGTCATCTCGGCGGATTGCAGCTTGAGCGTAGCAGCTCCGTCATCGTGCGCTTTTGCGTGCGCAGTGAGCCTATCCAGGAGTTCGGCAGTAATGGCTATCAGTGTTTTCGACCTGTTCAAAATCGGCATCGGCCCTTCCAGTTCACACACCGTGGGGCCCATGCGGGCGGCGGCGTTGTTTGTGCAGGGCTTGCGTGAGCGGGGGCTGCTTGAGCAGGTGCGGCGTGTCGAAGTCCAGTTGTTCGGTTCATTGTCGGCCACCGGCATCGGCCACGGCAGCGACAATGCCGTGATCATGGGCCTGATGGGCGAGTGGCCGGATGCGATCGATCCGTCGCAAATCGGCATTCGCATCGCCACCCTGCGCGAGACCGATACGCTGCTGCTCGACAGTCGCTTGCCAGTGCCCTTCATCTGGGCCCGGGACATGCGCCTGATCGACGAGAACCTGCCATTCCACCCCAACGCCATGACTCTTATTGTCGAAGGCGATGGCGGCGAGTTGTATCGCGACACCTACTATTCGGTCGGCGGCGGTTTTGTCGTCGATGAGGCTCAGGCCTCCAGCGGTGTCGTCGACCTCGACCGCACCGTGTTGCCATATGACTTTTCCAGCGCTGCCGAGCTGCTGGAGCTGTGTAAAAAACACAAGCTGCGTGTAGCTGAATTAATGATGGCCAACGAGAGGGTGTGGCGCAGCGAGGACGAAATCCGCAGCGGCCTGATGAAGCTCTGGCGCGCCATGCAGGATTGCGTCGAACAAGGCCTGAAGCACGAAGGCATCCTGCCCGGCGGGCTGAACGTGCGCCGTCGCGCGGCCAAGCTGCATCGCAGCCTGCAGGAACTGAACAAACCCAATGTGATCGGCTCGACCTTGAGCGCCATGGAATGGGTCAACCTGTTCGCCCTGGCGGTCAACGAAGAAAACGCCGCTGGCGGACGCATGGTCACGGCACCGACCAACGGTGCGGCGGGGATCATTCCGGCGGTGCTGCACTACTTCATGAAATTCAGCGAAGCCGTGACCGACGCCAATGTCGTCGACTACTTCCTCGGCGCGGCGGCGGTGGGAATCCTGTGCAAGAAGAACGCATCGATCTCCGGTGCCGAAGTCGGCTGCCAGGGCGAAGTCGGTTCGGCCTGTGCCATGGCGGCCGCCGGGTTGGCGGAAATCCTTGGCGCCACGCCAGAGCAATTGTGCAACGCGGCGGAGATCGGTCTGGAACACAACCTCGGCCTGACCTGCGACCCGGTGGGTGGGCTGGTCCAGGTGCCGTGCATCGAGCGCAACGCAATCGCCGCAGTGAAGGCGATCAATGCCGCGCAAATGGCATTGCGCGGTGATGGCCAGCATTTCATTTCGCTGGATCGGGTGATCCGCACCATGCGCGATACTGGTGCCGATATGCATGACAAATATAAGGAGACATCGCGGGGTGGGTTGGCGGTTAGCGCAGTGGAGTGCTGAGACCGCATCGCCCCTATCGCCAGCAGGCTGGCTCCCACAGTAGATTTGTATCGACCACAAAACCTGTGGGAGCCAGCCTGCTGGCGATAGGGGCAGACCAGTCAAAACTGCGCGCTAAGTGAACACCCGGTTTAAAGCGCGCCACCTTTTGGCGCGTCGCTCACAGATAAATCGTCTTGCCACTGATCAAGGGCCAACCGGCCTTCGACCGCCTGTCACCCGTGCCTGCGGTGACACTCCCTTCCATCGCGGCGCAACGCCGTTCCCACAAGTGCTACCGAATTGCTCACAGCTTGTGGGGCGGGGCGCTTGCCAGCCCTGATGGCCATTTAAATCCCCCTGCCTTGCAAGACATGTGTAGACACATTCCGACGTCGTTTTTAGGAGTTATTGAACGCGCATTCAAATTTAGGCATGGCAATTGCTCTGTCATTACAAAGCCCGTCTCCCACGCGAGAACGATGGCAATAAAAAGAGCCTCCGCCTGAGGCCATCACCCGCTTTGTGTGAGGAGATACCGCGATGACGACGTTCAACTCCGGGGCCCAACCCCAGAACCGTGCGCCTCAATCCATCGGCTTTCTGCTGCTGGACAATTTCACGCTGATTTCTCTGGCCTCCGCAGTGGAACCCCTGCGCATGGCCAACCAGTTGTCCGGTCGCGAGCTGTATCGCTGGACCACCCTCACCGTCGATGGCGGCCAGGTCTGGGCCAGTGACGGCCTGCAGATCACCCCCGACGCCTCCATGCACAAAGCCCCGCCAATGGACACGGTCATCGTGTGCGGCGGTATCGGCATCCAGCGCACTGTTACCCGCGAACACGTGTCATGGCTGCAAAGCCAGGCTCGCCAGTCCCGCCGTCTCGGTGCGGTGTGCACCGGCAGCTGGGCCCTGGCCTGCGCCGGCCTGCTCGACGGTTTTGATTGCAGCGTGCACTGGGAATGCCTGGCGGCGATGCAGGAAGCTTTCCCGCGTGTAGCGATGAGTACTCGCCTGTTCACCCTCGACCGTAACCGTTTCACCAGCTCCGGCGGCACCGCGCCGCTGGACATGATGCTGCACTTGATCAGTCGCGATCACGGTCGTGAGCTGTCGGCGGCCATTTCGGAGATGTTCGTCTACGAGCGCATCCGCAACGAGCAGGATCATCAGCGTGTGCCGCTCAAGCACATGCTCGGCACCAACCAGCCGAAGTTGCAGGAAATCGTTGCGCTGATGGAAGCCAACCTCGAAGAGCCGATCGACCTGGACGAACTGGCGGTGTATGTCGCGGTGTCCCGTCGCCAGCTGGAGCGGCTGTTCCAGAAATACCTGCACTGCTCGCCGTCGCGTTACTACCTCAAGCTGCGCCTGATCCGTGCGCGCCAGCTGCTCAAGCAAACGCCGATGTCGATCATCGAAGTGGCATCGGTCTGTGGTTTCGTGTCCACGCCGCACTTCTCCAAGTGCTACCGCGAATACTTCGGCATTCCGCCGCGTGACGAGCGCGTAGGGTCCAACACCACCCAGCAAGTGGCGATGATGCCGCTGCCACAAGCACTGGTGCTGTCGCCGTTGTCCGGGCCGTTGTCGGCGCTGAGCCAGGCGCGCAATGAGTCGACGTTTGCCAGTGTAAGGCTCTAGACCAGGTCGACTTCATTCGCGAGCAAACTCGCTCCCACATCTGTGTTGTTCACAGAACCAATGTGGGAGCGAGTCTGCTCGCGAAGGCGTTTTATCGGGCGGTGTGGCTTTGCTGGTACTCCGACAACGCCGGCAGCAGTTGTTTGTCGATGGCCTGGCGCACTGCCGGCAGGATCGTCGCGCTGCTGGTGTACATTTCCTTGACCATCTTGCGAAGCTCATACGCCCGAGCATCGTCCAGGCCCCTTACCACGCATTCGCAAGCCTGCTCGGCGGTGGCTCCGTTGGGCACGTTGAAGCCCAACGACTTGAGCTGGCCCAACAGGTCTTCCTGGTCTATCAAATCGGCGTGCATCATGACGCAATCCTTCTTCAGGGAACGGTGTCGTGGTTCGATTCTGGTAGGGGTGCCGGGTGTCGGCAAGGACGAATTGTCGCAATGGCTCAATTGGTTATGAACATGTCGTTTTCGGCTAACCTGGCGCGCGGGGGAGTGGGCACACTGGACTTAGCTCGCTTCACGAAGGTTTGGTCACCCTCGCATGGCAGCTCCTCAACAGTACCCTCTGCCTCGATCCTGTCACGGCTTGATCGGGGTTTTTTTTGTCTGTGATTCAGGGAGATATGCGGTGTCTGTCCGGGTGCCATCGCGAGCAGGCTCACTCCCACATTCAACCGCGTTCCCATGAGAGAACCCGGTCAACTGTGGGAGTGAGCCTGCTCGCGATGAACGATGACTCGGTTTAACGCTGCAACACCAGAATCCGCGACAACAACTCATCCCGGTCCACATAGCAGCCCTGGAAGTGCCGCGCCCCGGTGGCGGGGTCGAAGGCGTTGCGGGCATGCAGGGTGCGACGGTTGTCGAAGCACCACAGCTCGCCGGGATTGAGCCGCTGCATCAGCCTGAATCGAGGTTCGCGGGTCATTGCGATAAAGCGCCGATAGGCGTGGTAGAGCTTGGGCATCTGCTCCACCGAGGCATCGAACGGCCCGCGCAGAAAGTTCGCCATGCGGATTTCCGACACCTGCCCCAACGCATCCAGGGCAATGATCGGCGCGAGGCAGCGGTAGTCGCTGTGACGGTCCTTGTTGCGAAACTCCACGGGGATTTCGCAGAGGCTGTTGAAGGATTCGGGATCTTCCCGGCGCAAGGCGTCGGCAATGGCAAAACCGTCGACAAAAATGCTCTCGCCACCCTCGGCATCATTGACCAGGCAATGCAGGAATTGCAGCCCCGGTTGCAACTCCCGGGTCGGCAAATCGCTGTGCAGTGGCAGGTTGAAGGCGGTGTAGGCGTTGCTGTCGGCGTCGGCCTTGGATTGCACATTGAACAGCACGCCGAAATTGCTCTCGCGGATGAAGGAAATGCGTTGGGCGATCAGCTTCAGAGAACCGGGTTCGGTGGGCACGCCTCGGACCTGGGTCAATCCGACATCCCGCACCGCCAACAGCCATTGCAACAGAGCGTCGTTATCCGTCATCAGTGCTTGATATTCGAACACCGGCAACCGCAAATCGCTGTGCCAGAGCCTGGCTTTTGGCTTGCGTGCCTGGCGCTCGGCGCGGGATTCGTCGTCATAGGCGTGGGCGCGCAGCCAGCCGGGGTCGAAGCGGCTGCTGTGGCCGTCCTGCCAATCCACCGACAGGCAACCTTCGGTGTCGATGTGCACTTGTTCGGGTATCAGATCTTGAGCCACATCGACGATTTCCAGCACTTGCTCGCGAGTCACGGTGTAGACGCACTGCGGGCACGGGCAGTTATCCCGCAGCCATTGATGGTGGAAAGGGCTGACGCGATCGTCGGCCCACTTCACCAGAATACGGTCCGCCAGGGTCTGCACGCCAGTCAGCGCGCTGATCAACGGATAGGTACGAAAGTCGGCAAATGCTGCGGCGGTATTCATGGCGATCTCCTTGTTATTTTTGGGGGGGTAATGCGATCACTCGGCCAACGTAATCGGGCGCAGGCAGGTCCTCCTGTTCGGCGACGATGGCTTGCAGCCGGCTCAAGGATTGTTCGCTGAACGGCGCCGAACGCGGCCCGGCGAGATCCACGTGCAGCAGCATCTGTTCATTGCCTGCAAGTTCCTGGGCATCACCGACCAGATGCAGGCTGTGATAGAGGTGCACGCGCTTGCTGTCGTGGGCGATGATTTGGGTGTGCACTTCGACCTTGGCGTCGAGCTTCACTTCGTGCAGGTAATTCAGGTGCAGTTCGAGGGTGAACAGCGAGTTGCCGCTGGCCTCGCGGCTGTTGCTGTCCAGGCCCAGGCGATCCATCAGGGCGTCGGTGGCGTAGCTGAAGATCAGCAGATAGAAGGCGTCGCGCAGGTGGCCGTTGTAGTCGACCCAGTCGGGGATGATGGTGGTTTGGTAGGTGGTGAGGGTGGGCATGATGGCTGATCCAGAACAGATTATGATTGGAGTGCCGTCATCGCCAGCAGGCTGGCTCCCACATTGGAATGCATTCCCCTGTGGGAGCCAGCCTGCTGGCGATGGGGCCAGTCCAGATTGTCGATTACTCGCTGAAAGCCATCCCATGCTTCTCTTTGGTGGTCTTCACCGCCTCCAGCACCGCCAGCAGGCAGTCATCACGATAGCGCTCCAGCGCCGAAATGCTGTGTTTACCCAGTTGATCGCTGGTGCCATCGACCACGTCGTCGATCAGTTTGTCGGTCAACTCCGGTGCCGGCAGGTAGGTCCACGGCAACTGCAACGCCGGGCCGAACTGCGCCATGAAGTGGCGCATGCCGGCATCGCCGCCGGCCAGGGTGTAGGTCAGGAAGGTGCCCATGAACGACCAGCGCAAGCCCGCGCCGAAGCGGATGGCATCGTCGATTTCGCCGGTGGTCGCCACGCCGTCGTTGACCAGGTGCAGGGCCTCACGCCACAGCGCTTCGAGCAGGCGGTCGGCGATGAAACCCGGTACTTCCTTGCGCACGTGCAGCGGGCGCATGCCCAGGGATTCATAGACCCTCATGGCCGCTTGCACCGCTTCAGGGGCGGTGTTTTTGCCGCCGACCACTTCCACCAAGGGCAGCAGGTAAACCGGGTTGAACGGGTGACCGACCACGCAGCGTTCAGGATGCGTGGCGCTCTCGTAGAACTCGCTTGGCAACAGGCCAGAGGTGCTGGAGCCGATCAACGCATTGGGCTTGGCCGCCGCGCTGATTTTGCTGTGCAGGTCCAGTTTCAGCTCCAGTCGTTCCGGGGCGCTCTCCTGGATGAAATCGGCATCGCGCACGCACTCTTCGATGGTCGCGACAAAGCGCAGGCGATCTTGCGATGCACCCGGCGCCAGGCCTTGTTTCTCCAGCGCGCCCCAGGCATTGGCGACGCGTTTGCGCAAGGCGGCTTCAGCGCCGGGGGCCGGGTCCCAGGCCACTACATCCAGGCCATGGGCGAGGGCGCGGGACACCCAACCGCTGCCGATGACACCGCTGCCTAACGCTGCGAAGGTTTTGATTTCGGTGATAAAGCTCATGGTCGATTCCTGAATTTGGCTCGGAAAAAACTGTGGGAGCGAGCCTGCTCGCGATGGCGTCGGTACATCCGATGCATCAATTGAGGCAGGTAAACCGCTATCGCGAGCAGGCTCGCTCCCACAGGGGGAAAGTGGGTAGGGTCAACCGCGCTTGGTCAGGCCCATTTTTGCCCGGCCTTCAGCCGGGGTCAGGACGCGGGCGCCAAGGCGGCTGAGGATTTCGCTGGCGCGCTCGACCAGTTGGCCGTTGGTCGCCAGCACGCCCTTGTCCAGCCACAGATTGTCTTCCAGGCCGACCCGTACGTTGCCGCCGAGCAACACCGCTTGCGCCGCCATCGGCATCTGCATCCGGCCGATACCGAAGCCAGCCCAGACCGCATCGGCCGGCAGGTTGTCGACCATGGCTTTCATGGTGGTGGTGTCCGCCGGTGCGCCCCAAGGGATACCCAGGCACAGCTGGAACAACGGGTTGTCGAGCAGGCCTTCCTTGATCATCTGCTTGGCGAACCACAGGTGACCGGTGTCGAAGATTTCCAGCTCGGCTTTCACACCCAGCTCTTGAATGCGTTTGGCGCCGGCACGCAACTGGGCCGGGGTGGAGACGTAGATGGTGTCGCCGTCGCCGAAGTTCAGGGTGCCGCAGTCGAGGGTGCAGATTTCCGGCAGCAGTTCTTCGACGTGGGCCAGGCGGGTCAACGGGCCGACCAGATCGGTGTTCGGGCCGAATTCCATCGGATTCTCGCCGGCACCGATTTCCAGGTCGCCGCCCATGCCGGCGGTGAGGTTGACGATGATGTCCACGTCCGCCTCGCGGATGCGCTCCATCACTTCGCGGTACAGCGCCACGTCACGGCTGAACTTGCCGGTTTGCGGGTCACGCACATGGCAGTGAACCACGGTGGCGCCGGCCTTGGCGGCTTCTACGGCGGCAGCGGCGATCTGTTTCGGGGTGACCGGCACGTGTGGGCTCTTGGCGGTCGTGTCGCCAGCACCGGTGAGTGCGCAGGTGATGATGACGTCGTGGTTCATGAGGCGATTCCTTACAGGCGAGTTTTTGGCTTTGGCCAGGCGTGGTGGTCCCGTCCGCAGCCCGTTGGGGCTGCGAGTCGGTGGTTCAATCGTGTTTATTTAGTGGTCAGTTGCAGGTTTTCAGCGGCCGGTTTGCCGTCGAAGGTGGTGACACCTTCAAGCCAGCGTTTTTTGTCCAGCGGGTGATCCTTGAGCCATTGTTTGGCCGACTCGAAAGCGTCCTTGTGATCCAGCAGTGGCTGCATCATCCGGCTCTCGTCTTCGGCGGTGAACGTCAGGTTGCTCAGCAGGCGACCGATGTTCGGGCATTGTTCGGTGTATGTCGGTGCGGTGACGGTCCACACGGTGGCCTTGCCTTCGTTCGGGCCGAGAGCGTCGTCGCTGCCGGTGAGGTAGGTCATCTTGACGTTGACGTTCATCGGGTGCGGCGCCCAGCCGAAGAACACCACAGCTTCGTTGCGACGTACGGCGCGATCCACGGCGGCGAGCATGCCTGCTTCGCTGGATTCGACCAGCTGGAACTTGCCGAGGCCGAACTGGTTCTTGGAGATCATCGCCTTGATCTGGGTGTTGGCGCCCGAGCCAGGTTCGATGCCGTAGATCTTGCCGCCCAGTTCCTTTTCGAATTTGGCGATGTCAGCGAAGGTTTTCAGGCCCTTGTCGGCGAGGTAGGTCGGCACGGCGAGAGTCGCGCGGGCATCCTGCAGGCTCGGCGCTTCAAGCACCTTGACTTGTTTGGCGTCGACGAACGGGGTGATGGTCTGGGTCATCAGCGGGTTCCAGTAACCGAGGAACAGGTCCAGACGCTGGTCGCGGATCCCGGCGAAGATGATTTGCTGGGAGGCGCTGGTTTGTTTGGTGCTGTAGCCGAGGCCATCGAGCAATACCTGGGTCATGGCACTGGTGGCGATCACGTCGGTCCAGTTCACTACACCCATGCGCACGTTCTGACACGCGGCGGGTTCGGCGGCCATGACACTGGCGCTCAGCAAAGCGGTACCACTGAGTGCAAGAACACAGCTGCTGATCAGTCGTTTCATCTCAGGTTCCTCGGCAGTTCGTTTATTGTGAGTTCCGGTGTCTGATGCGCCGGTGATGCCAAGTTACGCAGCAAAGCACCGATGAAAACGCACTGCGGCGACCAGCTCTTGCACTGCAGCGACCTGCGCTCTTGAATGCCGCTCGCAAGTGGCGTATCAACATCCCTACGCTGCCCGCCCTCTCGTTACCTGGCCTCCTGTTACCTGCTAAGCGAGTGCGCTCCATGTCCCAGGATTTCTACTTCTTGTTGATGCCGGGTTTCTCGGCCATTGGATTTATCTCGGCCATCGAGCCGTTGCGGGTCGCCAATCGCTTTCGTGGCGAACTCTATCGCTGGCATGTGCTGAGCGCGGATGGCGGGGCGGTGTTGGCCAGCAACGGCATGTCGGTCAACGCCGATGCGGCGCTGGAACCGTTGAAGAAAGGTGCGACACTGCTGGTGGTCGCAGGGTTCGAACCCCTGAAGTTCACCACGCCGGCGCTGGAACACTGGCTGCGCCGCCTGGACAATGAAGGCGTGACCCTCGGTGCCATCGACACCGGCAGCTTCATCCTCGCAGAAGCCGGCCTGCTCGATGGCCATCGCCTGACCCTGCACTGGGAAGCCATCGATGCCTTCAAGGAATCTTATCCACAGCTCAGCGTCACCCAGGAACTGTTCGAGATTGATCGCCGGCGCATTACTTCCGCCGGCGGTACCGCTTCCATTGATCTGATGCTGGATCTGATCGCCCAGGCCCACGGCCCGGAACTGGCGATCCAGGTCAGCGAACAATTCGTACTCGGCCGCATCCGCCCGCGTAAAGACCACCAGCGCATGGAAGTCGCCACGCGTTATGGCCTCAGCAACAAGAAACTGGTGCATGTGATCGGTGAGATGGAGCAGCACAGCGAACCGCCGCTTAGCACTTTGGAACTGGCGGAATCGATCAAGGTGACGCGGCGCCAGCTGGAGCGCCTGTTTCGCCTGCACCTGAACGACACACCGAGCAATTTCTATCTTCGATTGAGGCTGGAAAAGGCCCGGCAGTTGCTGCGGCAGACCGACATGAGCGTGTTGGAGGTCAGTATTGCCTGCGGGTTTGAATCGCCGTCGTACTTCACCCGCAGTTATCGGGCGAAGTATGAGCGGTGCCCGCGGGAGGATCGGCGTACCGCCAAGGCATGAATACTTGATACCCCCTGTGGGAGCCAGCCTGCTGGCGATGGCGGTATGTCAGACACATGAATATCAACTGATGCACCGCCATCGCCAGCAGGCTGGCTCCCACAGTTAGTTTGTTCTGTCAGGAAGACCTGTTACTTCTTCAAAAGCGCCGAACACGCCGCCTTGTACGCCTCATGCTGGTACTTGTTCAGCGTTCCCGGCAATTCGAAGTTGTGCTTCTTGGCCTGGGCATTGATGGTCTGCGGCGACAACAGCATCACCTCGCAATTCTCCAGCAACTGGAAAACCCCCTCGATCTTGAACGTGGTCGGCCCCCCGGCGAACTCGCCTTTCTTGCTGCGCTTCTTGATCGCAATGCGGTCTATCGAGTTCTCGCGAACAAAGGACGCAACCTGAGCGGCGAACAGTTTGACGTTGGCGGCTTCGTCGTCATCGTCCAGGGCGATTTTCTTGGTGGCGAGTGCGACATGGCCCAGCGCCTGACCGTCCAGCGTGGCCACGGCGATGATCGCTTCGCTGCCTTTGATTTCGATGCCGCAGATTTTCATGTTCAATCCCATTAGTGACAGAGGGTGTGCAGCTTACAGCTCAAGCTGGCTGGTGAACGGATCACTCCTGCCCAATCGACTCCAAAAACTCCGATCGCTCATCACTCATCCGCGCCACACAATCGTTCTGGGCAATGGTGAATGCCTTGCTGCCGGCCGTGGCCGGAAAGGCTTCTACGGCGCAATCGGCATCGCGGGTTTTGAGCCATTGGGCCTGGGCGGCCTTGATTTTTGCGGTGACGTCGGTCAGTTGCGACGGGTTCTTGCCGTAGAGCGACTGCATGCGGTCGTTCAGGCTTTTGAGGTTTTCGCTCAACAGGTCTTCGGCGGAGGTTTTGCTGAAGGCCGAACATTCCAGGGTCTGGATGTCGTTTTCGACTTTGTCGCACGGGTTGTCGTCGGACACCTGCGCTGCGTGTACGCCGGTCGCAATCATTGCCATTGCCAGAATGATCGATTTCATTATCGTCGCCGCTCTTGTCCAGTGAAGCATCCAGTGATGCGGCGAATTCTGGCCCAAGCCGAGGGCCTTGAACAGGTCGCAGATTGTGCCTGGCGACGACCCTTTGTCGCGGATTGACGCTTTCGGCAAACCCCCTGTCGTTTTTGCACCCGGCTGCCCCTGCACCGAGGCATATGCTGGCCCCAAAGCGCCGGCAGACGATTCGGCGCATGAATCGCTAATAGGGGACAGCCTGATGAGCCCAGCCGAATTGCACGCCGACAGCATCGTTATCGACGGGCTGATTATCGCCAAGTGGAACCGTGAACTGTTCGAAGACATGCGCAAGGGCGGTTTGACCGCGGCCAACTGCACCGTGTCGGTGTGGGAGGGCTTTCAGGCCACCGTCAACAACATCGCCGCGAGCCAGAAGCTGATCCGCGAGAACAGCGACCTGGTGATTCCGGTCCGCACCACCGCCGACATCCGCAAGGCCAAGGAGCAGGGCAAGACCGGCATCCTTTTCGGCTTCCAGAATGCCCACGCCTTTGAAGACCAGATTGGCTATGTCGAGGTGTTCAAGCAACTGGGCGTCGGTATCGTGCAGATGTGCTACAACACCCAGAACCTGGTGGGCACCGGTTGCTACGAGCGTGACGGCGGCCTGTCGGGTTTCGGTCGCGAAATCGTCGCCGAGATGAACCGGGTTGGCGTGATGTGCGACCTGTCCCACGTCGGTTCCAAGACCTCCGAAGAAGTCATCCTCGAATCGAAGAAGCCGGTCTGCTACTCCCACTGCCTGCCGTCGGGGCTCAAGGAGCACCCGCGCAACAAGTCCGATGAAGAACTCAAGTTCATTGCCGACCATGGCGGCTTTGTCGGCGTGACCATGTTCGCGCCGTTCCTGGCCAAGGGCATCGACTCGACCATCGACGACTACGCCGAAGCCATCGAGTACGTGATGAACATCGTCGGCGAAGACGCTATCGGCATCGGTACCGACTTCACCCAGGGCCACGGCCAGGACTTCTTTGAATACCTGACCCACGACAAAGGCTACGCCCGCCGTCTGACCAGCTTCGGCAAGATCATCAACCCGCTGGGTATCCGCACCGTGGGCGAGTTCCCGAACCTGACCGAGACCCTGCTCAAGCGCGGCCACTCCGAGCGCGTGGTGCGCAAGATCATGGGCGAGAACTGGGTCAACGTTCTCAAGGACGTTTGGGGCGAGTAAGCCACAGCACCTCTGAATCCTTTCCCGCTGCCATCCGAGCAGCGGGCAACACAACGAATTTTCTGGAGTTAAGTTTCCATGGCCAAGATCGCCCCGCAATTGCCAATCGAAGTCGACAGCGAAACCGGTGTCTGGACCTCCGACGCCCTGCCGATGCTGTACGTGCCGCGCCATTTCTTCGTCAACAACCACATGGGCATCGAGGAGGTGCTGGGCGCCGAAGCCTACGCCGAAATCCTCTACAAGGCCGGCTACAAGTCCGCCTGGCACTGGTGTGAAAAAGAAGCCGAATGCCACGGCCTGGAAGGCGTCGCGGTGTTCGAGCACTACATGAAGCGCCTGTCGCAGCGCGGTTGGGGTCTGTTCAAGATCCAGGACATCGACCTCGACAAAGGCACCGCCAGCGTCAAGCTCGAACACTCGGCATTCGTCTACGTGTACGGCAAGGTCGGGCGCAAGGTCGACTATATGTTCACTGGCTGGTTTGCAGGGGCCATGGACCAGATCCTCGCCGCTCGCGGCAGCAAGATCCGCACCATGGCCGAACAAGTCTACGGTGGCTCCGAAGAGGGCCACGAAGACGGCTTGTTCACCGTCAAGCCGTTGTAAGTCGAGGAACCCGCCATGGCTTTCGAAGCAATGTTCCAGCCGATCCAGATCGGCAAACTGACCATCCGCAACCGCGTGCTCAGCACCGCGCACGCCGAGGTCTATGCCACCGACGGCGGCATGACCACCGACCGGTACGTCAAGTATTACGAAGAGAAAGCCAAGGGCGGGATCGGCCTGGCGATTTGCGGCGGTTCGTCCGTGGTGGCGATCGACAGCCCGCAGGAGTGGTGGAGTTCGGTGAACCTGTCCACCGACCGCATCATCCCGCACTTCCAGAATCTGGCCGACGCCATGCACAAGCACGGCGCCAAGATCATGATCCAGATTACCCACATGGGGCGTCGCTCGCGTTGGGACGGCTTTAACTGGCCAACCCTGATGTCGCCGTCGGGCGTGCGTGAGCCGGTGCACCGTGCCACCTGCAAGACCATCGAGCCGGAAGAAATCTGGCGGGTCATCGGTAACTACGCGCAAGCGGCACGCCGCGCCAAGGCCGGTGGCCTGGACGGCGTCGAACTGTCGGCCGTGCACCAGCACATGATCGACCAGTTCTGGAGTCCGCGAGTCAACAAGCGTACCGACGAATGGGGCGGCACCTTCGAAGGCCGGATGAAGTTCGGTCTGGAAGTCTTGAAAGCCGTACGCGCCGAGGTCGGTGACGATTTTTGCGTGGGCATGCGCATCTGCGGTGACGAGTTCCACCCGGATGGTTTGTCCCACGAGGACATGAAGCAGATCGCCAAGTATTACGACGACACCGGCATGCTTGATTTCATCGGCGTCGTGGGTTCGGGTTGCGACACTCACAACACCCTGGCCAACGTTATCCCCAACATGAGTTATCCACCGGAGCCGTTCCTGCACCTGGCCGCCGGTATCAAGGAAGTGGTCAAGGTTCCGGTGCTGCACGCGCAGAACATCAAGGATCCGAACCAGGCAACCCGTATTCTGGAAGGCGGTTACGTCGACATGGTCGGCATGACCCGCGCGCACATCGCCGACCCGCACCTGATCGCCAAGATCAAGATGGGCCAGATCGACCAGATCAAACAATGCGTCGGCGCCAACTACTGCATCGACCGTCAGTATCAGGGCCTGGATGTCTTGTGCATCCAGAACGCTGCGACCTCCCGTGAGTACATGGGCGTGCCGCACATCATCGAAAAAACCACCGGCGTGAAGCGCAAGGTCGTGGTTGTTGGCGCCGGCCCTGCGGGGATGGAAGCCGCTCGCGTTGCTGCCGAACGCGGCCACGACGTGACCCTGTTCGAGAAGAAAGAATTCATCGGCGGGCAGATCACGACCGCGTCGAAAGCGCCGCAACGGGACCAGATCGCCGGTATCACCCGCTGGTATCAGCTGGAACTGGCGCGACTGAAAGTCGACCTGCGCCTGGGCACTGCGGCCGATGCTCCGACCATCATGGACTTGCGTCCGGACGTGGTAGTGCTGGCGGTTGGCGGTCATCCGTTCATCGAGCAGAACGAACACTGGGGCGCGGCTGAAGGATTGGTGGTCAGCAGTTGGGACGTGCTCGACGGCAAGGTTCTGCCTGGCAAGAACGTGCTGGTCTACGACACCATTTGCGAATTCACCGGCATGTCTACCGCGGACTTCATTGCGGACAAGGGCAGCCAGGTCGAAATCGTCACCGACGACATCAAGCCAGGCGTGGCCATTGGCGGTACGTCGTTCCCGACCTACTACCGCAGCATGTACCCGAAAGAAGTGATCATGACCGGCGACATGATGCTGGAAAAGGTTTACCGCGAAGGCGACAAGCTGGTGGCGGTGCTGGAGAACGAATACACCGGCGCCAAAGAGGAGCGGGTGGTCGATCAGGTGGTCATCGAAAACGGTGTGCGCCCGGACGAGGAAATCTACTACGCGATGAAAGAAGGCTCGCGCAACAAAGGCCAGATCGACGTCGAAGCCTTGTTCGCGATCAAGCCGCAACCGTGCCTGGAGCAGAGCGGCGATGGCTACCTGCTGTTCCGCATCGGCGACTGTGTGGCGCAGCGAAACGTGCACGCGGCGATCTACGACGCGCTGCGGTTGTGCAAGGATTTCTAAGAGCTTGTGGATAACCCTCTGTAGGAGCGAGCCTGCTCGCGATGGACGTGAACGATAACGCGGGGAGTCTGATTCAACGCGGTGTTCTCAGGTTTTTCGCGAGCAGGCTCGCTCCTGCAAGGGATCAAGCAAGGCATCCAGATAGTTAAGCCCGAGGTCTTTGGGAGCTTCACCTATGTTGAACACCCTTCTTCCAATCCTGTTGTTCGCAGCCCTTGGCCTTGGTGTCCTGGGCGCGTTGCGGCGGGTGGCCATGTGGCGCCGGGGCCGGGCTTCGAAAGTCGACCTGATCGGCGGCCTGTTCGCCATGCCCAAGCGCTACATGGTCGATTTGCACCATGTGGTCGCGCGGGACAAATACATTGCCAACACCCACGTCGCCACGGCGGGTGGTGCGGTGGCGTCCATCGTGCTGGCGATCCTTGTGCATGGTTTCGGCCTGCATAACCGCTTCCTCGGCTACGCACTGCTGTTGATGACGGCGGTTATGTTCGTCGGCGCGATCTTTGTTTACCTGCGTCGACGCAACCCGCCGTCGCGCCTGTCGAAAGGCCCGTGGATGCGCCTGCCGAAAAGCCTGCTGGCGTTCTCGGCCTCGTTCTTCCTGTTGACCCTGCCGGTGGCGGGCATCCTGCCGGAAAACTTCGGTGGCTGGCTGTTGGCGGCGATTCTCGGGGTTGGCGTGTTGTGGGGCGTGTCGGAACTGTTCTTTGGCATGACCTGGGGCGGGCCGATGAAGCACGCCTTCGCCGGTGCGCTGCACCTGGCCTGGCACCGTCGCGCCGAACGCTTTGGCGGTGGTCGGTCCACGGGCCTCAAGCCTCTGGACTTGAGCGACCCGAGCGCGCCACTGGGCGTGGAAAAACCCAAGGACTTCACCTGGAACCAGTTGCTCGGCTTCGACGCCTGCGTGCAGTGCGGTAAATGCGAAGCGGCATGCCCGGCGTTCGCTGCCGGCCAGCCGCTGAACCCGAAAAAACTGATTCAGGACATGGTCGTCGGCCTGGCCGGTGGCACCGATGCCAAGTTCGCCGGCAGCCCGTATCCGGGCAAGGCCATCGGTGAGCACGCCGGCAATCCGCATCAACCGATCGTCAATGGTCTGGTGGACGCCGAGACCCTGTGGTCGTGCACCACCTGTCGCGCCTGCGTCGAGGAATGCCCGATGATGATCGAGCACGTCGACGCCATCGTCGACATGCGCCGTCATCTGACCCTGGAAAAAGGCGCTACCCCGAACAAGGGCGCCGAAGTCCTGGAAAACCTGATCGCCACCGACAACCCGGGCGGCTTCGCGCCGGGCGGACGGATGAACTGGGCGGCAGATTTGAACCTCAACCTGCTCAGCGAAAAGAAATCCACCGACGTGCTGTTCTGGGTCGGCGACGGCGCCTTCGACATGCGCAACCAGCGCACTCTGCGCGCCTTCGTGAAGGTGCTGAAAGCGGCGAAAATCGACTTCGCCGTGCTCGGCCTCGAAGAGCGTGACAGTGGTGACGTGGCCCGGCGCCTGGGCGACGAAGCGACCTTCCAGCTGTTGGCCAAACGCAACATCCAGACCCTGGCCAAATACAGTTTCAACCGCATCGTCACCTGCGATCCGCACAGCTTCCATGTGCTGAAAAACGAGTACGGCGCCTTCGATGGCAACTACCTGGTGCAGCACCACAGCACCTACATGGCGGAAATCATCGATGCTGGCGCGCTCAATCTCGGACAGCACAAAGGCGACAGCGTGACCTACCACGACCCGTGCTACCTCGGCCGCTACAACGGCGAATACGAGGCGCCGCGTCAGGTGTTGCGTGCCCTCGGGATCGAAGTGAAAGAGATGCAACGTTCCGGCTTCCGCTCCCGCTGCTGCGGCGGTGGTGGCGGCGCGCCGATCACCGACATTCCGGGCAAGCAGCGGATTCCCGACATGCGCATGGAAGACATCCGCGAAACCGGCGCCGAACTGGTGGCCGTGGGTTGCCCACAATGTACGGCGATGCTCGAAGGCGTGGTCGAACCCCGTCCGCTGATCAAGGACATTGCCGAACTGGTGGCCGACGCGCTGCTGGAAGACGACGCGGCAAAGCCGGCCGCGCCGGCAAAACGTGAACCTGCGGAGGTGCACTGATGAGCGACATTATCCGCCGCGACCCCCGGGCCGAATGGATTGCACGCAACCGTCTGCACCCGTTGCACGCGGCCATGCAGCCGGCACAACACAGCTGGATGGGGCCTAACGGCGTCATCCGCAAAAATCCCCATGGTGTCGGTTTCATTGGCCCCAACGGCATCAAACGCATCGACCGCAGCGGTGCTCAACAGGGCGGGGCGACCAAGCGCTCGGCTGCCGTCGAAGTGCAATTGCCGCTGCATCAGGTGGCCGCGCCGGCGTTTTACATCAGCGTGGTGCCGGACATGGTCGGTGGTCGCTTGAGCAGTCATGACCGCGACCTGCTGGGCCTGGCCCATCAACTGGCCGGCAGCGACGGCGCAGTGCTGGCCGTGGTGTTCGGTGAGCACAAGGAGAGCGCTTTTGCCACGGCGGGCGTCGACCGTCTGCTGGTGCTTGAGGGCGAAGAATTCAACGGTTATGCACCGGAACAACGGGTCCAGGGCCTGCGGGCTGTGGATAACCAGTTCAGCCCGCGTCACTGGTTGCTGCCGGACAGTCGCACCGGTGGCGGTGAATTGGGTCGGCGCTTTGCCGCCGCCCTGGGCGAACGCCCGGCCACGCGGGTCTGGCAGGTCAAGGATCAGGAGTGTATCGGCCGTGCCGGTGCCGGTTTGCAAGACTTGGCGCGGCCGCTGGCGCGGTTGATTCTGGCGGCTGTCGAATGCGCCGAACCGGTCAGCGAAACCCGTCACGAAGCCTTGCCGGTGGAGTTATCCACAACCGTGGCGCGTAGCCTGTCGCGGATCGAAGATCTGGGCGCGGTGGCCGTCGATCCGTCGGCAATTCCCATGGCCGAAGCCGAGTTCATTTTCTCCGGCGGCAACGGGGTCAAGGACTGGGGACTTTTCCACAGGACCGCCGAAGCCCTCGGCGCGACCGAAGGCGCATCGCGGGTGGCGGTGGACGACGGCTTCATGGCCCGCGACCGCCAGGTCGGCGCATCCGGCACCTGGGTCACGGCACGGGTCTATGTGGCAGTGGGGATTTCCGGGGCGATCCAGCACCTGCAAGGCATCGGTGCCTGCGACAAGGTGGTGGCGATCAACCTTGACCCTGGCTGCGACATGATCAAGCGCGCGGACCTCTCGGTGATCGGTGAGAGCGCGGAGATTCTTCAAGCCTTGATCGAGGCGGTAGAGGCTTACCGCAACGACGCCAAGCGCGATGCGGCTTAAGGGAAGGAAAGGGTTATGAGCACGAAAATCATCAGCCTGGTGTCCATCGGTGCCCACCCGACGTCCGGTCGACCGCGTCGCGCGGAACAGGATGCACGGGCGGTAGAACTGGGCCTGCAATTGGCTGGGGATAACCTGCAAGTGCTGCATGCCGGCGACATCGCCGAGCCTGCATTGCGCGCTTACCTGGGCATGGGGCTGGAGCAACTGCATGTGTTGGAGCAACCGCAAGGCGCCGATGCACTACCAGCGCTGACCGAGTATCTGCGCGATGCCGGTGCTCAGGTGGTGTTGACCGGCAGTCAGGCGGAAACCGGCGAAGGCTCGGGCATGCTGCCGTTCCTGCTCGCCGAAAGCCTGGGCTGGCCGCTGGTGGTGGGGCTGGCGCAGGTCGAGTCCATCGACGGCGGTTCGGCGCTGGTGCTGCAGGCCTTGCCGCGCGGTCAACGTCGGCGGCTCAAGGTGCGCTTGCCGTTTCTGGCAACGGTGGATAACGCCGCTCCCAAGCCTCGGCAGAGCGCTTATGGCCCGGCCCGACGCGGCGTGCTGCAAGCGCAGGACGTCGAGGTCATCGACGATGAGCTGCTCGCGGTCGCCACCCTGCAACCGGCCAAGCCACGGCCCAAGCGCTTGAAGGTGATCAAGGCCAAGAGTGGCGCCGACCGCATGAAAGCCGCGACGGCCAAGGCCAGTGGTGGAGGCGGGCAGGTGCTCAAGGGTGTGACGGCTCAGGCCGGCGCCGAGGCGATTCTCAAATTGCTGATTGAAGAAGGTGTAGTTCGCTAGCAAACACTGTGGGGGCGGCTTGTTCGCGAAAGCGTCGTATCAGGCGGCATTGATGTCGACTGATACTCCGTCATCGCGAGCAAGCTCGCTCCCACAGGATCTCTTCGTCCCGCACCACACTCGTCAGGGCGGTGAGCTACAGTTTTCTATGCGCTGATCAAGGGTGCGGCACGCTTTCTGGAGCTTTCAGACATTCAGCGCTGACTCATAAAACCCTGTTTTTATGACTGGTCTGAATATGAGGACTTTCGCTCTTCTGTTGCTCTTTGCATTGGCCATGTGGTTATCCACAGGCTTGATCTCTGCGGCCCAGACAAAAGCGTCCGAGGCTGATCAGGATTTTTACCGCTGGATAGACTCCGAACAGGGTCGTAGCGCGTCCCTGGCGCAACTGCGGCAACAGTGCGATAAGGTGCTGGATGCCGATAGACACCTCAGCTGCTCGGTGACGGTCTTTGCCAGATTGCTCGAAGCCAAAGCTGCCAACCAAATCCCCGAATACTATCTGGCGATCAAGACCAAGCATGCTGGGGCGATTGCGGCCAGCGCCGATCTGAAGCCCCTGTTCTCCACGTTTGGCAGTAAATCACTGGCTATCCTGGCGGCGACCGGCGATTTCACGATCAACGGTTCGGCGCGGCATGAGGTGCTGCCGCTTCATCCGTATGCTGACGACTCATACACTGCTGAACAAGTGCTGCCATTTATCGAGGTCGGCGCGGCCAATGGTGTCTCGGCGCGTTTTGTCCTGGACACGGGCGCACCGCAAACCCGGGTTAACATCGACACTGCGAAACAGATGGACATCAGGTTGTTGCCCGATGCTTTTTATCGCTACAGCACGTTTTATGGCGAAAAGGGCTTGGCCGCGAGACTGGGAATTCTCCGGTCGCTGAAAGTCGGCACCCGCGAGTTCAGGAACGTCCTGGTCTTTGTCAGCGACCGGGATAATCTGTTGGGGCTCGATCTGATCGGCAAGCTGGGGCGCTTGAGGATCACCAGCAGAACACTGGAGCTGAATCCGCCGCCGGCCACACGCTGTGATGCGTCGATTGTCATTAGCCGCCTGGATCTCAATCAACGGTTGGTGATGGCCGCACAGCTGGATCGCCGGGCAACGCAGGCCATCATCGATACCGGAAATGTCGACTACCTGACGGCCTCGTCGCCCGGCAGACAGCTCAGTGTCGTGCAGGGGCTGACACCCGGAAGCTCAAGCGTTTCCACCAACGACAACAAGCGTTTCCAACGCTACGACGGCGTATTGGCCCTGCAAGGCAACACCATGGCGGTCACCTACAAATACTACCCGGGCTTTACCATCCCGCCGTCGCTGATATTCGGGCAATACGTCCCGTCGATATTGCTCGGATGGCGCGCGTTCAAAGACTTTGAGTTGAACCTGGACCTGGATTCAGGTCGCTCATGCCTCAATAAAGTTTGAACAACGTCGGTGTTTACCCACAATCCCTGTTGGTGGTTCTGTGGATAACATGTTCGCCCCTCGCTACACCCCATACAAATCAAGCCTTGCAAGTCGTCGTTCAAAAAACAACCAGTGTTGCTCGTGGTTTTTCCAAGCTTTTTCAAGGGGATAAGTGCTGCTGTAGATGCCGACTTGCCCCCAATCTCTGTTGGCGCTTCTGTGGATAAGATGTTTGTTATCGGCTGTAGGCCTTATAAACAGCGGCTTTCATGGGTTCGATCAAAAAGTGATCAATTGGTGTGTTTGAGCCATGGAATTCCACGCAAACACCGGTTTCTTACGGGTTGTAGCGGTTTTCCACAGAGCCTTCGAAGTTAACCCCAAAGTCTGTTGGCGTTTCTGTGGATAAGGTGTTTGCGATCCTCTGTAAGCTACGCAGTCCGTGTCTTTCAGACTTGTGGCTAAAAAACGATCAGCTCGCCCGTGGAAGCATGCTTCTGGATAAGTCACGATTTATCTTTGGGTTTTGTGAAGAAAATTTGCGGTCTTTCCACAGTTGTCCCCAATAGCTGTGGGTGGAGATGTGGATAACTTGTTCGCGGAAGGCTGGGAGGTGCGGCGGGCATAGGCCTGAACGAGATAGGTCATATTTCGTACAGTTCTAATGCGCTGAGAGAAACCTGTCGCGGGCAAGCCCCTTGTAGGAGCGAGCTTGCTCGCGAAGGTCGTGAACGATAACGCTTAAAACCAGATGCCAGCGGTGGCTTTGGGTTTTTCGCGAGCAAGCTCGCTCCTACAGGGAGTTGCTTCAGCCTTGTACTGGTACACCCTTGAGGTACGGCGCAGGCTCGGCCCCCAGGTTGCTCAGCAGGCGCTCGCTGTACCAGTCCACGAAGTTGACCACGCCGAACTCATAGGTCTTGGAGTACGGACCAGGCTGGTACGCGGTGGAGTTGATGCCGCGCTGGTTCTCTTCGGCCAGGCGACGGTCCTGGTCGTTGGTGGCGTCCCAGACCTGGCGCATACGCTCCACGTCGTAGTCCACGCCTTCGACCGCATCCTTGTGCACGATCCACTTGGTGGTGACCATGGTTTCCTGGGCGCTGATCGGCCACACGGTGAACACGATGATGTGGTCGCCCATGCAGTGGTTCCAGGAGTGCGGCAGGTGCAGGATACGCATCGAGCCCAGGTCCGGGTTCTTGATGCGGCCCATGAGCTTGGCGCAGCCCTGTTTGCCGTCCATGGTCATCGACACGGTGCCCTTGAGCAGCGGCATGCGCACGATGCGGTTACGCAGGCCGAAGCTGGCGTGGGCGTAAGGGATTTTCTCGGCTTCCCAGGCAGCGGCGGAGGCGGCTACGTGGTCCTTGAAGGCCTGGTCCGCGCGCGGGTCGGTAACGTCGTCCCACTCCAGCAGGGTTTTCAGCAGTTCCGGGTGCGACGCGTTGCAGTGGTAGCACTCACGGTTGTTTTCCAGCACCAGTTTCCAGTTGGCCTTTTCCATCAAGGTGGTGGTAATTGCCACCTTGGTGTTTTCCATGTCGTACGGTTCCATGTAATGGTTGAGCGTCGACAGGAAGTCATCGATGGCCGGCGGGTTCTCCGCCAGGCTGATGAAGATGTAGCCGCCAGCGGTCTTCACGTTCACCGGCTTGAGGCCGTACTGGTTCATGTCGAAGTCGGCGCCCATTTCGGTGCCGGCGAACAGCAGGCGACCGTCGAGTTCGTAGGTCCACTGGTGGTAGTGGCAGACTAGCTTGGCGACCTTGCCCTTGTCGCTGGTGCACAGGCGCGAGCCACGGTGGCGGCAGACGTTGTGAAACGCATGTACCACGCCTTCGGCTCCACGAATGACGATGATCGGGTTCTTGCCGATCTGCAGGGTCAGGTAGTTGCCCTTGGTCGGGATCTCGCAGGTCATGCCGGCGATCAACCACTCTTTCTGAAAGATTTCCTGCATGTCGATATCAAACAGGCGTTCGTCAGAGTAAAACGGCTGCGGCAGCGAGAACGTGCGCTCGCGCTCTTGCAGCATCTGTGCGGTGGCCTTGCGTGCGGGTTCCAGCGGATCGCCCAGGCTCAGGGTAGTAGTGACGTCCATCGTTTAATCCTCAAGGCCATCTGCGTGGCCGGCGAAAGTGGCTAATCAGGGTTGCTACGCAAGGTGTAATGGTTGTGTCTTGGTATGGGGCGAGTGTGGGGCCGGCGCTGGCCAGAACCTTATCCATGGGCGACATGGTGCAATCTGTTCCCGACGCGCAAGCCCCGGTCGTTGGGGGCTGGTCGCGATAAGCATGTCAATGTCGCAGATAGGTAAATGGATGATTCGCGCTATACGCAGAATCGCCAACATGAAGGCCGGCAGTCGGCCGTGGAGATCAGCATGTCCAACAGCTTCCTGAACCCGGTAACCACCCAGACCTGGGCCAATGGTCGACACATCGTCCGTTGCGTCAAAGTCATCCAGGAAACCTGGGATGTGCGCACCTTTTGCTTCATGGCCGACCAGCCGATCCTGTTCTTCTTCAAACCGGGGCAGTTTGTCACCCTGGAGCTGGAGATTGAAGGCCAGCCGATCATGCGTTCGTACACCATTTCCAGCTCGCCGTCGGTGCCGTACAGCTTTTCGGTGACCATCAAGCGCGTGCCGGGCGGCAAGGTGTCCAACTGGCTGCACGACACTCTGCACGAAGGCCAGGAGCTGGCGGTGCACGGGCCGGTCGGACTGTTCAATGCCATGGACTTCACCGCGCCGAAGGTGCTCTACCTCAGCGGCGGCGTTGGTATCACGCCGGTCATGTCCATGGCGCGCTGGTTCTATGACACCAACGGCAATGTCGACATGGTGTTTATCCACAGCGCCCGTTCGCCCAAAGACATCATTTACCACCGCGAACTGGAACACATGGCATCGCGGATCGAAAACTTCAGCCTGCACCTGATCTGCGAGAAGCACGGCATGGGTGAGCCCTGGGCCGGTTATCGCGGTTACCTGAACCACAGAATGCTTGAATTGATGGCGCCGGACTTCCTTGAGCGCGAAGTGTTCTGCTGTGGGCCGACACCCTATATGAATGCGGTCAAGCGCTTGCTGGAAGCCGCTGGCTTCGACATGTCGCGTTATCACGAAGAATCCTTCGGTGCGACCCCGCCAGAGGCGCGCGCTGACGCCGTGGAACACGCTGAACAAGCGGCCGAGGCGCCGGAAGTCGACGTGGCGGATCTGCATCAGGTGGAATTCACGGCGTCCGGCAAGAGCATTCGTGTGGCCCCGGGCGAGACCGTGCATGCGGCGGCGGCCAAAGTCGGCCTGATGATTCCGAAAGCCTGCGGCATGGGGATTTGCGGGACTTGCAAGGTGCTGAAGCTGGGCGGCGAAGTGGAGATGGATCACAACGGCGGGATCACCGAGGAAGACGAAGCGGAAGGGTTCATCCTGTCGTGCTGCAGCGTGCCGAAGGGGGATGTGCGGATCGAATATTGATGGTCGCGCAATAACCCCTGTAGGAGCGAGCATGCTCGCGATGGACGTCAACGATAACGCTTGCAACCTGACACCCCGCGGCGTTCTCAGGTTCATCGCGAGCATGCTCGCTCCTACAGGGGAGGGTGTTTCAGTCAATAAACAGGTCAGTCATCAGCTTGTCGCTGCTGTCGGGCGCGAACCGATAGTGTTCGAATTCCGTCACACCGCTTTCCCGCAGAATTTCCTCATCAATCAGCAAGCGCCCGGTCAGGCTGCGGTTTGCGCTGCTCAGAATCACATGGGCGGCATCCGCCATGATCGTCGGCAGACGCGCATGCTTGAACGACTCCCTCGACCCCAGCTGAAACTCGATCGCGGCAGTGGCGATCATGGTCTGTGGCCACAGCGAGTTGACGCTGATCCCGTAGTTCTTGAATTCCTCGCTCATGCCCAAAGTCAGCATGCTCATGCCGTACTTGGTGACGGTGTAGGGGCTGTATTGGGCGAACCACTTGGTGGCCAGGTTCAGCGGCGGAGACAGGTTGAGGATGTGGCCGCTGGATTTCTTCAGGTACGGCAACGCAGCCTGACTGCACAGCAAGACGGCGCGGGTGTTGATCTGGTGCATCAGATCGAAGCGCTTGAGCTCAAGGTGCTGGACCCCGGTGAGCTTGATCGCCCCGGCGTTGTTGATCAGTGCATCGATGCTGCCGAAATGTTCGTTGGCCTGGGCCAGGGCCGCACGTACGGCATCCTCTTCACGCACATCCACCTGCAAGGCCAGCGCCTTGCCGCCCGCGGCTTCCACTTCCTTGGCCACACTGAAAATCGTGCCTGGCAGCTTGGCGTGGGGTTCGGCACTTTTGGCGGCGATCACGATGTTGGCCCCATCGCGTGCGGCCCGCAGCGCGATCTCGCGACCGATGCCGCGGCTGGCGCCGGTGATGAACAGGGTTTTGCCTTGCAATGACATGCTGACGCTCCTGATTGTTGTTATGTGAGCGGGGTGGCTCGACAGACAATGTAGACGAAGTCTTCAGGTGCGGACTGTCAGGGGATGCGGATGGCTTTTGTAGGAGTGAGCCTGCTCGCGATAGCGGTCTTTCATCCAGCAGATCTGGTGAATGATCGGGCCTCATCGCGAGCAGGCTCGCTCCCACAGGGTTTGTGGCGTTAGTGAGACATCACTTCACGGATATCCCGCGCCAATTCACGCACCCGCTCTTCCTCGGTATCCCACGAGCACATGAAGCGTGCGCCGCCGTTGCCGATGAAGGTGTAGAAGCGCCAGCCCTTGGCGGTCAGTGCGGCGATGGCCGGTTCCGACAGTTGCAGGAACACGCCGTTGGCCTGTACCGGGAACATCAGTTCCACGCCAGGGATGTCGCTGACCAGTTCGGCCAGCAATTGCGCGCAGTGGTTAGCGTGGTTGGCGTATTTGAGCCAGGCGTCGTTTTCCAGGATCCCGACCCACGGCGCCGACAGGAAGCGCATCTTTGAAGCCAGCTGCCCGGCTTGCTTGCAGCGGTAATCGAAGTCTTCAGCCAGTTTATGGTTGAAGAACAGAATCGCCTCGCCCACCGCCATGCCGTTTTTCGTGCCGCCAAAGCACAGCACGTCGACGCCGGCCTTCCAGGTCAGATCAGCCGGAGTGCAGCCGAGGAATGCGCAGGCGTTGGAGAACCGTGCGCCGTCCATGTGCAGGTTCAGGCCCAGTTCCTTGCAGGTGGCGCTGATGGCGCGAATTTCGTCCGGGGTGTAGACGCTGCCGACTTCAGTGGCCTGGGTCAGGGTCACAACGCGGGGTTTCGGGTAGTGGATGTCCTGGCGCTTGAGCGCGACTTCGCGGATCGATTCCGGGGTCAGCTTGCCGTTTTCAGTGCGGGCGATCAGCAGTTTGGAACCGTTGGAGAAGAACTCCGGGGCGCCGCATTCGTCGGTTTCGACGTGGGCGGTTTCCGAGCAGATCACGCTGTGGTAACTCTGGCATAGCGACGACAGCGCCAGCGAGTTGGCGGCGGTGCCGTTGAAGGCGAAAAACACTTCGCAGTCGGTCGCAAACAGTTTGCGGAAATCATCGGACGCGCGGGCGGTCCACTCGTCGTCGCCGTATGCGCGCTGGTGGCCGTGGTTGGCCTGTTCCATGGCAGCCCATGCTTCAGGGCAGATGCCGGAATAGTTGTCGCTGGCGAATTGTTGGCTCTTGTCGGTCATGGCCTGCTTCCGTGGTCGAGATGCCTATGGTGAAGCGTCCCGTGGTAATGAGGGTGCGCACTGTACCCAAGATCGTCAGGTAGAGCGCACAGGATGTCGCTGTCGGGAACATACACAGTCGAAGGGCAATTATGCACGTGACTATTCACAAGAGCATGCACAAGGCCATGCACTTAAAACAGCGCGACGGTGCACTGGATCTGCTCAAGTGGCTGGCGCTTTTGAGCATGGTGCTCGATCACCTGCGATATGTCGGTTATTCCGCCGATTGGCTGTATGTGCCGGGGCGCCTGGCGTTTCCGTGGTTCTGCCTGGCAATGGCGGCCAATCTGGCGCGCGCGCGAACTACGACGACCGGTGGCCAGTGGCGCTATCTGGGCTGGTTGTTGCTGTTTAGCGCGGTGAGTGAAATTCCTTACCGGATGTATATTCCCAATCCCGACACCTTGAACGTACTGCCCACCCTTGCCCTGGGTTTGCTGGTGATTCGTGGCTGGCAGCAGCCGGTGTTTGCCTCGCGCCTGATGGCCGTTGGCGCGTTGCTGCTGGCAGGGGTTTTCTCCCAGCGATTGATGTTCGGGTTTTTTGGCGTGCTGTTGCCGCTGGCGATGCTGCTGTTACTGCAGCGGCCCTGGTATTTCGCGCTGTTGGCGGGGGTGGTATGCCTGGCGGCCAATCAGTGGCAGGTACTGTATTACGCCACTCGTCTGGGCAATGTCGCGGCGATTCCGGCCATCGTCACGTGCCTGATTGCGCCATGGCTCGGGCTGTTCTTGTTGCGACATGCAAAGGGCGTAAAACCACCGCCGATGCGGCGCTGGGCGTATGCGCTCTATCCCGCGCATTTCCTGTTATTGCTCGTAGTGCGACAGGTCATCGCCTGACCCTGTAGGAGTGAGCCTGCTCGCGATGGCGGCGCCACATTCGGTAATGATGGTGGCTGACCCACCGCTATCGCGAGCAGGCTCGCTCCTACAGAGGATCTGCGCCGGATCGACGGTCGTGTCCGGCATGCCATTTACCGTCATGTCGTAAACGCACCTTTGCGTGGCGCCCGTAGGCATTTGACGACTCCAAGCCAGTCATACCATCGCTACCAAAGGGCACTGCCGAAACGCCAGTGCCTCACCGAGACGAATGGCGCACCGCCGCCGCTGGGAGAGACGCGATGTTCAGCAAGCAAGACCAGATCCAGGGTTACGACGATGCACTGCTGGCGGCGATGAATGCCGAGGAGCAACGTCAGGAAGATCATATCGAGCTGATCGCGTCGGAGAACTACACCAGCAAGCGCGTGATGGAAGCGCAAGGCAGCGGCCTGACCAACAAATATGCCGAAGGCTATCCGGGCAAGCGCTACTACGGTGGCTGCGAGCACGTTGATAAGGTTGAGGCGCTGGCCATCGAGCGCGCCAAGCAGCTGTTCGGCGCCGATTACGCCAACGTGCAGCCGCACTCCGGTTCCTCGGCCAACAGCGCCGTGTACCTGGCCCTGCTGCAAGCCGGCGACACCATCCTCGGCATGAGCCTGGCCCACGGCGGTCACCTGACCCACGGCGCCAAAGTGTCGTCCTCGGGCAAGCTGTACAACGCCGTGCAGTACGGCATCGACACCAAGACCGGTCTGATCGATTACGACGAAGTCGAGCGCCTGGCCGTCGAGTGCAAGCCGAAGATGATCGTTGCCGGCTTCTCGGCCTACTCCAAGACCCTGGACTTCCCGCGCTTCCGCCAGATCGCCGACAAGGTCGGTGCGCTGCTGTTCGTCGACATGGCCCACGTTGCCGGTCTGGTCGCAGCTGGTCTGTATCCGAACCCGCTGCCTTACGCTGACGTGGTCACCACCACCACCCACAAGACCCTGCGCGGTCCGCGTGGTGGCCTGATCCTGGCCAAGTCCAACGAAGAAATCGAGAAGAAGCTCAACGCGGCAGTTTTCCCGGGTGCCCAGGGCGGCCCGCTGATGCACGTGATCGCCGGTAAGGCCGTGTGCTTCAAGGAAGCGCTGGAGCCTGGCTTCAAGGTTTACCAACAACAAGTGATCGACAACGCCCAGGCCATGGCCGGCGTGTTTATCAAACGCGGCTACGATGTAGTGTCCGGCGGTACCGACAACCACCTGTTCCTGGTCAGCCTGATCCGTCAGGGCCTCACCGGCAAAGAGGCGGATGCAGCACTCGGTCGCGCCCACATCACTGTGAACAAGAACGCTGTCCCGAACGATCCACAGTCGCCGTTCGTGACCTCCGGCCTGCGCATCGGCACCCCGGCGGTCACCACTCGCGGCTTCAAGGTGACCCAGTGCGTCACGCTGGCCGGCTGGATCTGCGACATCCTCGACAACCTCGGCGACGCCGATGTCGAGGCCAATGTCGCCGAGCAAGTGGCAGCCCTGTGCGCGGACTTCCCGGTTTATCGCTGAGTGCGGTTTTGGAGTAAATGACTATGCAACGCTACTCGGGCTTCGGCCTCTTCAAACACTCTCTCAGCCATCATGAAAACTGGCAGAAAATGTGGCGCACGCCGACCCCTAAAAAAGTCTACGACGTGGTCATCGTCGGCGGTGGCGGGCATGGTCTCGCCACGGCCTACTACCTGGCCAAGGAACACGGCATCACCAACGTGGCCGTGGTCGAGAAAGGCTGGCTGGGCGGCGGTAACACCGCGCGCAACACCACCATCGTTCGCTCCAACTACCTGTGGGACGAGTCGGCGCACCTGTACGAACACGCGATGAAACTGTGGGAAGGCCTGTCCCAGGACCTGAACTACAACGTGATGTTCTCCCAGCGCGGCGTCTACAACCTGTGCCACACCCTGCAGGACATCCGTGATTCCGAGCGTCGGGTCAGCGCCAACCGCCTCAACGGCGTGGACGGTGAACTGCTCGATGCCAAGCAGGTTGCCGATGAGATTCCGTACCTCGACTGCTCGAAAAACACTCGCTACCCGGTGATGGGCGCTACCGTCCAGCGTCGCGGCGGTGTGGCCCGTCACGATGCCGTGGCCTGGGGCTTTGCCCGGGCCGCCGACGCCCTGGGCGTGGACCTGATCCAGCAGACCGAAGTGATCGGTTTCCGCAAGGAAAACGGCGTGTGCATCGGCGTTGAAACCAACAAGGGCTTCATCGGCGCCAAGCGCGTCGGCGTAGTGACCGCCGGTAACTCCGGGCACATGGCCAAGCTCGCCGGTTTCCGCCTGCCGATCGAATCCCACCCGCTGCAAGCGCTGGTGTCCGAGCCGATCAAGCCGATTATCGACAGCGTGATCATGTCCAACGCCGTACACGGCTACATCAGCCAGTCCGACAAGGGCGACCTGGTGATCGGTGCCGGTATCGACGGCTACAACGGCTACGGCCAGCGTGGTTCGTACCCGGTGATCGAGCACACCATCCAGGCCATCGTCGAGATGTTCCCGGTGCTGTCGCGCGTACGCATGAACCGTCAGTGGGGCGGCATCGTCGACACCACGCCGGATGCCTGCCCGATCATTTCGAAAACCCCGGTACCGAACATGTTCTTCAACTGCGGTTGGGGTACCGGTGGCTTCAAGGCCACACCTGGCTCGGGCAACGTGTTTGCCGCGAGCCTGGCCAAGGGTGAAATGCACCCATTGGCCGCACCTTTCTCCATCGACCGTTTCCACAACGGTGCGTTGATCGATGAACACGGCGCTGCTGCGGTTGCCCACTAACAGGAGAAATCCCCATGTTGCATATCTTCTGTCCTCACTGCGGCGAACTGCGCTCCGAAGAGGAATTCCATGCATCCGGCCAGGCGCACATCCCGCGTCCACTGGATCCGAACACCTGCACCGACGAGGAGTGGGGCGACTACATGTTCTTCCGCGATAACCCGCGCGGTCTGCACCACGAACTGTGGGATCACGTCGCCGGTTGCCGTCAGTACTTCAACGTCACCCGCGACACCGTGACCTACGAGATTCTCGAAACCTACAAGATCGGCACCAAGCCACAATTCACCGACAAGACCGATAGCCCGAAAGCGGCCAGCACGGCTCTGGGAGAGAAGGTATGAGCCAGATCAATCGCCTGTCCAACGGCGGACGGATCGACCGCAACAAAGTCTTGACCTTCACCTTCAACGGCCAGAACTACAAAGGCTTCGAAGGCGATTCCCTGGCCGCTGCACTGCTGGCCAACGGTGTCGACATCATTGGTCGCAGCTTCAAGTATTCTCGTCCGCGCGGCATCTTCGCCGCAGGCAGCGAAGAGCCGAACGCGGTGCTGCAGATCGGCGCCACCGAAGCCACGCAGATCCCGAACGTGCGCGCCACGCAACAGGCGCTGTATCAAGGCCTGGTCGCCACCAGCACCAACGGCTGGCCGAGCGTGAACAACGACATGATGGGAATTCTCGGCAAGGTCGGCGGCAAGCTGATGCCGCCGGGCTTCTACTACAAAACCTTCATGTACCCGCAATCGTTCTGGATGACTTACGAGAAGTACATCCGCAAGGCCGCCGGCCTTGGCCGCTCGCCGACCGAGAACGATCCGGACACCTACGACTACATGAACCAGCACTGCGACGTGCTGATCGTCGGTGCCGGCCCTGCCGGTCTGGCCGCAGCACTGGCCGCTGCGCGCAGCGGTGCTCGTGTGATCCTGGCGGACGAACAGGAAGAGTTCGGCGGCAGCCTGCTCGACTCCCGCGAAAGCCTCGACGGCAAGCCTGCGATGGAGTGGGTGGCCAGCGTCATCGACGAGCTGAAGAACACCCCGGACGTGCTGCTGTTGCCGCGCGCTACCGTCAACGGCTACCACGACCATAACTTCCTGACCATTCACGAGCGTCTGACCGATCACCTCGGCGACCGCGCACCGATTGGCCAGGTGCGTCAGCGCATCCACCGGGTCCGCGCCAATCGCGTGGTACTGGCGACCGGCGCTCACGAGCGTCCACTGGTCTATGGCAACAACGACGTACCGGGCAACATGCTCGCCGGCGCCATCTCGACCTACGTGCGTCGTTACGGCGTGGCACCGGGCAAGAAGCTGGTGCTGTCGACCAACAACGACCACGCCTACCGCGTTGCCCTGGATTGGCTCGATGCCAGCCTGCAAGTGGTGGCGATCGCCGACGCCCGCAGCAATCCCCGTGGTGCGCTGGTGGAAGAAGCCCGCGCCAAAGGCATCCGCATTCTCACCGGTAGCGCCGTGATCGAAGCCCGTGGCAGCAAGCGCGTGACCGCTGCCCGTGTGGCCGCGATCGATGTCAAGGCCCACACCGTGACCAGCCCGGGTGAATGGCTCGACTGCGACGTGGTCGCCAGCTCCGGCGGCTACAGCCCGGTGGTTCACCTGGCTTCGCACTTGGGCGGCAAGCCGACCTGGCGTGAAGATATCCTCGGTTTCGTACCGGGCGAAGCACCGCAGAAACGCGTGTGCGTCGGTGGTATCAACGGCGTCTACGGCCTTGGCGATTCCCTGGCCGACGGTTTTGAAGGTGGCGTTCGCGCTGCTGGCGAAGCCGGCTTCCAATCGGTCGAAGGCGTACTGCCGAAAGCCCTGAGCCGTCTCGAAGAACCGACCCTGGCGCTGTTCCAGGTGCCTCATGAAAAGAACACCGCACGGGCGCCGAAGCAATTCGTCGACCTGCAAAACGACGTCACCGCCGCCGCCATCGAACTGGCGACCCGCGAGGGCTTCGAGTCGGTCGAGCACGTCAAGCGCTACACGGCGCTGGGCTTCGGTACCGATCAGGGCAAGCTCGGCAACGTCAACGGCCTGGCCATCGCTGCCCGCTCGTTGAACGTGACCATCCCGCAGATGGGCACCACCATGTTCCGTCCGAACTACACGCCGGTGACTTTCGGCGCCGTGGCCGGTCGTCACTGTGGGCACATCTTCGAGCCGGTGCGCTACACCGCACTGCATCAATGGCACCTGAAAAACGGCGCCGAGTTCGAAGACGTCGGCCAGTGGAAGCGTCCTTGGTACTTCCCGAAATCCGGTGAAGACCTGCATGCCGCCGTTAAGCGCGAATGCAAAGCCGTGCGCGACAGCGTCGGCCTGCTGGATGCTTCGACCCTGGGCAAGATCGACATCCAGGGCCCGGATGCGCGTGAGTTCCTCAACCGCGTCTACACCAACGCCTGGACCAAGCTCGATGTGGGCAAGGCCCGTTATGGCCTGATGTGCAAAGAAGACGGCATGGTCTTCGACGACGGCGTGACGGCTTGCCTGGCCGACAACCATTTCGTCATGACCACCACCACCGGCGGCGCGGCTCGCGTACTGCAGTGGCTGGAGCTGTACCACCAGACCGAATGGCCGGACATGAAGGTGTTCTTCACCTCCGTCACCGACCACTGGGCGACCATGACCCTGTCCGGGCCGAACAGCCGCAAGCTGCTCGCTGAAGTCACCGACATCGACCTGAGCAGCGAAGCGTTCCCGTTCATGACCTGGAAAGAAGGTCTGGTCGGTGGTGTGCCGGCGCGGGTATTCCGGATTTCGTTTACCGGTGAGCTGTCGTACGAAGTCAACGTGCAAGCCGACTACGCCATGGGCGTGCTGGAAAAAATCGTCGATGCCGGCAAGAAGTACAACCTGACCCCGTACGGCACCGAAACCATGCACGTACTGCGGGCCGAGAAGGGCTTCATCATCGTCGGTCAGGACACTGACAGCTCGATGACCCCGGACGACCTGAACATGGGCTGGTGTGTCGGTCGCACCAAACCGTTCTCGTGGATCGGCTGGCGTGGCATGAACCGTGAAGACTGCGTGCGTGATCAGCGCAAGCAACTGGTTGGCCTGAAGCCGATCGATCCGAACAAATGGCTGCCGGAAGGCGCGCAACTGGTGTTCAACACCAAGCAGGCGATCCCGATGACCATGGTCGGTCACGTGACCTCCAGTTACCTGCACAACTCCCTGGGCTATTCGTTTGCCATGGGCGTGGTCAAGGGCGGTCTGAACCGCATGGGCGAGCGCGTGTTCGCACCGCTGGCCGACGGCAGCGTGATCGAGGCGGAAATCGTTTCTTCGGTGTTCTTCGATCCGAAAGGCGAACGCCAGAACGTTTGATGGTTCGGATCCTGTGGGGTGCAGCTGCACCGTGGTGAATTCATCGCGAGCAGGCTCACTCCTACAGGTGACCGCGTAACCCTTGTAGGAGTGAGCCTGCTCGCGATGGCGGCAGTGCAGCCACCACAGGAACCAACAGAATTCAGAACAGGTGCTTTATGACCGCAGCCAATGTTTACCAACAACGCCCAACCACCGGGGCCAAGGCCGAGTCGTCGCTGCATCACGCCGACCTCGCCAGCCTGGTGGGCAAGGGTCGCAAGAACGCCGGTGTGACCGTGCGTGAGAAAAAACTCCTCGGCCACCTGACCATCCGTGGCGATGGCCACGATGCCGCATTCGCCGCGGGCGTGCACAAGGCCCTGGGCATCGAATTGCCGGGTGCGCTGAGCGTCATCGTCAAAGGTGAAACCAGCCTGCAATGGATGGGGCCGGATGAATGGCTGCTGATCGTGCCGACCGGTGAAGAACTGGCCGCCGAGCAAAAACTGCGCGAAGCACTGGGCGATCTGCACATTGCAATCGTCAACGTCAGCGGTGGCCAGCAACTCCTCGAACTGAGCGGCCCGAACGTGCGCCAGGTGCTGATGAAATCCACCAGCTACGACGTGCATCCGAACAACTTCCCGGTGGGTAAAGCCGTCGGCACGGTGTTCGCCAAGTCGCAACTGATGATCCGTCACACCGCCGAAGACACCTGGGAACTGCTGATTCGTCGCAGCTTCTCGGAGTACTGGTGGTTGTGGTTGCAGGATGCTTCTGCCGAGTTCGGGCTGAGCGTTCAGGCTTGATCACCACCTGACCCTGTAGGAGCGAGCTTGCTCGCGATGGACTTGAGAGCGACGCGTTAAGTCAGGAAGTACGCGTCATCGTTGACGACCATCGCGAGCAGGGCTCGCTCCTACAGTAGGCATCCACCGATTTCTCAGGAGTCACCGTACTATGAGCCGCGCCCCAGACACATGGATTCTGACCGCCGACTGCCCCAGCGTACTCGGCACGGTGGATGCGGTGACCCGCTTTCTGTTCGAGCAGGGCTGCTACGTCACCGAGCACCATTCCTTCGATGACCGGCTCTCGGGCCGTTTCTTCATTCGTGTGGAGTTCCGCCAGCCTGACGGTTTCGACGAGCAGTCCTTCCGCGCGGGCCTGGCCGAGCGCGGTGAAGCCTTCGGCATGATCTTCGAACTGACCGCGCCGAACTATCGGCCGAAAGTGGTGATCATGGTCTCCAAGGCCGATCACTGCCTCAACGACTTGCTCTATCGCCAGCGCATCGGCCAGTTGTCGATGGACGTCGCCGCCGTGGTCTCCAACCACCCGGACCTCAAGCCACTGGCTGACTGGCACCAGATTCCGTACTACCACTTCCCGCTGGACCCGAACGACAAGCCGTCGCAAGAGCGTCAGGTGTGGCAGGTGATTGAAGAGTCCGGTGCGGAACTGGTGATCCTTGCGCGCTACATGCAAGTGCTGTCGCCGGAACTGTGTCGCAAGCTCGATGGCAAGGCGATCAATATCCACCACTCCCTGCTGCCCGGTTTCAAGGGCGCCAAGCCCTATCACCAGGCCTACAACAAGGGCGTGAAACTGGTGGGCGCCACCGCGCATTACATCAACAACGACCTGGATGAAGGCCCGATCATTGCCCAGGGCGTCGAGGCGGTGGATCACAGCCATTACCCGGAAGACCTGATTGCCAAGGGGCGGGATATCGAAGGGCTGACCCTGGCCCGAGCGGTGGGGTATCACATTGAACGAAGAGTGTTTTTGAACGCGAACAGAACAGTCGTTCTTTAGATTGCCATCGCGAGCAGGCTCGCTCCTACATTGGAATGCATACCCCTGTAGGAGCGAGCCTGCTCGCGATGGCGGCATAACAGACAACACAAGACACACAGGCAATAACCCAAGCACTTAACGCGCTGCCTGCCTGGGCAACGCGGTTCCATAAAAACAACAGCGAGGTGAAAGCATGTCTGGTAATCGTGGTGTGGTGTATCTCGGCGCTGGCAAGGTCGAAGTGCAGAGTATTGACTATCCGAAAATGCAGGACCCGCGCGGCAGGAAGATTAACCACGCCGTCATCCTGCGTGTGGTTTCCACCAACATCTGTGGTTCCGACCAGCACATGGTGCGCGGTCGTACCACGGCGCAAACCGGCCTGGTGCTGGGTCATGAGATCACCGGTGAAGTGATCGAGAAGGGCAGCGACGTCGAGAACCTGCAAATCGGCGACCTGGTGTCCGTACCGTTCAACGTGGCTTGCGGGCGCTGCCGTTCCTGCAAAGAAATGCACACCGGCGTCTGCCTGAGCGTCAACCCGGCGCGTCCGGGCGGTGCTTATGGTTACGTCGACATGGGCGACTGGACCGGCGGCCAGGCCGAATACGCCATGGTGCCGTATGCCGACTTCAACCTGCTGAAACTGCCGGATCGCGACCGGGCGATGGAAAAAATCCGCGACCTGACCTGCCTCTCCGACATTCTGCCGACCGGCTATCACGGTGCCGTGACCGCTGGCGTCGGCCCGGGCAGCACCGTGTACATCGCCGGTGCCGGTCCGGTCGGCCTGGCGGCGGCCGCATCCGCTCGCCTGCTGGGTGCGGCGGTGGTGATCGTCGGTGACGTCAACACCGTCCGCCTGGCCCACGCCAAGGCCCAGGGTTTCGAAATCGCCGACCTGTCACTGGACACGCCGCTGCACGAACAGATCGCCGCACTGCTGGGCGAACCGGAAGTGGATTGCGCCATCGACGCCGTTGGCTTCGAAGCCCGTGGCCACGGCCATGACGGCGTGAAACACGAAGCCCCGGCCACCGTACTCAACTCGCTGATGGGCGTGGTGCGTGTGGCAGGCAAGATCGGTATCCCCGGCCTCTACGTGACCGAAGACCCGGGTGCCGTCGACGCTGCGGCGAAAATGGGCAGCCTGAGCATCCGCTTCGGCCTGGGCTGGGCCAAATCCCACAGCTTCCACACCGGCCAGACCCCGGTGATGAAGTACAACCGCGCGCTCATGCAAGCGATCATGTGGGACCGTATCAACATCGCCGAAGTGGTAGGCGTTCAGGTGATCAGCCTGGACCAGGCTCCACAGGGGTATGGCGAGTTTGACGCGGGCGTGCCGAAGAAGTTTGTGATCGATCCGCACAAGATGTTCAGCGCGGCGTAAGTCTTTGCGTAATACAAAACGGCGACCTTCGGGTCGCCGTTTTTGTTTGGATATCTTTTTCAAACGGTTGCCCGGTCATGCCATTCATCGCACGGCATCCAGGGATTCACGTTTCTTATACGTGACCTGTGTAAAAACGGATGCGCGGCAAGGAACATGATTGAAGATGCCCGGTCAAACCGGGAGTTTTACCGCCGGTTTTCGGATGGTTTCGTGGCACAAGAGGATGTCTGGATGAAGATTTCACGCGGTATTGCACTGGCTTCGCTGTTGGCGCTGTCCGCCAGCCCGGCCTTTGCACAGTTCAACCTGAGCGATGCGGCCAATGCGATTTCGGGCATGAAGGGCAGTGACGCGGCCGCGACTGCCGCACCGACGCCGCAGACAGCCGACCTGCTGAGCACCCTCAGTGAACTGGACATCACCCCGCAGCAAGCCATCGGCGGTGCCGGGGCGATGCTGGGGCTGGCGAAGAACCAGTTGAGCTCAACCGACTACTCGGAACTGGCCAAAAGCGTGCCGGGCATCGACATGCTCTCGGGCGGCGGTGAGTTGGGTGCGCTGGCCGGTCTGCTTGGCTCCAGCGGCAAAGCGGCAGGGCTGGATAACGCCCTGGGCAACGTTAAGGACACCAACGACCTCAACAACGCTTTCAGCGCCCTGGGCATGGACAGCGGGATGATTGGCCAGTTTGCCCCGGTGCTCCTGCAATACTTCGGTCAGCAGGGCGTCGGCGGTACGCTGCTGAGCAGCCTGGGCAGCATCTGGGGCGCTGGCGCCGGTAGCTGATTCAGCGGCACCCGGCGCGCAAGGCGTCGATGCGCCGGTCCTTCTCGATCCAGAGCTGGTTGACCCAGTTCTGGACCTTCTCGCGAAATACAGGATCGTTTTCGTAATCGCCCTGCCACAGCGCCGGGTCGAGTTCGCGGGTCTGGATATCGATGATGACCTTCGGCACATTGCCGCTGATCAAATCCCAGAACCCCGGAATCTGCTGCTGCGGGTAAACCACCGTCACATCGAGAATCGCGTCCAGCTGTTCACCCATCGCCGCCAGCACAAAGGCCACGCCGCCGGCTTTGGGCTTGAGCAGGTGATTGAACGGTGACTGTTGCCGGGCACTTTTAGCCGCCGTGAAGCGGGTGCCCTCCAGATAATTGACCACCGTCACCGGTTGGCGCTTGAACAGCTCGCAGGCCTGTCTGGTGATTTCCAGATCCTTGCCCGCCAGTTCCGGGTGTTTGGCCAGGAAGGCTTTGCCGTAGCGCTTCATGAACGGGTAATCCAGCGCCCACCAGGCCAGACCCAGGAAGGGCACCCAGATCAGCTCTTTCTTGAGGAAGAACTTGAAGAACGGCGTACGCCGATTCAGCGTCTGGATCAGTGCCGGGATGTCGACCCAGGATTGATGGTTGCTGATCACCAGATACGAGGTATCGCGACGCAGATCGTCACCGCCGCGGATGTCCCATTGGGTGGGGATACACAGGCGGAAGATCAGCTTGTCGATCTCCGACCAGGTTTCGGCGATCCACATCACCGACCATGAGGCGTAATCGCGAAAACGGCCGGGCAGGACCAGCTTGAGCAGGGCAAACACCATTAACGGCCCGATCAGAATCAGGGTGTTGAGCACAAGCAGCAGGGTCACGAAACAGCCGGTGAGCAGGCGGCGCATAAGTCACTCGTGGAAGCGGTTGGGCGCGCCATGATAAGCAGCTTCGGGCAGCAGGCCAAATCGGCGGTGACGAATGTTTCACTTTTGTGTCGGTAACCTTGTGGGAACGATCAAGCGAACGACGGTCTAAAATCCGACTGCTCACTCTCATGGAAACCCATTACGTGAAATCCCTCCTTGCAGTGCTCTCCCTCATCGCCCTGCCGGTAATGGCCGCCGAACCGACTCTGTACGGGCGTTATGAATACATCGCCCTGCCGGAAATCGGCGGGCAGGTCCTCAAGGCGAAAATGGATACCGGCGCCCTGACCGCCTCGCTGTCGGCCAAGGACATCGAAACCTTTACCCGCAATGGCGAAGAATGGGTGCGATTCCGCCTCGCCACCAAAGATGCCGGCAACAAGGTCTACGAGCACAAGATCGCGCGCATCAGCAAGATCAAGACCCGTTCCGAAGAGGAAGAGGATGACAGCGAAGTGATCGCACCCACCAAGCGTCCGGTGGTCGATCTGGAACTGTGCCTGGGCAACGTCAAGCGCACGGTCGAGGTGAATTTAACGGACCGCAGCAGCTTTAACTATCCGTTGCTGATCGGCGCCAAGGCATTGCGCGAGTTCGGGGCGGCGGTGAACCCGGCGCGGCGTTTTACGGCGGACAAGCCCGATTGCTGATTGACGGGGTGTGAGGCTTGGGGCACCGTTCGCCCATATCCCTGCCGGGCTCGGACGCCATGCCTCATATCCTGATTGTCGAAGACGAAGCGGCCATTGCCGACACCCTGGTTTTCGCCCTGCAAGGCGAGGGCTTCACCACTACATGGTTGAGCCTCGGCGCGGCGGCGCTGGAACATCAGCGCCAGACCCCGGCGGATCTGATCATTCTCGATATCGGCCTGCCGGACATCAGCGGCTTCGAAACCTGCAAGCAACTGCGGCGCTTCAGCGAAGTGCCGGTGATGTTTCTCAGTGCCCGGGATGGCGAGATCGATCGCGTTGTGGGCCTGGAAATCGGTGCCGACGATTACGTGGTCAAGCCGTTCAGCCCTCGGGAGGTGGCGGCGCGGGTCCGGGCGATTCTCAAGCGCATGGCGCCCCGCACGGTGAACGAACCGTCGACGGCGCTGTTTCGCATCGATAGAGAACGTGTGCAAATCAGTTATCGCGGTCAACTGCTGACCCTGACCCGTCATGAATTCCGCCTGCTGCAATGCCTGCTGGAGCAGCCCGAGCGCGTCTTCAGTCGAGAACAGTTGCTCGATGCCCTGGGCGTGGCCGCCGACGCCGGTTACGAGCGCAGCATCGACAGCCACATCAAGAGCGTGCGCGCCAAGCTGCGATTGGTGAAGGCTGACGCCGAGCCGATCCAGACCCATCGCGGTCTTGGCTACAGCTACAGCCCGGGACAAAGCTGATGCCGCTGGGAATCCGGATTTTCCTGGTCTACGCATTGTTCATCGGCCTGACTGGCTACTTTGTGCTCAACACGGTCATGCAAGAGATCCGGCCCGGCGTTCGTCAGTCCACCGAAGAAACCCTGGTCGATACCGCCAACCTGATGGCCGAGATCCTGCACGACGACTTCAAGGCCGGCAGCCTCAACCAGAACCGCTGGCCGGAACTGCTCAAGGCCTATGGTGAACGGCAGCCCGGAGCGAAAATCTGGGGCTTGCCAAAGAATCAGGTCAACCATCGCATTTACGTCACCGACGCCAAGGGCATTGTCATGCTGGACTCCAGCGGGGCGGCGGTGGGGCAGGATTACTCGCGCTGGAATGACGTCTACCTGACCCTGCGCGGCGAATACGGCGCTCGCTCCACGCGCAATGATGCGAACGATCCGGGGTCTTCGGTGATGCATGTCGGCGCGCCGATTCGCGACAACGGCCAGATCATCGGCGTGGTCACCGTGGCCAAGCCCAATAGCTCGTTGCAGCCTTATGTGGATCGCACCGAGCGCCGGTTGCTGGCTTATGGCGCCGGGCTGATCGGGCTCGGTCTGCTGTTCGGCGCGTTGTTGTCCTGGTGGCTGAGCCGCGCCCTGCGAAGATTGACGGCGTACGCCCAAGGCGTCAGTGAAGGCCGGCGGGTTGAAGTGCCGCATTATCACGGCGGTGAGCTGGAGCAATTGGCTACAGCGGTGGAGCAGATGCGCACGCAGCTTGAAGGCAAGGCCTACGTCGAGCGCTACGTACACACCTTGACCCATGAGCTGAAGAGTCCGCTGGCGGCGATTCGTGGTGCGGCGGAGTTGCTGCAAGGCGAGATGCCGTTGGCCCAACGGCAGCGGTTTGTCGGCAACATCGACAGCGAAAGTGCGCGCATGCAGCAGTTGATCGAGCGCTTGCTGAATCTGGCTCAGGTCGAGCAGCGCCAGGGGCTGGAGGAGCGGGTGGCGGTGCCATTGGCGGCGTTGGTGAATGGCCTGCTGAACGCGCAAGCGGCGCGGATCGAAGGCAAACAGTTGCGCGTAGAGCAAACGATTCCATCGGACCTGGCGCTGATCGGCGAGCCGTTTTTGCTGCGTCAGGCACTGGGCAATCTGCTGGACAATGCGCTGGATTTCACCCCTGTTGAGGGGGGGCTGCGATTCACCGCCGAACGGGCAGGCGAGCAGGTCGAGTTCAAGCTTTTCAATCAGGCAGAGCCGATTCCCGACTATGCGTTGCCACGGTTGAGCGAGCGTTTCTATTCGTTGCCGAGACCGGACAGCGGGCGCAAAAGCACCGGGCTTGGGCTCAATTTTGTCGAGGAAGTGGTCAAGCTGCATGGCGGTACGATGAGCATCGGGAATGTCGATGGCGGTGTGGAAGTGACATTGCACTTACCTTAGGACCGGCCCAGTCTCCACAAAGTCTCCACACTCCCTCCATTCATTCCTCACACAGCCCACCCAGACTTTCCCCATCAAAAACAGGGAGAGTCCCATGAACCGTAGCCTGGCCCTAAAATTCGGGGCGATTGCCCTGTTGATTCTGTTATTGCTGGTTCCACTGCTGATGATCAACGGCGTGATCCAGGACCGCCAGCAATTGCGCGACGGCGTGCTCGAAGACATTGCCCGCAGTTCCAGTTACAGCCAGCAATTGAGCGGGCCGCTGATGGTGGTGCCATATCGTAAAGTCGTGCGCACCTGGAAGATCCACGAAAAAACCAACAAGCGTTATCAGGAGATCGGTGAGGAGCGCGGTCGGTTGTATTTTCTGCCGGAGCGCTTCGAAGTCGACGCAGACGTTCAGACCGAACTGCGTTCCCGAGGTATCTACCAGGCGCGGCTGTTCCATGCCGACAACCGCATCAGCGGCCACTTTTCCCTGCCGGTTCAACTGGGCATCAAGGAAGAGTTCGCCGATTACCGATTCGACCAGCCGTTCCTCGCCGTTGGTATCAGCGACATTCGGGGTATCGAAAACGCTTTGAAGCTTGAACTCAATGGCCAGAAACTGGATTTCATTCCGGGCAGCCAGGTGGGCTGGCTGGGTGAAGGCGTCCACGTGACCCTGCCAGCGTTGGAGACAAAACAGGTCACGGAGTTGGCCTTCGGTTTTGACCTGAAACTGCAAGGCACCGGTCAGTTACAGATCCTGCCGGTGGGCAAGACCAGCAACGTTTCGCTGAATGCCAACTGGCCTCATCCAAGCTTCATCGGCAACTACCTGCCTGCCCAGCGCGAGATCACTGATCTAGGTTTTACCGCCCATTGGCAGACCTCGTTTTTCTCCACCAACCTGCAAGAAACCTTGAACAGCTGCGTGTCCCGCGGCAGTTGTGAGGCGTTGTCCGGTCGCAGCTTCGGGGTGAGCTTCATCGACCCGGTGGACCAGTACCTGAAAAGCGATCGGGCGATCAAATACGCGTTGCTGTTCATTGTCCTGACCTTCGCCGGGTTCTTCCTGTTCGAAGTGCTGAAATGCCTCGCGGTGCACCCGGTGCAATACGCGTTGGTGGGGGTGGCACTGGCGTTCTTCTACCTGTTGTTGCTGTCGTTGTCCGAGCACATCGGCTTTGCCCTGGCGTACCTGTTGTCAGCCAGCGGTTGTGTGTTGTTGATCGGGTTCTACGTTTGCCACGTGTTGCGCAGCGTGCGACACGGGCTGAGCTTTTCCGCGGGATTGGCGGCGTTGTATGGGCTGCTCTACGGGTTGTTGAGTGCAGAGGATTACGCGTTGTTGATGGGCTCGTTGCTGCTGTTCGGCTTGCTGGGCGTGTTCATGGTGCTGACCCGCAAGCTGGACTGGTACGGGGTTGGGCAAAAAACGCCGAAACCTTTGGACTTCGATATTGGAGCGGTGCAATGAGCCGGTCGGTGGGGTTGCGGGAGGACCAGCGAGAGGGGAGGGTGTTGGCGACGCTGATTGCCGGGTTGTTTGAGCTGGATTCGTTGTGCTGCCATCGCGAGCAGGCTCGCTCCCACATGGGACCGCAGTCAAAGGTGGGAGCGAGCCTGCTCGCGAAGGGGGTGGAGCAGTCAGCGAAGATCTAAACCTTCGGCATCGTCGCAATCATCGAAGGCCGCTGGCTCACCTCGAAATACCACGCCGCCAACTGCGGATTCGCCGTGCGCCAATCCAGATCCGGATGGCGCAGGTCCAGGTAACCCAGTGCACAGGCCACGCTGATCGCGGCCACGTCGAAGTGGCAGGTCAGCTCGGCAATCGCGTCCTTTTCCAGCAATGCCAGGGCGCGACGGATCTTGTTGCGCTGGCCGTCGAGCCATTCGTCCCAGTGCTTTTCCGGGGCGCGCAGGGCGGTTTCGTAGCGTACCAGCACGGCCGCGTCCATGATCCCGTCGGCCAGCGACGCGAGGGTCAGGCGCCGCCAGCGGGCCGAGCCTTCGCGGGGGATCAGCGGGTTGCCGACGTGCTGGTGGTCGAGGTAGTCGAGGATGACCCGGCTGTCGTGGATGATGTTGCCGTCGGCCAGGCGCAGGGCCGGGATTTTGCTCAGCGGGTTATCTTCGATCAGGGTCAGGTCCGGGTTGACCGGGGTGAGCACGCTGGTCTGCAACGCCACACGATTCTGCTGGCCGGTTTCGTGCAGCAGCACCATGACTTTGCGAACGAAGGGAGAGAGCGGGTTGTGGTACAGGGTCATGCTCGGGGCGGACATGGCAGCGTCTCGGTCGGTGGCAGTGACGGGCAGCATAGCGTGTTGGAGCGATAGCTCAAGATGGCAAACACCCTTGTAGGAGTGAGCCTGCTCGCGATGGCGATGTGTGAGGCAATTCAATGTCGACTGATACGGCCCCATCGCGAGCAGGCTCGCTCCTACAGGGGGCAGCAGCGTTGGAATAGACCGCGAAGGGCCAGGGCTGCGGGGATGCCCAAGCCCAGCCAGCTAAGTGAATCCCACACACCATCACCGAGCAACGCGGCAAACAACCCGGCCGCGCTGAGCACTGCGATGACGGTCGGAATGGCAAATACCTTCCAGAAGTTCGACTGCCGGGGCTTCATGCCACGTTCTCCGCTTTTTCCGGCACCGGCCTGACCGCCTTGCGCCGCACCACCCACAGGTAGACCCCGCTGCCGAGCACGATGATGGTCAGCACATCCAGGGTCGCCCAGAGTATCTGCATCGGCATGCCACCGTAGTCACCGAAGTGCAGCGGTTGCGACATGCCCATGGCGTCCATGTACCACGGTCGTTCGGCCACGGCGGTGACTTGCAGGGTGCTGGCATCGATCAGTACCGGCGTCAGCAGGTGTGAGGTCAGGTGCGTGCGGCCTTTCATGAACACCGCGTAATGGTGTTCGCTGGAAAACCGCGTGCCAGGAAAGGCGATGAAGTCCGGCTGCATGCCCGGTGCGACTTCCTTGGCGATGTCGAGCAAACGGGTCGCGGGCGCGAGTTGCGTCAGCGGTGGCGCATCGCGGTACGGCGCGACCATCGCGCTCAGGCTGTCGTTGCGCCAGGCGGCAATGATCAGGTCGGCGCAGGCGCTGATCACGCCCGTCACGCCGACCACCAGAGCCCAGGTCAGCGTCACGACGCCGATCAGGTTATGCAGGTCGAGCCAGCGCAGGCGGGTGGATTTTTCCTGGCGCACGGTGGCGAATTTCAAGCGGCGCATGAACGGCAGGTACAGCACCGTGCCGGAGACAATCGCCACCACGAACAGAATGCCCATGAACGCCAGCAGCAACTTGCCCGGCAGCCCGGCAAACATGTCCACGTGCAGGCGCAGCATGGTCATCATGAAACCGCCGTTGGCCGATGGCGTTTCCAGTGCTTCGCCGGTACGGGCGTCCAGCATGAAAGTGTGGGACGCGTTCGGCTCGGTGCCCGCGGTCGCGGCCATGATGGTCAGCACCGCGTTGGGTTCATCGTCCTCGAAGCCGAAATACTGCATGACTTCACCGGGGCGATGCTTCTCGGCCGCTTCCACCAACTGCTGCAAATTCAGGTGCGGGGTGTCCGCCGGCATTTCCTTCACGTCAGGCGCATCGCCCAGCAAGTGGTCGATCTCGTGGTGAAAGATCAGCGGCAGGCCGGTCAGTGCCAGCAGCAACAGGAACACCGTACAAATCAGGCTGGCCCAGGTATGAACAGCGGACCAGCGGCGAATTGTTTTACTTTTCATTTCATAGCCTTCAGAAAAACCAAAGCCGTCCACGAAGGACGGCCTGGTCATTGGGCGTGTCAGCTCAACGCGTTACCACTTGTAGGTTGCACTTGCGACGACACTGCGCTGGTCGCCGTAGTAGCAGTAGTAGCTGTCGCAAGTCGAGATGTAGTCCTTGTCGAACAGGTTGGTCGCGTTAACGGCCAGCGAAGCGCCTTTGAGGCTGTTGTCCAGGCGACCGAGGTCGTAGTGAACCACCGCGTCGAACACCGTGTAGGCATCGGCCTTGCCCAGCCAGGTGTTGGCCTGGTCGCCATAGGTATTGCCGGTATAGCGCGCGCCGGCACCAATGCCGAAGCCGTCCAGCACGCCGTTGTGCCAGGTGTAGTCGCCCCATACCGACGCTTGCTGGTTAGGCATCAGTTGCAGGCGATTGCCCTTGTAGATGCCCTCTTGCACTTCGGATTTTGCCAGGGTGTAGGCAGCGGTGACCTTGAGGTTTTCGGTCACGTCGGAAACGGCTTCCAGCTCCAGGCCTTTGACTTTCACTTCGCCGGTCTGGCTGGTGACTGTCACGTTGCCCACGTTGTTGGTGACGGAAACGTTTTTCTGGGTCAGGTCATACACAGCTGCCGTCAGCAGGGTGTTGCTGCCCGGTGGCTGGTACTTGATTCCCAGTTCCCATTGCTTGCCTTCGGTCGGCTTGAACGACTCGGTCGGCGAGGCGACGGCATTGCTGGTCGGCTGGAACGATTCGGCGTAGGACAGGTAGGGCACGAAGCCCGAGTCGAACACGTAGCTGATCGCCGCGTTGCCGCTGAAGTTCTTGTCGCGTTCGGTGTTGGTGGCATCGCCCTTGTTGAAGAACGTGGTACCGGTGTGGACCCAGTCTTCACGACCGCCGAGGGTCAGGCGCCATTGGCCGAGGGCCATCTGGTCCTGGATGTACAGGCCGGTCTGCTGAGTCTTCTGTTCGTAGTCATAGAAGGCAGTGGAGCGTGGCGGACGGGTGATCGGCAAGCCATAGACCGGGTCGTTGACGTTGATGTCAGGTGCGGTGCCGAAGATCGAGAGGTAGTTGGTGGTGTTGCGCTGGTGATCCAGGCCGATCAGCAAGGTGTGACTGACGTCGCCGGTGACGAAGTCGCCCTGGAAATTGTTGTCCACGGCGAATTGGGCGATGTCTTCGTCGACATTGGTAGTGCCACGGCCGGTGTTGCCTTGATCGTCGACAATAGACCCGTAAGAGGGGCCGTAGCTGTTGACGGTCACGGCCTGGAACGACAGCTCCGACTTGGTGTAGCGCAGGTTCTGCCGGAACTGCCAGACATCGTTCAGGCGGTGTTCGAAGGCATAACCCAGCGCGTAGTAGGTGCGGTCGTAGAAGTCGTAGTTCGGGTCACCCAGGTTCTTGTGGTGGGAGATATCGCCGAACGGCATGTCGATCTTGGTGCCCTGGATCGGATAGAACTGGCTGGTGATACCGGTATCGTCACGGGTGAACTGCGTGAGCAGGGTGAGTTTGGTGTCTTCGTCGATGTTCCAGGTCAGGCTCGGCGCAATGTTGTAGCGCTTGTCATCGATGTGGTCGATGGGTGTGCCGCCGTCGCGCAGTACGCCGCTGAGGCTGTACAGGAACTGGCCTTCGTCATCGATCTTGCCGGTGCTGGCGAAGTTGATCTGGCGATGATTGTCGCTGCCGTATTGCAACTGGATCTCGCTGCTGGCTTCAGCGCTCGGGCGACGGCTGACCATGTCCAGCAGGCCGCCCGGCGGGGTCTGGCCGTACACCGAGGAGGCCGGGCCGCGCAGCAGCGCCAGGCGGTCGAGGTTCCAGGTTTCCTGTTTCGGGTTGGAGTACACACCTTTTGGCAGTGGCAGGCCGTCGAGGAATTGAGTCGGCTCGAAACCCCGCACGCGCAACCAGTCGGCGCGAGTGTCGCTGCCGAAGCTGCTGGAGGTGATGCCCGGCAAGTAGCGCACGGCATCGTCGAGGGTGTGGGCGTTGCGGTCGTCCATCTGCTCACGAGTGACGACCGAAATCGAACGCGGCGCCTCGACCAGCGCGGTGTCGGTCTTGGTGCCGGCGGCGGTGCGCTTGGCCAGGTAGCCCTGTACCGGACCCCATGCGCTTTCAGAATCTTGCACGCCGATCACGCTGGTTGCCGGCAAATCCATCACACCCTCGGGCACGGCCTCCAGGCTGTAGGTGCCCGCACTGCTCTGTACCAGTTGCAGCCCGGTGCCGCGCAGGGCTTCGCGCAGGGCGCCGGCAGCGTCGAACTGGCCTTTGACCGGCGCCGAGGTCTTGCCCGCCGCCAGGGATGGATTCAACGACAGGGCCAAACCGGCCTGGCTGGCGATCTGGTTCAGGATGCTGGCCAGCGGCGCGGCCGGCAGGTTGTAGGCGCGGACGCTGGACGCCTGTTCAGCGGCGACCAGTTGGCTGCTGGCCAACGGGGTGCAAAGGGCAATGGCGACCGCCAGCAAACTGCGGCGCAACAGGGAGTCTAGCGAACGAGGCATACAGCGGCTCCTGAATGGAAACATTTCTCAATTGCCTGTGTGCCGAACGAAAATCAAAAAGTGATAGGGCTGGATGAAAATAATTTCGATTCAGAAGTCGGTTGCGGCTGGTATTGGGTCAAACCGGTTTTTGCGGGGAGTCGAACGCCGTCATCGCGAGCAAGCTCGTTCCCACATTTTGAAATGCATTCCAATGTGGGAGCTTGCTCGCGATGACGGTTAATCAGACACAAAGCATTTCAGGGTTTGGTATCGGCCTTGGCCACGACCTTCACCCACCATTGCGTGTGCTGTTCGATCTGCACCGGCAGGGTCGGCAGCAGGGCATTGAGTGCCAGGTCGGTGTCGCGCAGCGGGAAGCTGCCGGTGATGCGCAGGTCGGCCACTTCCGGCGCGACGCCGACGTAACCGTTTCGATAGCGGCCGATTTCATGCACCAGATCTTCCAGCCGCGTGTTGTCCACCACCAGCATGCCGCGGGTCCAGGCATCCGCGCCAAGGTTGACCGCCAGAACCGGACCCAGGCCGTTGTTGCGGATCAGCACCTGCTGGCCTTCACGCAGAATCAGTTCGTCAGGGTTGGACTCAGGGTGAACCGCCACTGCCGACTGCAAAACGCTCAAGCGCGTTCCATCTTCCTCGCGCTTGACCAGAAACCGCGTACCCAGCGCACGCATGCTGCCTTCGCGGGTTTCGACGATGAACGGCCGGGGATCGCCATGACCGGTTTCAACCAGGATTTCGCCTTCCTGAAGCACGATGCGCCGCTGCTTTTCATCGAAACGCAGATCCAGCGCGCTGTGGGTATTGAGATTGATCAGCGTGCCGTCAGCCAGACGCAGGGTGCGCTGCTCGCCAACGGCGGTGCGCTGGTCGGCCAGCCAATAGTCGATCGGCAGGTAACGATCCCCGGCGAACAGGGCCAGGCCGATCACGGCAACGATACTGGCGACACCGTTGCCAAGCTTGCGCACTCGCCGACGAATGCCTATGCGCGACTGCAGCAAGGCCGTGCGGGCCGGGCCGCTGGCCACGCTGAAACGCTGGTCGAGCATCCCCAGCTGGCGCCAGGCGCGGGCGTGCTCTTCGTGGGCCGCGTGCCACTTGGCGAACTCTTCGCGCTCTACCGGGTTGGCGGAGTCCATGGACAACTGCCAGGCAATTGCCGCGTCCAGCACGCTGGCCGATACCGGTTTGGAGTTGAGCGGGTTCATGTCGGCTCACCATACAGCGCGATGTAGCACTGGCGAATGCCTTGGGCCAGGTACTGGCGCACCCGGGGCACCGACACACCGAGGCGCTCGGCGATTTCTGCGTGGCCGAGGCCGTCGAGGCGGTTGTAGAGGAACGCTGCCCGGGCCTTGCTGGAAAGCTTGCCGAGTAGGCGGTCGATGTTTTTCAGGTCTTCGAGGATCATTTGCTGTTCTTCCACCGACGGTTGTTCGGCTTCGGGAATCAGCATCAGCTCGGTGAGGTAGGCCTGTTCGAGTGCGGCGCGACGGAAGTAATCGAACAGCAGGCCCTTGGCGATCGCCACCAGGAACGCCCGGGGCTCGCGCGGGACCTTCAGTTCCTCGCGGCCCAGCAAGCGCACGAAAGTGTCCTGGCTCAGGTCTTCGGCCCGCTGTGGGCAGGCGACGTTGCGCCGAAGCCAGGCCAATAGCCAGCCGCGATGGTCGCGATATAACGCACCGACGAGCTCACTTTGAGGGCTTGGAACTGACGACACGCCGCATCACCGATTGGGAAGTATTAACTAACGAGAATTGTTCGCGATTGTGGCAGAGGCGAGGGAGGTAAGCAATTGGCGTTGGTCGGGTGGGAATCTGGTGACGGCTTTTGTAGGAGCGAGCTTGCTCGCGAAAAATTATCTGACACCTCGGTCTTACCGGAAAAACGTGTCACCGTTGACGATTTTCGCGAGCAAGCTCGCTCCTACAAGGATGGCATGTGGGTCAGAAAGACGGCGCCTGTTGCCGTCGCTTCCACTGATTCAAGCGCTGTTGCAAATTCAACGGGCTGTGGATTTGCTGCTGTTGCGCACGGCTGAACAGGATCAACATCAATTCAGCGGTGGCCAGGGCGTCGGCGCTGGCGTGGTGGCGCTCGAAGACTTCGAGCTTGAACCAGTCGATCCAGTCGTCCAGCCCGGCCTCGCGAATGTGCGCCTGGGGGCATAGCAGCGGCGCAATGTCTGCCACGTCCAGAAAGGCATGCTGCAACTTGTAACCCAGATGATCCTTCAGTGCGCGCCCCAACATATGCTGGTCGAACGGCGCATGAAAGGCCAAAACCGGGCTGTCTCCGACAAACTCCATGAATTCGAGCAGCGCCTCGGCTGGATCACTGCCGGCAGCAATTGCACTAGGGCCCAAGCCGTGGATCAGCACGCTGGGGCCGAGTTTGAGTTCCTCGCATTGCAAGGTTCGCTCGAACTGTCGGCTGAAATCGATCGCGCCATCCTCGATCACCACGGCGCCGATGGACAGTACCCGGTCCTTGTTCATATTCAGCCCGGTGGTTTCCAGGTCGAGCACTACCCAGCGCTGCTCGCGCAGGCTGCAATCACTCAAACCGGTGACCGTCGGCAGGCGTTGAAGGCGTTGCTGCAGGTCGGCGGACAAGCTCGGGCCGGCCGGGCGCAGCCATGAAAACAGGCTCATAACTGATACCGCAAGGCCAGGCTGCTTTGCAGGCGCTGTGCCTGGCGCAGGGACTCACGCAGGATGCGCCGGTCCAGATGATTGAGGCTGTCGGGATCGACCCGGTTCGAGTAAGGAAAATTCTCCCGGGTCTGTAGTTGATGTTGCTGCATGCGGGTTTGCTGGATGAAGTGATAGGCCTCTTCGTACGCGGCGCCGTCCAGGGGAGCGATGATCTCCTTTTCGACCAACTGGCGAAAACGCTCCAGCGTGTTGTTCGCTTCGATACCGTGGACCAGGGCCAGCAACCGGGCGCCGTCGACAAAGGGCGCCAGACCCTGGATCTTCAGGTCCAGGGTGGCTTTCTCGCCATTTTTACGCGCCAGCACGAACTCGCGGAAACGTCCTACGGGCGGGCGATTGCGTAGCGCATTCTCGGCCATCATGCGCTGGAACAAACGGTTGTCGCCGACCTGATCGAGAATGCCCCGACGCAACTGCTCACAGCCTTGTTCGTTGCCCCAGACCACGCGCAAGTCGAAATAGATGCTCGAACCCAGCAGGTTCTCCGGGGTTGCCTCACGGATAAACGCCGCGAAGCGCCGCGCCCATTCGGCCCGGGACAGGCACAGCTCGGGGTTGCCGGCCATGATATTGCCCTTGCACAGGGTGAAACCACACAGCGCCAGGCTCTGGTTGATCTGCTGGGCAATGGGCAGCAGCTTGCCGCGAATCTCGGCCGCATGGGCCGCATCCCTGGCTTCGAACAGAATGCCGTTGTCCTGGTCGGTGTGCAGGGTCTGCTCGCGACGGCCTTCGCTGCCGAAGCACAGCCAGCTGAACGGCACGCCGGGGTCGCCTTTTTCGGCGAGGATCAGTTCGATAACCCGGCACACGGTGTGGTCGTTGAGCAAGGTGATGATGTGGGTGATCTGCGTCGAAGACGCGCCATGGGCCAGCATGCGCTCGACCAGTTGACCGATTTCGCCCCGTAGCGCCACCAGGTTTTCCACTTTCTGGGCATTGCGGATAGTGCGCGCCAGGTGCACCAGGTCGACCCGTTGCAGGGAAAACAGATCGCGCTCGGAAACCACGCCGCACAAGCGCTGGTCCTTGACCAGGCAGACATGGGCGATGTGACGCTCGGTCATGGCAATCGCCGCGTCGAATGCACTGTGATCCGGCGACAGGAAGAACGGCGCCCGGGTCATGTGCCCATCGATGGCTTCGTTGAAATCACTGCTGCCGTTGGCCACGGTCTGGCGCAGGTCGCGCAGGGTGAAAATCCCCAATGGCGCCTTGCACTCATCGACCACCACGATGCTGCCGACCTGTTGTTCGTGCATCAACGTCACGGCTTCGCGCAATGGCGTCTGCGGGCCGCACGTTACGGGGTGGCGCATGGCCAATTCGCCCAGTCGGGTATTGAGCGAATATTGGGTGCCCAGGGTTTCCACGGCTTTTTGCTGCACTTGCTGGTTGACCTGATCCAGCAGGCTGCTGACGCAGCGCAAGGCGAAGTTGCGGAAGGTGTCCGACAGCGAAAACAGGCGGATGAACGCCGGTTTGTTCAGTTGCAGGCAGAAGGTGTCTTCGCCGGCCAGGTGCTCGGTGCGGGTCGCCCGTTCACCCAGCAATGCCGCGAGGGGGAAACACTCGCCGGTGGTGATCTCGAAGACCGTTTCGGTGCCACCTTTTGCCGTATGCGGACGCTCGCCCACGACCCGGCCTTGCTTGACGATATAGAAGTGCTCGACCGGCCCGTCGGCGGGTTTGATGATGCTCTCGCCGGGGGCGTAAAAACGCAGTTGACATTGCTCGACCAGATACGCCAGGTGAGCGTGTTCCATCTGGTTGAAGGGCGGGAAGCGCTGAAGGAATTGCAACGTACCCTGGATGTTCTGCAACACCGCGGTTTTCCCTGCCTGTGTGAAGGCGTCCGCTTTATTCATAACCATTACCGCAGTCTTTTTTGAATTGTTGTAGTCGGATGACATGGACATGGTCGACCCCTGCGGTCGGGGTGCCCATTGGACGTAAGTCTAGGTAGGCGGTTGGTGTCCTGAAATGTCGGAAGAAGCCTACGCAAACGTGCGAAAAACCTCTCGGCCCCCCTATTGGAAAATTATCTGCCGGAGTGCACATTGATGATCTGCTTAGCGATGTCTCGTCAGTGTGCTAGGGAAATGAATTGAACATGTAGAGAAAGCCATGTCCGACCACGATATTTTGAGCGACGCCGAGCGCGAAGCGCTGAGTGCCGTCATGCTGGAGCCTGACCTGCCACCGCAACGGGTGCTGATCGTCGATGACGATAAGGACGCCCGGGACCTGCTGTCAGAGATCCTGGCACTGGACGGTATTCGCTGCCTGACCGCGGCCAGTGGCGAAGCGGCACTCAAGATGCTGGTGGCCGAGGCAGAGGTCAAAAAGCCGACGATCGGTTTACTGATCACCGACCTGCGGATGGGACACGTTGATGGCCTGGAACTGATCCGTCAGGTGCGCGAATCGGTAAGGGCGGCATTGCCGATCATCATTGTCTCGGGTGACGCCGACGTGAAGGATGCGATCGCTGCGATGCATATGAGCGTGGTGGATTTTCTGCTCAAGCCGATTGATACCGGCAATCTGCTGGAGTTGGTCAAACGTGAGCTAGGGATGAAGCCTTAGTCCAAGCCTGTCAGTCCTGAACTAACTCTGTGGGATCGCGGACAGCCCACAAAGAAAAAGCCCTGATCTGTCGATCAGGGCTTTTTCATGTCCGGCGCAGACGCTCAGTTACAGGCCATTGGCAGCCTTGAACTCGCGACGACGACGGTGCAGGACCGGCTCGGTGTAGCCGTTCGGCTGTTTCGTGCCTTCGACCACCAGTTCGACCGCCGCCTGGAAGGCGATGTTGCTGTCGAAGTTCGGGGCCAGCGGACGGTACAGCGCGTCGCCGGCGTTCTGACGGTCAACCACCGGCGCCATGCGCTTGAGGCTTTCCATCACTTGCTCTTCGGTGACGACGCCGTGACGTAGCCAGTTGGCGATGTGCTGGCTGGAAATACGCAGCGTGGCACGGTCTTCCATCAGGCCGACATCGTTGATGTCCGGCACTTTCGAACAGCCGACGCCCTGGTCGATCCAGCGCACCACGTAACCGAGAATGCCCTGGCTGTTGTTGTCCAGTTCGTTCTTGATCTGCTCGGCGGTCCACTGCGGGTTTACCGCCAGCGGGATGGTCAGGATGTCGTCCACCGAAGCGTGGGCACGTTTGGCCAGTTCGGCCTGACGGGCGAACACGTCAACCTTGTGGTAGTGCAGCGCGTGCAACGCGGCAGCGGTCGGCGATGGTACCCAGGCGGTGTTGGCACCGGCCATCGGGTGAGCGATTTTCTGTTCGAGCATCGCCGCCATCAGGTCAGGCATGGCCCACATGCCTTTACCGATTTGTGCGCGACCTTGCAGGCCGGTGCTCAGGCCGATATCGACGTTGGAGTTCTCGTAGGCGCCGATCCATTTTTCCGCCTTCATGTCCGCCTTGCGCACCATCGGGCCGGCTTCCATGGAGGTGTGGATTTCATCGCCCGTGCGGTCGAGGAAGCCGGTGTTGATGAACACCACACGCTCGCTCGCCGCCTTGATGCAGGCCTTGAGGTTGATGGTGGTACGACGCTCCTCGTCCATGATCCCGACTTTGAGGGTGTTGCGTGGCAGGCCCAGCACGTCTTCGATGCGACCGAACAGCTCGTTGGTGAACGCCGCTTCTTCCGGGCCGTGCATCTTCGGCTTGACGATATAGATGGAGCCTGTGCGGGTGTTTTTGCGCGAGGTGTTGCCGTTCAGGTTGTGCATCGATGCCAGGCAAGTCACCAGGCCATCGAGAATGCCTTCCGGCACTTCGTTACCATCTTTGTCGAGGATCGCATCGATGGTCATCAGGTGACCGACGTTACGCACGAACAGCAACGAACGACCGTGCAGGCTCAGTTCACTGCCATCGACAGCGGTGTAGGTGCGGTCGGCGTTCATGGTGCGGGTAAAGGTCTGACCGCCTTTGGCGACGTTTTCCGACAGATCGCCCTTCATCAGGCCGAGCCAGTTGCGGTAGATCACCACTTTGTCATCGGCGTCGACGGCGGCAACGGAGTCTTCGCAGTCCATGATGGTGGTCAGTGCGGCTTCCATCAGGATGTCTTTGACGCCGGCCGCGTCGGTCTGGCCGACCGGGGTGCTGGCGTCGATCTGGATTTCGAAATGCAGGCCGTTGTTTTTCAGCAGGATCGCGGTCGGTGCAGGGGCATCGCCCTGAAAACCGATCAGTTGTGCGTCGTTGCGCAGGCCGGTGTTGCTGCCGCCTTTAAGGGCGACCACCAGTTTGCCGTCAACGATCTTGTAGCCGGTGGAATCGACGTGGGAGCCGGCCGCCAATGGCGCCGCTTCGTCGAGGAAGGCACGGGCGAAGGCGATGACCTTGTCGCCGCGAACCTTGTTGTAGCCTTTGCCTTTTTCCGCGCCGTCGGCTTCGCTGATGGCGTCGGTGCCGTAGAGCGCGTCATACAGCGAACCCCAGCGGGCGTTTGAGGCATTGAGGGCGAAACGGGCATTCATCACCGGCACCACGAGCTGCGGGCCGGCCATGCGGGCGATTTCTTCGTCGACGTTTTGCGTCGTTGCCTGGAAATCGGCCGCTTCTGGCAGCAGATAACCGATCTCTTGCAGGAAGGCTTTATAGGCCACGGCGTCATGCGCTTGACCGGCACGGGATTGGTGCCAGCCATCGATGCGAGCCTGGAAATCATCGCGTTTGGCGAGTAGGGCTTTGTTCTTCGGCGCCAGGTCATGAATGACCTTGTCGGCACCGGCCCAGAACTTATCGGCGGTGAGGCCGGTACCGGGAATGGCTTCGTTGTTCACGAAGTCGAACAGGACTTTGGCGACCTGCAGGCCACCGACTTGAACGTGTTCAGTCATTGCTTGCCTCACTCTGCTCAGCTATTTCGCTTTTCAGCTCTTCAATTTAACAATGAAGCCTTTGGCCATTTAAACCACAAACCCGTCTACCAGTACATGCCCATGACAGGCGGCTGGGTTGGGACCAATCAACGGCTTGGGGCCTTGCTGACAGGGCTTTCAGGGTTGCGAACGTGCCTGCGGCAGACATCGATCCAACGTTATGTAGTGCGCGCTGCGGCATACTACATGATGAATTGCGGTTGTGAAAATTAGACTAATTACGTCGTTCTGCGACCCCATGACGCATTGCGGTCACGGCGCGGAGCAGGATGTTCTCAAAAAACCAGTGGATTGTTCCAGTTAAATATCAAAAGTTGTACACGATTTGTTGGGTCAGTCAGATCGGCGGTGCCTTCATTCGCGAGCAGGCTCGCTCCCACAAAGGCCCGCGCAACCGTTGTGGGAGCGAGCCTGCTCGCGAAGGCGCCTGACCTGTCGGCGCAGGTCCAACCCTTGCCTATACTTGGTTCTCCATAACAAAAGTCATGACAAGAGGGCTGCGCCATGGACCACCTCGTACTCACTGTTTTTGCTCCGGACAAGCCCGGGCAAGTCGAGCGCATTGCCCAATGCATTGCCGAACACGGCGGCAATTGGCTGGAAAGCCGCATGTCGCGCATGGCGGGACAATTCGCCGGGATTCTTCGAGTGGGGGTGCCGGCCGAGGCCTACGACGAATTGGTCGATGCCCTGCAGGGCTTGTCCGCCCAGGATATTCGCGTGTTGATCGCTGAAAGCGGTATCGAACAATCCTGTACCTGGAAACCGATCGCCATGGAACTGGTGGGCAATGATCGTCCGGGGATCGTGCGCGACATCACGCGCTTGCTGAGCGAGCAGGGGGTGAATCTGGAACGGCTGGTCACCGAAGTGCGTCCGGCACCGATGAGCAGCGAGCCGTTGTTCCATGCCGAAGCGATTCTCGCGGTTCCGCTGACGCTGTCGCTGGACGTACTGCAATCGCGCCTGGAAACCCTGGCGGACGACCTGATGGTCGAGTTGGTGTTGCGCAGTGAACCCTGATCAGGTTATCCAAGTTAAACGTGCACCCGCCTGTGGATAACCTGTAGAGACACCCCGCCAGGCCACGCCGGCCGGGGTTCTTCAGAGTCTGATCAAAAAACCAGCAGTTTCAGCGACTTGCGCACAATCGGCGGGGATCACGCTGTGGATAACCTTGGGAAGGAATGATGCAGGCCACGGGAAACGTGGCCTGTAGGGTTTTGTGCGTTTTTTGATCAGCTGCGGCGGCGCAAACTTATCCACGCATCGATGCTGTAAACCGCCAGGCCGGCCCAGATAAACATGAACGCTACCAAGGTGCTGGACGACAGGTGCTCGCCAAACAGCAGGACCGCTTGCAGCAGTACCAGTGTCGGCGCCAGATACTGGAGAAAGCCCAATGTCGTGTAGGGCAAATGCCGTGCAGCAGCGTTGAAGCAGACCAGCGGCACCAGCGTGATCGGGCCGGCGGCGACCAACCACCAGGCTTGGGACGTGGTCCAGAATTCGGCCTGGGCGCTGCTGGCCATCGGATTGAGCAGCAACCAACCGAGGGCAATCGGCACCAGCATCCAGGTTTCCACTACCAGCCCCGGCAGCGCCTTGACTGGCGCCTGCTTGCGAATCAGGCCATAGAAACCGAAGGTCAGTGCCAGTACCAGCGACACCCACGGCAGGCTGCCGACTTGCCAGACCTGCTGCGCCACACCGACAGCTGCCAGACCGACGGCAATCCATTGCATGCGCCGCAGCCGTTCGCCGAGGATCAGCATGCCCAGCAATACGTTCACCAAGGGGTTGATGTAGTAACCAAGACTGGCCTCCAGCATGCGTCCGTTGTTCACCGACCAGACGTAGGTCAGCCAGTTGGCCGCGATCAGCGCACCGCTCAGGGCCAGGATCGCCAGCCGTCGCGGATTTTCTCGCAGTTCGCGCCACCAGCCGGGATGTTTCCAGACCATCAGCAACAAGGCGCCGAACAGCGCCGACCAAAGCACCCGGTGGATGATGATTTCCACGGCGGGCACGCTGGCGATGGCTTTGAAGTAGAGGGGGAAAAGTCCCCAGATGATGTAGGCACTCAGGCCTAGAATGTACCCGTGGCGCGGGTTGGCGGCTTGCATGCAGAATCCTTGCTTAGGCAGCTAACAAAGAGGGGATTGTAAGGAGAATTGTCTGTGGATGTCCTGACTGAATAGGTAGGTCATTTGTGAACATCGGTCTCTGTAGGAGCGAGCTTGCTCGCGAAGAACGCAAGGGCAACGCGTTTATCCAGACAGCACGCGTTATCGTTGACGTCCATCGCGAGCAGGCTCGCTCCTACAGGGGGGCGGGTGGGTCAGAAGAGCTTCAGTGGCTCTTCGTTGAGCGCCGCCAGTTGCTCGCGCAACGCCAACACTTGATCACCCCAATAACGCTCGGTGCCGAACCACGGGAAACTGCGAGGGAAGGCCGGGTCTTCCCAGCGGCGGGCGAGCCAGGCGCTGTAGTGCATCAGGCGCAAGGCGCGCAGCGGTTCGATCAAGGCCAGTTCACGGGGGTCGAAGTCGTGGAATTCGTTGTAGCCGTCCATCAGTTCCGACAACTGGCTCAGGCAATCCTGACGATCGCCGGCGAGCATCATCCAGATGTCCTGCACCGCCGGACCCATGCGGCAGTCGTCGAGGTCGACGATATGGAACATCTCGTCACGGCACATCATGTTGCCGGGGTGGCAGTCACCGTGCATGCGGATGTTCTGGTGCGGCGTGTTGCTGTAGGCATCTTCCACACGCTTGAGCAGATCGCGGGCCACCGATTCGTAGGCCGGCAGCAGGCTGCGGGGGATGAAGTTGCCGTCCAGCAGCGTGGCCAGCGAATCATGGCCGAAATTTTTCACCGCCAGCGCTTCACGGTGCTCGAACGGCCGGGTCGAGCCGACCGCATGCAGGCGGCCGAGCAACTGGCCCAGGCGATACAGTTGATCGAGGTTGCCCGGCTCCGGCGCGCGGCCACCACGGCGGGGGAACAGGGTGAAACGGAAACCATTGTGTTCGTGCAGGGTTTCACCGTTGTGGATCAACGGCGCCACGACCGGCACCTCGCAGTCGGCGAGTTCGGCGGTGAACTGGTGCTCTTCCAGAATCGCTTCGTTGCTCCAGCGTTGCGGCCGGTAGAACTTGGCGATCAGCGGCTCGGCGTCTTCAATGCCGACCTGATAGACGCGGTTCTCGTAGCTGTTGAGCGCCAGGATGCGCGCGTCGCTGAGAAAGCCGATGCTTTCGACGGCATCGAGCACGAGGTCTGGTGTGAGGGTTTCAAACGGGTGGGCCATGCTGACTCCTGCGCGCAGCAGGCTGCTGCGTCCGGCCAGGCATGGTAGCGCAGACGGGCGCGGATAGGTGGTGACTGTGCTGACGCCATCGCGAGCAAGTTCGCTCCCACAGGTCATGCGCCAGATTTGAAATCGCGCCAATCCTGTGGGAGCGAACTTGCTCGCGATGAGGGGCTGTCAGGCGCCGACGATCCCGCCATCCTCCCGCGAAATCGCCATCACCGAAGACCGCGGCTTGCCATTGGGCAAGTGCTCGGGGAAGGTCGAACCGCCGTTTTCACCCGGATGCTGAATCCCGACAAACAGGGTTTTCTGATCCGGGGAGAAGCTGATCCCCGTCACTTCACAACCGACTGGGCCAACCATGAAGCGGCGAATCTCGCCGGTTACCGGGTCGGCACAGAGCATCTGGTTGTTGCCCATGCCGGCAAAGTCGCCGGCGTTGCTCGAATCGCCGTCGGTGAGAATCCACAAGCGTCCGGCCTTGTCGAAGCCCAGGCCGTCCGGGCTGTTGAACATGTTCTGCGGCGTGATGTTCGACGATCCGCCTTTTGGTGTGCCTGCGTGAACCCCCGGATTACCGGCGACGACGAACAGGTCCCAGGCAAAGGTTTTCGAACCGTGATCGTCACGCTCGGTGCGCCAGCGCAGGATCTGGCCGTAGACGTTCTTCTCGCGCGGGTTCGGACCGCCCACCGGTTGCCCGTCTTCGCCTCGTTTGGCGTTGTTGGTCAGCGTGCAGTAGACCTGACCGTCCTTGGGACTGACCACGATCCATTCCGGGCGGTCCATGCGCGTGGCTTTCACCACACTGGCGGCGAGACGGGCGTGGATCAGCACTTCGGCCTGATCGGCAAAACCGCTGCTGGCGTCGATGCCGTTTTTACCGTGGGTCAGTTCGATCCATTCACCCTGGCCTTTCGGGTGATCGACGTTGCCGTCCCCGGCATCGAAACGCGCCACGTACAGGGTGCCGTGATCGAGAATATCGCGGTTGGCCTTGGGGTTCTTGTGGTCGATCTTGTCGCGGCTGACGAATTTGTAGATGAACTCACCGCGTTCATCGTCGCCCATGTACACCACGGCATGACCGTCGCCGGTTTCGGCCAGGGCGGCGTTTTCGTGTTTGAAGCGGCCCAGGGCCGTGCGTTTGACCGGCGTCGATTTCGGATCGAACGGATCGATCTCCACCACCCAGCCGTGACGGTTGAGCTCGTTGGGGTTCTTCGCCATGTCGAAGCGCTCGTCGTGCGGGTGCCAGTTGATTTCTTTGCTGGTGGCCACCACACCGTAGCGTTTTTGCGCCGGGTCGAATTTCTGCTCGGCGTTGCTGCTGCCGAAGCAGTCGGTGAAGTTCTCTTCACAGGTCAGATAGGTGCCCCACGGCGTCTTGCCGTTGGCGCAGTTCTGGAACGTGCCCAGGACGTTCTTGCCCAGCGGATCGGCGCTGGTTTTGAGCAGGGCATGTCCGGCGGCCGGGCCGCTCAGGGTGATGGGGGCGTTGCCGTGAATGCGGCGGTTGTAGCGCGAGCCCTGGACGAATTGCCATTGGCCGTTCTTGCGCTGCACTTCAATCACCGACACACCTTCGCAGGCCAGTGCCTTGCGCACTTCTTGCGCCGATTGCGGCATGCCGCCGTGGGCGTAGAGGTAGCGGTAATTGGTGTATTCGTTGTTGATCGCCATCAGCGCCCGGTCTTTTTCGCCCGGAAACTCGAACAGGCTCATGCCGTCGTTGTTGTCGCCGAACTGGACTTCCTGATGTTCGGCGCTGCCGTTGCCGCTCGGGTCGAACGCCGGGCCGTCTTTGTGCAGCGGCTGGCCCCAGCTGATCAGCACCGAGGACTTGTAGCCCGGTGGCAGGGTGATGGCATCGCTGGTGGCGGCGGCAATGCTGTCGAAGCCCAACAACTGGCTGTTGCCGGCGCTGACACTGGCGGCCATCACGCTGCGGCTCAGCAGATTGCCGCCGAGGAACATCGCAGCGCCGCACAAGGCACCTGCGCTGATGAAGCCGCGACGGCTGAGGCCGACCATGTTTTCGAGGTCGGTGGACTGGTTTTCTTCTAATAGACTCATTTCAGGCTCCCTGCGGATTTTGCAGACACCTTAAAGATGAGTAATGAACCTTTTGTTGCAGTTCTGCTTACAGTGGTGTGCCCAGCAGAACCCGGGACGGCGAGAACTCGACGCGCACCGGTTTGCCGCAGGTCAGCCCCGATGCTTGCAGATGACTCGGTTCGGCCAAGGCGCATAGGGTCAGACCGTTGGGCAGGGTGATGCGCACTTCGCTGGGGCCGTCGTCGGCATCGAGAATTTTTTCGATGATGCCGCTGAGGCAATTATTTCCAGGTGTTTCGACAGAGTCGATTTGCAGCACGTCGAGCCAGCCGGCCTTGATCAATGCCACGACTTCGGTGCCGATTTGCAGCTCCAGGCGCTCGGTGCTGTCGTGGGTGATTTGCGCGGCGACGATCAGGCCTTCGGCGACTTCGAGGCGAATCAGGTCGTTGCGCCCCTGAGGTTCGATCGCCATCACCTTGCCGTGCAACTGGTTGCGCGCGCTGGTGCGCAGCATCAGACGCCCGAGCAGGTCCAGGTCGCTGGCGTCTTCAGCGGCTTCGAGCACCTGGGCCTGCAAGGCTTGCAGCTTCTGGTACAGGCGCAGCACCCGCTCACCTTCGTTGGACAGGCGCGCACCGCCGCCGCCCTTGCCTCCGACAATCCGCTCCACCAGCGGTTTCTGCGCCAGATTGTTCAGCTCATCGATCGCATCCCAGGCGGCCTTGTAGCTCATGCCCGCGCTTTTGGCCGCGCGGGTGATCGAGCCTTGTTCGGCGATGTGCTGCAGCAGGGCGATGCGTTGCGGACGGCGGACGATGTGCTGGGACAGCAAGGTGGGCAAAGACATGGCAAGTCGCTTTGGGTGGTGACGATGGTCAGGACGTTGGCCGCTTGGGTCGCGTGAGTCAAGTCAGGGTGTCTCGCCGGGTTTAGGCGTGCGGGCCAGGCAATAGACATCGACCCTGGCCGCCCCGGCGTCCATCAGCAGGCGAGCCAGGGCCTGGGCCGTGGCGCCGGTGGTCAATACATCGTCGACCAGAGCCAGGTGCTGGCCTTTGACGATGGCGCCGGGTGTCAGGGCGAAAGCGTTGCGCAGGTTCTTTCGGCGGGCTTCGGCGTTCAAGGCCTGTTGGGCGTCGGTGTCCTGGGTGCGCAGCAGCAACCGTTCGTCGCAAGGGATATCGAGACTCGCACTCAACCAGCGAGCCAGCATCGCCGCCTGATTGAACCCGCGCTGGCGCAGGCGTCGGGTGGCCAACGGTACCGGGATCAGGGCATGGGGGCGCGGTAGGTCGTCTTCGAAGCGATGTTGCAGGCATTGAGCAAGAAGTTCGGCGAGCAGGCGGCCAAACGGCCACTTGGTGTTGTGTTTGAAGCGGGTGATCAGGCTGTCTACCGGAAAGTTGTAGGTCCAGGGCGCAATCACCTGCTCGAAGGCCGGTGGCTGCTTCAGGCAATGGCCGCATGTGAGGCCCGCAGCCGGAAGCGGCAGGGCGCAGGTGATGCAATGATCGCCGAGCCAGGGCAGCTCGAATTCGCAAGCCGTGCAGACAGGAGGGACGCCTTCGGCCGGTTCATCGCACAAAAGGCATGATTGTTTGTTTTTTAACCAGATGTAAACCTGTCCTTCGTATCGTGGTTGACAGCGCATCGCTCTTCCTTAAATATGCCGAAACATCTGTGAAGCGACTGTGACATTCCATTAGCCAGCCGCCTGCCAAAGCATAATTCAAAGGAAACGCCCATGAGCGCCAGCACCACTGCAACCCTGCGTCATGACTGGACTTTGGCCGAAGTCAAAGCACTCTTCGTTCAGCCATTCAATGACCTGTTGTTCCAGGCGCAGACGGTGCACCGTGCGCATTTCGACGCCAACCGCGTCCAGGTGTCGACCTTGCTGTCGATCAAAACCGGCGCCTGCCCGGAAGATTGCAAATATTGTCCGCAGTCCGGTCACTACAACACCGGCCTGGAAAAAGAAAAGCTGATGGAAGTGCAGAAGGTCCTAGAAGAAGCCGCTCGCGCCAAAGCCATCGGTTCGACCCGCTTCTGCATGGGCGCGGCGTGGAAGCACCCGTCGGCCAAGGACATGCCTTATGTCCTGAAGATGGTTGAAGGCGTGAAAGCCCTTGGCCTGGAAACCTGCATGACCCTCGGTCGCCTGGATCAGGATCAGACCGAAGCGCTGGCCAAGGCCGGCCTCGACTACTACAACCACAACCTCGATACATCGCCGGAGTTCTACGGCAGCATCATCACCACCCGCACCTACAGCGAGCGCCTGCAAACCCTGGCCTATGTGCGTGAGTCGGGAATGAAGATCTGTTCCGGTGGCATCCTCGGCATGGGCGAGTCGCTGGACGACCGCGCCAACCTGCTGATCCAGTTGGCCAACCTGCCGGAGCATCCGGAGTCGGTGCCGATCAACATGCTGGTGAAAGTCGCCGGTACGCCGCTGGAAAACGCCGACGACGTCGATCCGTTCGACTTCATCCGCATGCTCGCCGTCGCGCGCATCCTGATGCCGCAATCCCACGTGCGCCTCTCTGCCGGCCGCGAAGCCATGAACGAGCAGATGCAGGCCCTGGCGTTCTTCGCCGGCGCCAACTCGATTTTCTACGGCGAAAAACTGCTGACCACCGCCAACCCGCAGGCCGACAAGGACATGCAACTGTTCTCGCGCCTGGGCATCCTGCCGGAAGCCCGCGAAGAGCACGCCGACGAAGTGCATCAGGCGGCGATCGAGCAGGCGCTGGTGGAGCAGAAGAGCAGCGAGCAGTTCTACAACGCGGCGGTTTAAATCCAACATTTATTCCTCTGAAGGAATGCAAAACCCTGTGGGAGCGAGCCTGCTCGCGAATGCGGACTGACATTCAACATTGATGTTGGCTGACACGACGCCTTCGCGAGCAGGCTCGCTCCCACAGGGGACATGTGTCATTTGATAGTCGAGGCCTGCATGTCTTTCGATCTCGCCGCACGCCTTGCCGCCCGTCGTGCCGAAAACCTCTACCGCCAGCGCCCGCTGC
>NZ_MRCS01000036.1 GCF_002303925.1 Pseudomonas sp. ACN8
GCCCAAAGCGATCTGACCGAAAATGCCGCAGGCGATGCCGCCCCACACGCCGCACAAGCCATGCAACGGCCACACCCCCAACACATCGTCGATGCGCCATTTGCCTTGGGCCGCGGTGAAGCACCAGACAAACAGCGCCCCCGCGACGGCACCGGTGACCAGCGCCCCCACAGGATGCATCAGGTCGGATCCGGCACAGATTGCCACGAGCCCCGCCAAAGGGCCGTTGTGCAGAAAGCCGGGGTCGTTGCGCCCGACAATCAGCGCCGCCACCGTACCGCCAACCATGGCCATCAACGAGTTCACCGCCACCAGTCCGCTGACACCTTGCAGGGTTTGCGCGCTCATGACGTTGAAGCCGAACCAGCCAACGATCAGGATCCACGAGCCCAGTGCCAGAAACGGGATGCTCGATGGCGCGAACGCGACCAGCCGACCCTCGCGATAGCGGCCATTACGCGGCCCGAGCAACAGCACCGCCGCCAGTGCCAGCCAACCGCCCATGGCATGCACCACCACGGAGCCTGCGAAATCATGGAAACCGGCGCCAAAGCGTTCCAGCAACCAGGCTTGCAAACCCAGGTTGCCGTTCCAGACAATGCCTTCGAAGAACGGATAGATGAACGCGACGATCAACGCGGTTGCACACAACTGAGGAGCAAACCTGGCGCGCTCGGCGATCCCCCCGGAAATGATCGCCGGGATCGCCGCGGCAAAGGTCAGCAGGAAGAAAAACTTCACCAGTCCATAACCATGGTCGGCATTGAGCACGGCCGCTGGCTGCATGAACGTCACGCCATAGGAAATCCAATAGCCTATAAAGAAGTAGGCCAGTGTCGAAACGGCGAAGTCGCTGAGGATTTTCGACAACGCATTGACCTGGTTTTTCTGTCGCACGGTTCCGACTTCGAGAAAGGCAAAACCGGCGTGCATGGCCAGAACCATGACCGCACCGATCAGAATGAACAGCGTGTTGGAGCTATGGACCAGGGTGTCCACAGCACTTTGCAGATTTTCCATGGAATGGGCAGACCTTATGGCAGAAAAAAGCACCAAAGCAGTTCGCGATGGCTGCCCATGCACCAAGTTGCAGCTTCAAGGCATCAGCGTACTGATCCCGTTGAACCACTTTGGCGCACGGACGCCGCCCAGGAAAAACGCGCCCCGGCCTTTTACGCGAGTTTTTGATTGTTGGTCCTACGGTTTTACTGAAATCATGCCCGGCATTAGCGCAATGGTGCGCACCGGCGCACCAAGACTCAGCAAAAGTTGTACCAGTCATTTGTACTGAACCTTCGTCGAAGGCTCATACTCGAACGCATCAGAAAGCCACTTAAGGAGATCCACCATGGCCCGCACACAGGCAAAGACCGCCCAAGAAATCCTGATGAACGACTTTCAGACACTGGTCAGTGACACCGAGCGCTTGCTGGAGCACACCGCGACCCTGGCCGGCGATCAGGCCGACGAGTTGCGCGAGCAGATTCACGGCAGTCTCTTGCGTGCCCGTGAAACCCTGAAACTGACCGAAGATTCCCTGCGCGAACACGGCAAGGCTGCTGTCACCGCCACTGAAGACTATGTCCAGGCCAACCCTTGGCAATCCGTCGGGATCGCGGCCGGCGTGGGTTTCCTGATCGGCCTGCTGGCCAGCCGGCGCTGATATGTCGATCGGCGAATCCGGCCCGTCCGTGACGGGAACCAGCTCCTCATCGCGGCGCCTGGGTGCTGCCTTCCTTGGGTTGCTGCACAGCCATGTCGAACTGTTCGGCATCGAATTGCAGGAACAAAAAGCCCGCACCGTCAGCCTGCTGCTGTTTGCCGGCCTGGCGCTGGTGTTTGCGTTGCTGCTGCTGGTAGGGCTGTCGACGCTGGTGCTTATCCTGTTCTGGGACACCTATCGCCTGACCGCCATCATCGGGCTCTGCGTGTTCTACTCCCTCGCCGCCATATTCTGTGGAATGCGCTTGAGAGCGGCGATTTTCGATGAGTCCTCGCCCTTCCATGGCACCCTGGAAGAGCTGGCCAACGATCGGGAGCGCCTGCTGCCATGAGCCTGCCTGAATTGCCACACAACAGCTCGCGCGCGGAAATGCGCAAGGCCCTGATCCGCCTGCGCATGGAAATGCATCGTCAGGAAATCCGTCACGAGTCCGCGCAACTGCTGCAACCCTTGCAACGGGTGCGCGGGATGACGCAAAACCTGCAGGACGGTTTCGGCATCAAGCACGCTCCACTCTGGGGCGTAGCTGCCGTTACTTTGCTGGGCTTTCTGACCGGAAAGGGTGCGAAAAACGGGGGTGGCCTCAGCAGCCTGACCCGGCTGATCCGTCTCGGCACCACACTGGGGCCGCTGATCAAACTGATCATGCAGGGCTCTTCGCGCAAAGACTGATCAGTTTCTTTCTGGCTGCATCCTTGCTACATCGACGGGATACGCCCCTCTATCGGGGGGGCGCAATCCTGTGCGTCTACCCGGTCAACAGGCCCCCTCTAAAAAAAGATCTTACAAGGAGGCCTCGATATCGACGCCGCCGGGTTGTAGTTCCGCTTGCAGGTCATGGCGCGAAACGGGAAGCTAGGCCATCAGACACCTGACGGAGAGACCCGCCTTGGATTGGCACACACTGCTTACCCGCGAACGCCTCGGAAAACCTCTGCACAGCCCTGAAGAACTCGGCCGCAGCCCTTTTCACAAAGACCACGACCGCATCATTTTCTCGGGGGCTTTCCGCCGCCTCGGGCGCAAGACCCAGGTCCATCCGGTGTCCAGCAATGATCACATTCATACGCGCCTGACCCACTCGCTGGAAGTCAGCTGTGTGGGTCGTTCGCTGGGCATGCGCGTCGGCGAAACCATCCGCAGGACTCTGCCCGAATGGTGCGAACCCAGCGATCTGGGGATGGTGGTGCAATCGGCCTGCCTGGCACATGACATCGGCAACCCGCCGTTCGGCCATTCCGGTGAAGACGCGATCCGCCATTGGTTCCAGCAAGCCGCCGGCCGCGGCTGGCTGGATGCCATGAGTGAGGCCGAGCGCAATGACTTCCTGAATTTCGAAGGCAATGCCCAAGGCTTTCGGGTACTCACTCAACTGGAGTATCACCAGTTCGACGGCGGCACCCGCCTGACCTATGCAACGCTGGGCACGTACCTGAAGTATCCATGGACAGCCAGGCACGCCGACTCGCTGGGCTACAAGAAACACAAGTTCGGCTGTTATCAGAGCGAGCTGCCACTGCTGGAGCAGATCGCCCATAAACTCGGTTTGCCACAACTGGAGGAGCAACGTTGGGCGCGGCACCCGCTGGTGTACCTGATGGAGGCCGCCGACGACATCTGCTATGCGCTGATCGACCTGGAAGACGGCCTGGAAATGGAGTTGCTCGAATATGCCGAAGTCGAATCCCTGCTGCTGGGCCTGGTGGGCGATGACTTGCCGGAGACCTATCGCCAGCTCGGTCCCGACGATTCGCGCCGGCGCAAACTGGCGATCCTGCGCGGTAAAGCCATCGAGCACTTGACCAATGCCGCGGCCCGCGCCTTCGTCGAGCAACAGGATGCGCTGCTGGCCGGTACGCTGCCCGGCGATCTGGTGGAACACATGCACGGTCCCGCCAAGCGTTGCGTACTCAATGCCAAGGACATGGCCCGCAAGAAAATTTTCCAGGACAAGCGCAAGACCCTGCACGAGATCGGCGCCTACACCACGCTGGAAATCCTGCTCAACGCCTTTTGCGGTGCCGCGCTGGAGCAGCACAACGGGCGTACGCCGTCGTTCAAGAGCCGCCGCATCCTTGACCTGCTGGGCAACAATGCACCCGATCCTCACGGCCCGTTGCATACCTCGTTTTTGCGCATGATTGATTTCATAGCCGGTATGACCGACAGCTATGCCAGTGACATGGCCCTGGAAATGACCGGCCGTGCCAGCCACTGAGGTGAATGGATTGATCAGCCATTACGGCATTCGTTATGGCCGATCCCCCCTTCAACATCCAACAGCACTCAAGTTTCGTCGAATCGCCCTACAGCACATGGCGAGCAAACTGATCGCTTGCCCGGAACGCTCGCGAAACAATCGCCCTCCCTTCTGTTCGACAGATGAAGTGTTCCCCATGGCCGAAGACGATCTACACATCCTCGTGGTAGAAGACCACCCCTTCCAACTAATAGCCACTCAATACCTGCTGGAAAGTTATGGCTTCACCCGACTGACGACCACCGACAGCGCAAAAGGCGCCGTGCAGCAAATGCTCGAGGCCGATCAACCGTTCGACATCCTTTTATGCGATCAATGCCTGCCCGATCTGAAGGGGCTCGATCTGGTCCGGTTCGCCAGCCAGCGAGGGCTGATTAGACAGGCAATCATTCTGAGTAGCCTGACGACCTCTGAACTGGATGAGCTTGAAAAAACGGCCATTTCACATGCGCTGCCATTATTGGGTTACTTGATAAAACCACTGAAACAATCTGAATTTAGAGACTTGTTGACCTCAGCACAACTATAAAAAAAACACTTATAAAAACCAGCAAACATACAAAACAAAACTTACCAACAACCCCCTTTAAATCGCACCCAAATGCTGGACTTTTTTCAGCCTTCCTAATAAGAAACCTAGTTAATGCGTAGTCCTATTCTTTTTAATATGTAGGATTTTTCCTATATTGCTGCTACAGGTCAGTCAGTTCATGCGCCCCTTCAACTATCTGAGCTATGGTGCGCGCTTTATTTGAGCTCGTATGGGACTTGATTATGAACTCCGTTTTTATTGTCGACGATCACCCCGTTATCCGCCTTGCCGTTCGAATGTTACTGGAACATGAAGGTTACAAAGTCGTCGGCGAAACTGACAATGGGGTCGACGCCATGCAGATGGTTCGCGAATGCATGCCGGACCTGGTCATTCTCGACATCAGCATTCCAAAACTGGATGGTCTGGAAGTGCTGTCCCGATTCAATGCAATGAGCACCCCCCTTAAAACACTGGTACTGACAGCACAATGCCCGACACTTTTCGGTATTCGTTGCATGCAATCGGGCGCATCGGGCTATGTCTGCAAACAAGAGGACATCAGTGAACTGGTCAGCGCCATAAAAGCGGTATTTGCAGGTTACAACTATTTCCCCAGTGAGGCCTTGAACCCCGTCCGCGGAGATGAAACACGCTGCATCGAACTGGAACTGTTCAAATCGGTAAATGACCGGGAACTGATGGTCTTGCAACTTTTTGCCCAGGGCCGCACAAACAAGGAAATCGCCAAGGGCATGTTTCTGAGCAACAAGACCGTAAGCACCTACAAAAAGCGCCTCATGCAGAAACTCAAAGCCAAATCCCTGGTTGAACTGATCGAGATGGCAAAACGTAACGCGCTAGTGTGAGAATCTGGATGCCCAGCCGTTTGAAGGTCTATCTGATTCAACTGACCGCAGGTCTATGCGTGAGCACCTCGTTGTTCGGGGCACCGGGCAATGAAAACTACACGTTGCTCAGCCGCTCGAAGGTCGGAGCGCTGGAGGTTCGGCTGGATGAATCCCAGCAACAATGGATAACACAAAAAAAACAACTGACGCTCGGTACGTCGGCCCCGGACTACCCCCCATTCGACCTGACCACCAGTGGCCGGGACTATGAAGGGTTTACCGCCGATTACGCCGGTCTCCTGGAAAAAGTAACCGGTTTGCCCGTCACGGTTCAGCGTTTCGATTCCCGAGGGGCCGCGATCGCTGCGCTGGAGAACGGCGATGTCGATCTGCTGGGCACCGCCAATGGATTCGAAGCCGGCAATGCTGACATTGCCCTGTCCATACCCTATGCCGTCGACCAACCCGTACTGGTGACCCGCGAAGGGGAAACCCGATCCCTCACCGATGGTCTGGCCGGATTGCGCCTGAGCATGGTGTATCACTACTTGCCGCTGGCGGAAGTCAAGGCGTTGTACCCGAAGGCGATCATCACGTCCTATCCGTCTTACCAGAATGCGATCAATGCCGTTGCTTTCGATCAGGCGGACGTGTTTCTCGGTGACACCATTTCAACTCACTACATGATCAACAAGGGGTACCTGAACAACATCCGCATGGCCAACTTCGGCAAACATGAAGCCTTTGGCTTCAGCTTCGCCGTCAACCGGAACAACCCCGAACTGCTCGGCATCATCAACGCGATGATCACGGCCATCCCCTCCAGTGAACGGGAAAACATCGCCAAACGCTGGAGCGCCGGCAGCGACATTCTGCTGACCGATCAAAAGCTGCAACTCACCGACCGGGAGGAACGCTGGCTGAGCCACCACCCGATTGTGCGCGTTGTCGTCAACGAAGCCTTTGCGCCACTGACATTTTTCGATAGCAATGGCAACTTTCGTGGCGTCACCGCGGATCTGCTTGAGCTGATCAGGCTGCGTACCGGCTTGCGCTTCGATATCCGGAGCAGTCGAAGCGATGACGAGATGATCCAACAGATCAAGGACAACAGGGTAGATGTGATTGCCGCGTTGCTCCCCAGCGCCGAACGTCAAACCCAGCTGAACTTTACCCGCCCCTTTCTGGAAAACTCCTACGTCCTGCTGACCCGCAAAGCAGCCGACAGCCCGACCAACCTCGCGCAGTTGCAGGACAAGCGCCTGAGCATTGCCCGCGGCAATCCACTCATGGATTACCTGCGCAGAGAGTTTCCCCGGATCAAGTTGATCGAAACCCCGGACACCTTCAGCGCCGTGGAGTTACTTGCCGAAGGCCAGGCCGAGGGCGCGGTGAACTCACTGGTCATTGCCAATTATTTCATTTCCTCGCGACTGTTCGAGCACACATTGCAAATCAGCACCACCATCGGCACCGAACAGGCCGCGTTTTCCCTTGCCACCGCTCGGGGCGCCAAGGAGCTGAACGCCATTCTCGACAAGGCGCTGCTGAGCATCTCGCCGGAAGAACTGGGCATCATCAACAGTCGCTGGCGCGGCTATTCGGCGTCCTCGCAAAGCACCTGGCGCAACTATCAAAGACTGTTCTACCAAATCGTCATCGGTGCAGGCGTGCTGTTGCTGATTTCCGTTGCGTGGAACGACTACATGCGACGCCAGATCAAGCAACGCAAGGCGGCCGAGCGTGCGCTGAACGATCAATTCGAGTTCATGCGATCGCTGGTCAATGGCACACCCCATCCGATCTACGTGCGTGATCGCCAGGGGCTGCTGCAAAGTTGCAACGACAGTTACCTGCAAGCGTTCTGCGCCCGGCGTGAAGATGTCATCGGCAAAAGCGTCATGCAGGGATCGATGAGCAATGTGTTCGAAGCCCGGGAGTACCAGGCCGACTACCAGCGCGTGGTGGCCGAGGGCAGACCGTTGATCGTCGATCGCGAGCTGCACATTGGTGGCCGGCGACTGACGATCTACCACTGGATTCTTCCCTATCGGGATTCCAGCGCAAAAGTGCAAGGCATTATCGGTGGCTGGATCGACATCAGCGAACGGCGGCAACTGCTCGATGATCTGCGTTGCGCGAAAGAGCGCGCCGATAACGCCAACCGGGCCAAAAGCACGTTCCTGGCCACGATGAGCCATGAGATCCGCACACCGATGAATGCAATCATCGGCATGCTTGAACTGACACTCAAGCGTCTTGATCATCAGCACCCGGAGCGTCCGGCCATCGATGTCGCCTACCACTCGGCGAAAGGGTTGCTGGAATTGATCGGCGACATTCTGGACATCGCCAGAATCGAATCAGGCCGATTGAGCCTGAGTCCGGAGCGGGTCAATCCGGGTGAACTCGTGACCTCGGTCACGCGGATTTTCGAAGGCCTGGCCCGACAGAAGGAACTCGAACTGGTGCTGGAGTTTTCATCGGCGAACCCGAACTTCGATGTGTTGCTGGATCCGTTGCGCTTCAAGCAGGTGCTGTCCAACCTGATCAGCAATGCCATCAAGTTTACCGAACAAGGTCAGGTCCGGGTCATTGTCGACCTGCACCCGGCAACGCAACCTGAGCGTGTTCAGATGCGGCTGCAGGTTCACGACAGTGGTATCGGGATCAGCGAACAGGATCAACAACGCCTGTTCGAACCCTTCGCCCAGGCCGACCACGCCATGCAATCGGCCAGGGGAGGCGCAGGGCTGGGGCTGGTGATCAGCCGCAATCTCTGCGAGATGATGGGCGGCAGCCTGCAATTGCACAGCGAGCCGGGCATCGGCACCCAAGTGGAGGTGTTGTTGCAGCTGGAGACGTTGCCGCTGCAACAGTTGGCCCAAGTTGTCGAAACCCAAGTCGTCGTCGCCACAACCCCATTGAATGTTCTGGTAGTCGACGATCACTCGGCCAATCGATTGCTCACATGCCAGCAACTGGAGTTTCTTGGGCATCGATTCACTGTCGCGGCCGATGGACAGGAGGGATTGGAGGCATGGAAAGACCAGTCTTTTGATCTGGTGATCGCCGATTGCAACATGCCGGTCATGAACGGTTACGAGCTGGCACGTGCCATTCGCCAGCATGAGCGACAATTCCATCGCCCTCCCTGTACCGTTCTTGGTTTTACCGCCAATGCCCAACCGGAAGAAATACAACGCTGCAAACAGGCAGGAATGAACGACTGCCTGTTCAAACCCCTCAGCCTCGGGGCCTTGAGTCAATGGGTGCAAGGCATTGAACCCACCCATGCAGCCCCGGCGTTCAGCCTTCACGGATTGAAACAGCTGACCGGGGGCAACCCGGTGTTGAACCGACGATTGCTGAACGAACTGGTGAGCAGCAACCGCCAGGATCTGCCGACGCTGTTGTCGCTATCCAGCTCAGGGGATACGCAAGCGCTGCGAGACATTGCCCACAAAATCAAAGGCGCGGCCCGGATAGTTCAGGCCTCCCGCCTGATCGACTGCTGCGAGGCACTCGAAGCCGCCTGCCATGAGGATTTCGATCGCGAAGAAGTGGCCGGATGCTGTAAATCCATGGAGCGCGTAATGCTTGAGCTGGAGGACGCATTGCTACGTCAGATCGAGCATTACGACCAAGGCAAAATGCCAGAGCCTTAACTATGCTTGGTCCCTCGGCAGTGTGTTGACCATCATGGAGAAACCCGCAATGCCTGACCCACTGCGCACGGATCCACGAAGGTTTCCGCTGCATGTCCATATCAGCGTGATGTTCACCTTTTTGTTGTTGCTGACCGGGGTGGTGCTGGGGCTTTTCAACTACCGGCAAACCACACAGATCATCTTGTCCAGCAGTGAAAAACTCTTCAACCGCATCGAGCAGGATGTCCGGCTGGACCTGCACGCGACCTATGACCCCATTCGTCATCTGTTAAGCCTGTTGGCACTCAATCCGGCGGGCCAGTCCCCTGATCTGGAACAACGCCTGGCACTGCTCGAACCGTTCAGCCAGTCACTCGAGGACAACCCCAACCTGGCTTCGCTGTACCTGGGCTACGACAATGGCGACTTTTTCATGGTCCGCCCGCTGCGTACCCCAGAGGTCAAAAACCTGGTCAAGGCCCCGGACACGGCGGTTTACCAGGTCTGGAGCATCGAGCACGACAGCAGCGGGCAGGCCCACTCCCAGTCGTTGTTTTTCGACCGGAACCTGACACTTGTCAGCCGTCAGGACAACCTGAACGACACCTACGATCCTCGCAACCGCGCCTGGTTTACCAGCGCCCGCGTCGACAATGCCCAGATCACCACCGAACCCTATATCTTCTTTTCCACCCACAACATCGGCACGACGCTGGCACGACGTAGCGGTGACAAGGCAATCCTGGCCGCTGACCTGACCCTGGCCGAACTCAGCGCGACCCTGGCCAAGCACGTCGTGACCCCCAATACCGAAATCGTCCTGTTCGATGCCGAAGGCAATGCCATTGCCTACCCGGACAGCCGCAGGCTGATCATCGATGATCAGACGTCCCGTCTGATCAAGGCGGCGGACCTGAGCCCCAGCCTGGGTGCGTTGCTCAACAGTCCCCCTCAGGGCAGTCGCCTGAACGCCAGCGGCCGGCAGTGGATCGTGGCCCGCGGCAGCATGCAGGAAGGCGGCCCCCAAGGCCTGCAACTGGCGCTGCTGGTGCCGGAAGACGAGTTGCTCGTCGACGCGTACCGGATGCGCTGGCAAGGTGCGCTCATTACCCTGGCTACCCTGCTGTTATGCGTGCCGCTGGGTTGGCTGACGTCAAGAGTTCTGGTCAAACCCTTGCGCGCACTGGTGCAGGAGGCCGATGCGATTCGCAGTTTCGATTTCAATTTTCCGCTTTCCCGTCGCTCGCCGGTGCTCGAAGTCGACCAATTGAGTGTGTCGATGGCACGGATGAAAGACACCCTGGCGAGCTTCTTCCAGATCACAGACAGCCTCAGCGCCGAAACCCGTTTCGCCCCGCTGCTGGAACGGGTGTTGTTTGAGACCGTGAAAATCGGTCAGGCCCAGGCCGGCCTGATCTATTTGCGCGAAGGTGACGGCGAGCACATGGAACCCCATGGACTGGTCATCAACAACACCGCCGAAAACCTGCAAACCTTCGACATCAGCGGACACTCGCTCAAGAACCCGCAAAGCCCCCCATGGCTGCACCAGTTGGCCAACGTCGACACTGTCGTCAGCAACCTGGGTTTCGAGCAGGCGGGTGACCTGCAGAAAATCCTGCTCGCCCTGGAAAGTCCCCGGGTCCATCTGATCGGTATCCGCCTGCACAATCGTCACAACGAAACCGTGGGCGTGCTGGTATTGCTGTTGGCCGACAGCGGCGCGCAGAGCGATCTGGACAAACTGCGGCCGGACCGCATTGCGTTTCTCAAGGCGGTGTCCGGCGCGGCCGCCGTGTGCATCGAGAGCCAGCGCCTGCAAGCCCGGCAAAAACAGCTGCTGGACGCCTTCATTCAACTGCTGGCCGGCGCCATCGACGCCAAAAGCCCCTACACCGGGGGCCATTGCCAGCGCGTTCCGGAACTCACCCTGATGCTCGCCCAAGCGGCGGCAGACAGCCAGGAGCCCGCCTTCAGCGCTTATCAGCCAACCGAAGATGAATGGGAGGCACTGCACATCGCCGCCTGGCTGCACGATTGCGGCAAAATCACCACCCCGGAATACGTTGTCGACAAAGCCACGAAACTGGAAACCCTGACCGATCGCATCCACGAAATCCGTACCCGTTTCGAGGTACTCAAGCGTGATACCTGGATCAGCTACTGGCAGGCCATTGCCCTGGGCGGCGACGAGCCAGCGCTGGCGGAAATGCGCAATGCCAGCCTGGCCGGGCTGGATGATGATTTCGCCTTCGTGGCCCGATGCAATCTCGGCGGTGAAGCCATGGCCGACGCTGACCTGCAACGCCTGCGCTGCCTGGCTGAACGCACCTGGACCCGAACCCTGGATGACCGGTTGGGCGTGTCCTGGGAAGAAAACCGGCGTCAGGCCCGAACGCCCGCCCCTACCCTGCCCGTCAGCGAATCGTTACTGGCGGACAAACCCGAGCATCTGTTCGAGCGCAGCGATAACGAAGTGATACCGCAAGACAATCCCCTGGGCTTCAAACTCGACGTTCCACCCCACAAATACAACCGGGGCGAGCTGTACAACCTGAGCATTGTCCGGGGCACACTGACGAGCGAGGAGCGTTATGTCATCAATAACCACATCGTTCAGACGATCCTGATGCTCAACCATCTGCCGTTCCCCGAGCACTTGCGCAACATCGCGGAAATAGCCGGCGGGCATCACGAAAAAATGGACGGCACCGGGTATCCGAAACGCTTGAAGCGAGAAGAAATGAGCCTGCCGGCGCGGATGATGGCGATTGCCGATATCTTCGAAGCCTTGACGGCCGCCGACCGCCCCTACAAAAAAGCCAAGACCTTGAGCGAGGCGCTGGGCATCATGGCGTTGATGTGCCGTGATGCCCACATCGACCCGGAGGTGTTCGGGCTGTTCATCAAGACACAGCTCTATCTGCAGTACGCCAGGCGCTTCCTCGACCCCGGGCAGATCGATGCGGTGGACGCCTCGGGCCTGCTGGCCAAGGCCGGCCTGGCGTCTTGATCAGCAGTCGGTCAGGCGCAGGAAAATCGCCGCCAGTTGTTCGATTCCAGCCTGGTCCTGCGCGGTGAAACGCGCGAGTTTCGGACTGTCGAGGTCAAGCACGCCGATCAATCGGCCGTCCTTGACCAGCGGCACCACCAATTCGCTGTTCGAGGCGCTGTCGCAGGCAATGTGACCGGGGAACGCGTGCACATCTTCGACTCGTTGAGTCTGCCGGGTGGCTGCCGCCGCTCCGCAAACGCCGCGACCAAACGGAATCCGTACACAAGCGATCTGCCCCTGAAACGGGCCCAGCACCAGTTCTTCATGACGGTTGAGGTAGAAACCGGCCCAATTCAAGTCATCGAGTTGGTTGAACAGAAACGCCGAGAACTGTGCGGCATTGGCGATGAAATCCCGCTCGTCCGCCAACAAGGATTCAAGCTGCGCCTGCAGCATGCCGTAGCCTTCGAGGCCTTGGCCGCTCTTTTGTAAATCGATCATGCCTTGTGCTCCAACAGCTTCAGCCCGACCCAATAACGGGCAAATTGATAGGCGCAACGCCCATTGCGATTGCCTCGGCCGGTGGCCCAGCGCACCGCCAGAATGTCCAGCTCCTCGGTGCGCTGCCACGCCAGTCCGGCCTTGCCAGCCAACTGGCCGATCCAGTGCTCGACGACGTCGAGGAAGTGTTCCTGGGTAAACGGATAGAACGACAGCCACAAACCGAAACGGTCCGATAGCGCGATCTTGTCTTCCACCGCTTCGCTCGGATGCAGTTCGCCGTCAACCCGTTTCCAGTTTTCGTTGTCACTTTCCTTTTCCGGCACCAGGTGGCGACGGTTGGACGTGGCGTACAGCAAAACGTTGTCCGGTGCCTGTTCCAGCGAGCCATCGAGGACACTCTTGAGCACTCGGTAATCACCCTCGCCCGACTCGAACGAGAGGTCATCGCAAAACAGCACGAAACGCTGGGGCAGCTTGCCGATCTGTTCGACCACCCGCGGCAGGTCCGCCAGGTGATCACGTTCAATCTCGATCAAGCGCAAGCCGGCTTGAGCGTGCTCAGCCAACAAGGCGCGCACCAGCGACGACTTGCCTGTGCCGCGCGAGCCCCAGAGCAAGGCGTGGTTGGCCGGCATGCCATCGAGGAACTGTTGGGTATTGCGCCCAAGCTGCTCGACTTGCCGGTCGACGCCGATCAGGTCCGACAAACGCATGTCGAGGCTGACCTCCAGCGGCATCAGATAACCGCCGCGCGACTCACGCTGCCAGCGCGCGGCCAGGCATTGCGTCCAGTCGATGGCTGGCCGGGGGGCCGGCAGCAACGGCTCGATACGGGCCAGAACGGCATCGGCACGTTCAAGAAAAGCATTCAATCGGGAATCCACGACTTCTCCTCGGGCTCGTTCACAGTAATGATGGTGATACAGCGACGAAACACAGCGTCACACAAGCGGCGGCTCCCACAATACAGGCCTCGCGAGAACATCAGCAGGCAGGCATGATCGACTATGCTTGAGCAGCGAAAGGAAACGGAAGTGGTTCACCCCCCCATGGACATCAAATTCACCAACCGGCTGTCATTCAAGCAAGCCCGGCTTACCGTGCTGGTCGGTTTCATTCTGGGTACGCTGCTCAGCCTGCTGCAAATAGGCATCGATTATGCCAGTGAAGACGCCTCCATCAATCGTGAAATCCTTTCATTGCTGGAAATCAGCCACAACCCGGCCTCGCGAATCGCGTACAACATCGACGCCGAACTCTCCAAGGAACTGACCCAGGGCCTGCTGCGCTCACCGGCGATCATTGGCGCGAAACTGACCGACAACAACGGCACCGTGCTGGCCAACGTCAAGCGGCCCGGCGTGGAAAACGGTTACCGGATGCTCAGTGACTTCCTGTTCGGCGCCAACCGACAGTTCGAAGACCGGCTTTACCTGGATCATATGCCCAACGAATCCCTGGGTACGCTGCGCCTGAGCGTCGACACTTACGCCTTCGGCGACCGGTTCCTGCGCCGGGCCGAAGTGACCCTGCTCAATGGCTTCGCCCGCAGCCTGCTGCTGTCCGGCATTCTGCTGGCGCTGTTCTATGTGATGCTGACCAAACCCCTGGTACGGGTCATCCGTGAACTCAGCGGTCGCGACCCGAGCAGCAACGAATCGACCTCACTGGAGTGCCCCTCCGGGCACGCCAACGATGAGATCGGCGTGCTGGTCAAGGCTGCCAACCAGCAATTCAAGAACATCGCCACCGAAATCCAGCAGCGGCGCAACGCGGAAAACCGCCTGACCGAGTATCTGGGCCAACTGGAAAACATCGTCTCGGCCCGCACTGCCGAACTCAAGGCGATCAACGCCCGGCTGAGCCAGTCCAACGAGGAACTGGAAGTCGCGCGCAGTACCGCCCTTGACATGGCCGAAGCCCGCTCGGTGTTCCTGGCCAACATGAGCCATGAAATCCGCACCCCCCTCAATGGCTTGCTCGGGATGATCGCGCTGTCCCTCGACGGACCGCTGAACCCCGAACAACAGCAGCAACTGTCGATCGCCCATGACTCGGGCAAAGTGCTGGTGGAATTGCTCAACGATATTCTCGATTTGTCGAAGTTCGATGCCGGCCAACTCGAACTCGAACACATCCCCTTCGACCTCGGTTCGCTGATCGAAGACACCGCCAACCTGTTGTCACAGAACGCTGCCCCCAGCGTCGAACTGACCTGCCTGATCGACCCGGATTTCCCGGCACTGGTGCTCGGCGATCCGACCCGGGTGCGGCAGATCGTCAGTAATCTGCTGTCCAACGCGTTGAAGTTCACCCGTTTCGGACGGGTCGACGTGCGCCTGTCGACGTTCGGCGATGGCGTCAGGATCGAAGTGTGCGACACCGGCATCGGCATCCCCCAGGATGCCCAGGTCAAGATCCTCCAGCCTTTCACCCAGGCCGGCGCCGGTATTACCCGACAATTTGGCGGTACCGGGCTGGGCCTGGCCCTGACCTACAACCTTTGCGAAGCCATGCAGGGGCGCCTGACGATCAGCTCCGAGGCGGGGTTTGGCAGCCAGTTCTGCGCGGACTTGCCATTGCCCGGTCATACCCGTGCAATACCTGCTGTTTCGCTCAAGGGCAAAGTCATTGCCATCACGGCCGCCAGCAGCGGGCTGGGGGAAATGTTGAACAGCTTGTTGCCTGTCTGGGGGCTGGACTATGAACGGCGTTCCATCGATGACCCACTGCTTGGCCTGACAGCCGACGTGCTCATCACCGACTGCCCCGAATGCCTGTTCAATCTGCGCCCCAACCTCAGCGCGCCGATCCTGCTGATTACCGCGTATGGCAACTTCATGCCCGGCGAAGAGGTCAACGCCCTCGCCCCCCTGCAACAACAGGCCCGCCCCTTGGCCCGCAATACGCTGCTTCAGACGTTGCGGCGGATCCTGCAACCGCAAACCCACCCGGTCAACGAGGCCCGACTCGACACGCAATGCCCGCAACGCCGCGGGAGCGTACTATTGGTGGAAGATAATCCGGTCAACCAGTTGGTGGCCAAGGGCATGCTCGGCAAACTCGGCTGCGAGGTCACCACCGCGGCTCATGGTGGCGAGGCCCTTGACCAGCTCGAGCAACGGGAATTCGACCTGGTGCTGATGGACTGCAACATGCCGGTGATGGACGGCTATGAAGCCAGCCGGCAAATCCGCCGCAGCGGACGCTGGCCTCAACTGCCCATCGTCGCCCTGACGGCCAACGCCATGTCGGAGGAGCGCGAACGCTGTCGTGCCGCGGGCATGAGCGACTACCTGGCCAAACCCTTCCGGCGCGAAGAACTGGCCGCCCTGCTGGACCTGTGGATCCCCCCTACGACAGTGCCTTGATCTGCCCCAACAGGTGATCGAGACCATCGCGCAACTCGTTTAGACGATTCAGATCGACCCCACTGTCGCACAACAGGCGCGCCTTGAGCGGGCCGACCCGGTCGCGCAAGGCCGTGCCGGTTGGCGACAGGCTCAGGTGCACTTCACGCTCATCGCGCGCAGAACGCTGACGCTGCACCAGTTGCAGTTGTTCCAGGCGCTTGAGCAAGGGTGTCAGCGTGCCGGAATCCAGGGCCAGGCGCTCGCCCAATGCCTTGACGGTCGGTTGCTCCGGGGCCGCTTCCTGCCACTCCCACAACACCAGCATCGCCAGGTACTGAGGGTAAGTCAGGCCCAACTGATCGAGCATGGGCTTGTAGGCGCGAATCACCGCCCGGGAAGCCGCGTACAACTTGAAACACAACTGGCTGTCGAGCTTCAGGGAATCGACTGACAAGGTATTCATTTGAGCAGGGCTTCGATCTCGCGGGTCAGGTCCTGCGGCTTGGTCGCCGGAGCGAAGCGCTTGACCAGTTGCCCGTCCTTGCCGATCAGGAACTTGGTGAAGTTCCACTTGATGCCCTGGGAACCCAGCACCCCCGGTGCGCGCTTTTTCAATTGCACGAACAGCGGATGGGCATCGGCACCGTTGACGTCGATCTTTTTGAACAGCGGAAAGCTGACACCGAAGTTCAGCTCGCAGAACTCGGAGATCGCTCCTTCGTTACCCGGCTCTTGCTTGCCGAACTGGTTGCAGGGAAAGCCGAGCACCACCAGGCCCTGGTCCTTGTAGGTTTGCCACAGCTCTTCCAGGCCCTTGTACTGCGGAGTGAAACCGCACTTGCTGGCGGTGTTGACCACCAGCACGGCCTTGCCGGCGAAATCCGCCAGGGTCTTTTGCTCACCCTTGATCGTGGTGCAAGGGATGCTCAGCAGGTTGTCGCTCATGTTTGAGGTTCCGAACGAATGGAAGAACCAACAAAATAGCGAGCAATTGAATTGTGTGCAATTTAAATTATCGAACGCCAATCCACTGTAGGAGCGAGCTTGCTCGCAATGGACCAGAGAACAACTCGGGGCACCAGGCTTCCCGCGTTATCGTTGACGACCATCGCGAGCAGGCTCGCTCCTACAGGGCTCGCATTACTCGCGGGGCACCAGTTCCAGGCACACCGAATTGATGCAATAGCGCAGGCCCGTCGGGGGCGGGCCGTCGGGGAACACGTGGCCAAGATGCGCGTCGCATTTGGCGCAGACCACTTCGGTGCGGATCATGCCGTGGCTGACATCGCGGATTTCGGTCATGGCGCTGTCGCCGATCGGCGCGTAGAAACTTGGCCAGCCGCAACCGGAATCGAATTTGGTGCTGGAGTCGAACAGCGGTTCGCGGCAGCAGATGCAGTGGTAGATGCCGTCGGTCTTGGTGGCGTTGTATTTGCCGGAAAACGGACGTTCGGTGCCTTTGAGGCGGCACACGTTGTACTGCTCCGGGTCGAGCATCGCCTTCCATTCTTCCAGGGTTTTTTCCAACTTTTCCATCATCACACCTCAGCGGCTGAAAAAGCCCGATCTGTACCTTTTCCACGGATCGGGCGGCACGTATGATTGCGCCTCGTCAAACGCCAGTCTGGCAGCCAGACCACGCGCATTCAAACGGAAATATGGGTGCTGCATCTCAAGGCGTCAGGCCTGTGTGAATACGCAGGATTCCCAGCACGGTTGCCCAAACGCCGTCTGGATCGTTCATTTTCGGGAACACATCGCCATGCAGGTCAGCAAATCGAACAAGCTCGCCAACGTCTGCTACGACATTCGCGGCCCGGTGCTCAAGCACGCCAAGCGCCTGGAAGAGGAAGGCCATCGCATCCTCAAGCTGAACATCGGCAACCCGGCGCCCTTTGGTTTCGAAGCACCGGATGAAATCCTCCAGGACGTGATCCGCAACCTGCCGACCGCCCAGGGCTACAGCGATTCCAAGGGCCTGTTCAGTGCGCGCAAGGCCGTCATGCAGTACTACCAGCAAAAGCAGGTGGAAGGCGTCGGCATTGAAGACATCTACCTGGGCAACGGCGTTTCCGAACTGATCGTGATGTCGATGCAGGCGCTGCTCAACAATGGCGACGAAGTGCTGGTGCCAGCGCCGGACTATCCATTGTGGACCGCAGCCGTGAGCCTGTCTGGCGGCAATCCGGTGCATTACCTGTGCGACGAGCAGGCCAACTGGTGGCCGGACCTGGCTGACATCAAGGCCAAGATCACCCCGAACACCAAGGCCCTGGTGATCATCAACCCGAATAACCCGACCGGCGCGGTGTATTCGAAGGAAGTGCTGCTGGGCATGCTGGAACTGGCCCGCCAGCACAACCTGGTGGTGTTCTCCGACGAGATCTACGACAAGATCCTCTACGACGACGCCGTGCACATCTGCACCGCCTCCCTGGCGCCGGACCTGCTGTGCCTGACCTTCAACGGTCTGTCCAAGTCCTATCGCGTGGCCGGTTTCCGTTCCGGCTGGATCGCCATTTCCGGCCCGAAACACCACGCCCAGAGCTACATCGAAGGCATCGACATGCTGGCGAACATGCGTCTGTGCGCCAACGTACCGAGCCAGCATGCGATCCAGACCGCCCTGGGTGGCTATCAGAGCATCAATGACCTGGTGCTGCCCCAGGGCCGCCTGCTGGAGCAACGCAACCGCACCTGGGAGTTGCTCAACGACATTCCGGGCGTGAGCTGTGTCAAGCCGATGGGCGCGCTGTATGCGTTCCCGCGGATCGACCCAAAGGTCTGTCCGATCCACAACGACGAAAAGTTCGTCCTCGATCTGCTGCTCTCCGAAAAGCTGCTGGTGGTTCAAGGCACCGCGTTCAACTGGCCATGGCCAGACCACTTCCGCGTCGTGACCCTGCCCCGTGTCGATGACCTGGAAATGGCCATCGGACGCATCGGCGGCTTCCTCAAGTCCTACCGCCAATAAGCGGTCCGTCACCGTGCGACGCCCCCGAAACGTCGCACGGTGATTCATCCGGCAACATTTGTTTGCATTGCGCCACTGGCAGTCGCTTTTTCGCTGCCGGACAGCGCCTTGCCTGCTCGCGCCTAACAAAGGCAGGGCCTTCGACATGAATTGACTGACAAACACTTCCCGCATACTTGTCGGAAATGCCCTGCAAGCAGCTAGACTGTTGCCGTAGGACACAGTTTGAAATAGTCACCCGGTTGAATACCCCGGTGCAGCACCTTATATACCCCGCAGTACGCTACATCTTTAGCTTGAGGAGATTTCTACAACCATGATGCGCATCCTGCTGTTCTTGGCCACTAACCTGGCGGTCGTGCTGATTGCCAGCATCACCCTGAGCCTTTTCGGCTTCAACGGGTTCATGGCGGCCAATGGGGTTGATCTCAACCTCAATCAGCTGCTGATTTTCTGTGCGGTCTTTGGTTTCGCAGGTTCGCTGTTCTCGCTGTTCATCTCCAAGTGGATGGCGAAGATGAGCACCAGCACCCAGATCATCACCCAGCCACGCACCCGTCACGAGCAATGGCTGCTGCAAACCGTCGAGCAACTGTCCCGCGAAGCCGGGATCAAGATGCCCGAAGTCGGTATCTTCCCGGCCTACGAGGCGAACGCCTTCGCCACTGGCTGGAACAAGAACGACGCATTGGTCGCGGTCAGCCAGGGTTTGCTCGAGCGTTTCTCGCCGGATGAAGTGAAAGCCGTACTGGCCCACGAAATCGGCCACGTTGCCAACGGCGACATGGTTACCCTGGCGCTGATCCAGGGCGTGGTAAACACCTTCGTGATGTTCTTCGCACGGATCATCGGCAATTTCGTCGACAAGGTGATCTTCAAGAACGAAGAAGGCCAGGGCATCGCCTACTACGTGGCGACCATCTTCGCCGAACTGGTTCTGGGCATCCTGGCCAGCGCCATCGTCATGTGGTTCTCGCGCAAGCGCGAATTCCGTGCCGACGAAGCCGGTGCAAACCTGGCCGGCACCGCCGCGATGATTGGTGCCCTGCAACGCCTGCGGGCGGAACAAGGGCTGCCGGTGCACATGCCCGACACCCTGAACGCCTTCGGCATCAACGGTGGCATCAAGCAAGGGTTCGCTCGCATGTTCATGAGCCACCCGCCGCTGGAAGAGCGTATTGATGCGCTGGCTCGTCGCCGGGGCTAAGAGGCTCTACCTTGAATAGAAAGGCCCGCAGCGATGCGGGCCTTTTTTTGTCTGCTAATTATTAGTGTGTGTGAGGGCCTCATCGCGAGCAGGCTCACTCCTACAGGTGATTTGTGAACGATGCAGACCCCTTGTAGGAGTGAGCCTGCTCGCGATGAGGCCAGAACTGTCGCTACAAATTACCGCGTGGAAACCCGATACACCCGCTCCTCCAGCCGCGTAACACCCGCCTCCAGGAATTTCCCGCTCTCGCTCAACACATCCTGATCTTCCAGGATCTTCAGCGCCCATGAGTCCCCGAACAACCGCAGCACCTCATCATCGAGTACAGCAAACGGCGGGCCGGGCATTTGCGCCTGGTCATAGTCCAGGGTAATCAGCAGTCCAAGGGATTCCTTCGGCAGTATCCGCTTCAAATGGGCGGCATAGCGCTCTCGCATTTCCGCCGGCAGTGCGATCAACGCCGCGCGATCATAAAGCGCGGAGCAATCGGCAACATCACCTGCCGTCAGCTCGAAGAAATCGCCGCACCACAGCTCAATGGAGCCTGCCCGATAGACCTTGAACGGCCCCTGCTCGCTGACGGCTGGATCAAAGCCATGTTCGCTGAAAAACTCCTCGACGGCTTTTTCCGACAGTTCGACTCCCAGGACCTCATGGCCTTGATGGGCGAGCCAGAGCAAATCCAGGCTTTTTCCACATAACGGCACCAACACGCGCGCGCCTTCTTCAAGGCTTAACGCTGGCCAGAACCGTTTCAGATGAGGGTTCACCTGCGGCAGGTGAAAGCCGATCTGGTTCGCCGCCCATTTCTTGTGCCAAAACTCCGGCTGCATAAATAACCCCGAAAATTCGATCAAAACACCCTAAAACTTATATTAGATTTAGATTAATGATCTGACTGAAGATGTTGCATCTTAACTCTCAGGAGCTCATTCATGTTCCCCAGCCTGTACATATCCCACGGCTCCCCCATGCTCGCCCTGGAACCCGGTGCCAGCGGGCCGGCACTCGCTCGCCTGGCGGCCGAAATACCGAAGCCCAAAGCCATCGTGATTGTTTCTGCACACTGGGAAAGCAATGAGTTGCTGGTCAGCGGTAACCCGCAACCGGAAACCTGGCATGACTTCGGCGGCTTCCCCAAAGCCCTGTTCGAAGTCCAGTACCCGGCTCCCGGCGACCCACGACTCGCCGCAGAGGTTGCCGAGTTACTGAAAACCGCTGGTTTTCCTGCACGTATCGACAGCAATCGGCCTTTCGATCATGGTGTCTGGGTGCCTTTATCGCTGATGTACCCGCAGGCAGACATCCCGATTGTCCAGGTTTCGCTGCCCACCCGTGGCGGCCCCGCCCTGCAGACCCGCGTCGGCCACGCGCTGGCCAGCTTGCGCGAGCACGGCGTGCTGCTGATCGGTTCCGGCAGCATCACTCACAACCTGCGGGAACTGGACTGGCATGCCGGCCCCGAGAGCGTTGAACCCTGGGCTCTGGCATTTCGCGACTGGATGATCGAGAAACTCGCCGCGAACGATGAAGCCGCGCTGCATGACTATCGCGCGCAGGCGCCGAACGCTGTACGCAATCATCCGAGTGATGAGCACTTGTTGCCGCTGTACTTTGCCCGGGCCGCGGGCGGGCAGTTCGGGGTTGCCCACCTGGGGTTCACCATGGGCGCGCTAGGGATGGACATCTACCGCTTCGGTTAACCCAAGAACCGAGTCGCCCCCATCGCGAGCAGGCTCGCACACAGGGGGGGGATCGCATTCCAATGTGGGAGCGAGCCTGCTCGCGATGGCTGCAACACCATTCGAACGCCGAACACAAATCAACAGACAAAAAAATCCCCGAACCAGTCGGGGATTTTTTATGTTCGATCAATCAGCTCGAGAGCGGATCAATCTTCGCGGTAGCGACGCAGCTTCAACTGCTTGCCGGCAACGCGAGTGTCCTTCAGCTTGGTCAGCAACTTTTCAAGACCATCTTCCGGCAGTTCGACGAGGCTGAAGCTGTCACGCACCTGGATGCGACCGATCGCTTCACGCGCCAGACCACCTTCGTTGAGGATGGCACCCAGCAGGTTCTTGGCGGCGATACCGTCACGCGCACCCAGCGCGGTACGGCAACGTGCACGGCCTTCGCCCAGCGGCATTGGAGCACGACGCTCGCGGTCACCACGCTCAGGACGATCACCGGAACGCTCTGGACGATCGCCACGCGGTGCGTTGTTCGGCACCAGTGGACGTTCTTTCTCGATAGCGGCCAGGTTCAGCGCTTGACCGTTGGTTGCCTTGCGCAGCAGGGCAGCAGCCAGGGCACGCGGGCTGCAACCGATGTCGGCGGTCAGACGATCGAGCAGATCACCGTGAGTCGATTCGGCCTCGGCCACCAGCGGCGACAGGCTGTTGGTCAGTTTCTTGATGCGCGCATCCAGAACGGCTTGAGCGTCCGGCAGGCGAACTTCAGCAACCTTTTGACCGGTTACACGCTCGATCACTTGCAGCATGCGGCGCTCACGAGGAGTCACCAGCAGCAGTGCACGACCTTCGCGACCGGCACGGCCGGTACGGCCGATACGGTGAACGTAGGACTCTGGGTCGTACGGCATGTCAACGTTGAACACGTGAGTGATGCGCGGAACGTCCAGGCCACGAGCGGCAACGTCGGTCGCCACAACGATGTCCAGACGGCCATCCTTGAGGGAATCGATCACGCGCTCACGCTGGTTCTGGGCGATGTCACCATTCAGCGCAGCGGCTTTGTAGCCTTTGGCTTCCAGGGCACTGGCCAGATCCAGGGTCGCTTGCTTGGTGCGCACGAACATGATCAGGGCGTCGAAATCTTCCACTTCCAGCAAGCTGAGAACGGCCGAAGTCTTCTGGTCAGCATGAACCAGCAGGTGAGCCTGCTCGATCGCGGTAACGGTCTGGGTCTTGCTCTGAATCTTGACGTGCTTCGGATCGCGCAGGTGGCGTTCGGCGATGGCACGGATCGATTGAGGCAAGGTTGCCGAGAACAGTACGGTCTGACGGGTTTCCGGCATGGCCTTGAAGATGACTTCCAGGTCGTCCATGAAGCCCAGTTTGAGCATTTCGTCGGCTTCGTCGAGAACCAGGTGGTTCACGGTCGCCAGTACTTTTTCGTCGCGACGCAGGTGGTCGCACAGACGGCCCGGAGTGGCGACAACAATTTGTGCGCCATTACGGATTGCTTTCAATTGTGGGCCCATCGGCGCGCCGCCGTAGACAGCCACAACAGTCACGCCCGGCATTTGCTTGGCGTAGGTTTCGAAAGCGGTTGCAACTTGTAGCGCCAACTCACGAGTTGGGGCCAGGATCAGAGCTTGCGGCTCGCGCTTGGACGGATCAATGCGGTGCAGAATTGGCAGGGCAAAGGCAGCGGTTTTACCGGTACCGGTTTGCGCCTGACCAATCATATCATGACCGGCGAGAATGATCGGGATCGACTGCTGCTGAATGGCCGAAGGCTCTTCATAGCCGGTAGCGACTACTGCAGCGACAATATTTGGATGAAGTTCAAGAGCGGCGAAGCCGCCGATTTCCTGGGTCATGGGTCTGCCTCTAAGTGCATCCGCAAAGACCCATGCTCCAAAGCTGCACATGCCGTGTTGAGACTCAAGAGTCGCCCTGGCAGCTTTGTCGGCGGGGATTTGCGAAAACGAATGAATGAAAAGAATCGTCAAGGAAGAGTCCGCTGGGCGGACGTGCAGCCGAAGCTGGCTTCGGGGAATTGCGCTACCTAAACGCGGCCCGGTTAAAGGCCGGCGCGCACTATACCGGAATTCGCCCAAAAAGGGAGCTTTTTTTATCGGAAATCCACCGAATACACCGTTGTGTAACAGGCTTTGCGAATAATCGGTCAGCCGTCTATTTTTCAAAGGCCCGGCCTTGCGGGTGATGGCGCTAAAACGGTTCACCCTTTGCCGTGCAGACCGCCGGTCTGGCACGCCTTTCCCACCCTGAGGATCGCTCCATGAATCAGCCCTGCCCCAGTCGAGTCAGCCGCGAACGGCATGGTCATGTGTTCCTGATCGGTCTGGATCGGGTGGCCAAGCGCAACGCCTTCGATCTCGACCTGCTCAACGCGTTGAGCCTGGCCTATGGCGAGTTCGAAGCCGACAGCGAGGCGCGGGTGGCGGTGGTGTTCGCTCACGGCGAGCACTTCACCGCCGGGCTCGACCTGGTCAATGCCAGCGTCTCACTGGCAGATGGCTGGCAGGTTCCGCCCGGCGGCTGTGATCCGTGGGGGGTGTTCGCAGGCCCCAGGGTCAGCAAACCGGTGATCGTCGCCGCCCAGGGCTATTGCCTGACCATCGGCATCGAATTGATGCTGGCCGCCGACATCAATCTGTGCGCCAGCAACACCCGGTTCGCGCAGATGGAAGTGCAACGCGGGCTCTTCCCGTTCGGCGGCGCCACCCTGCGCCTGCATCAGGTATCCGGTTGGGGCAATGCCATGCGCTGGTTACTGACCGGTGATGAATTCGACGCCCGTGATGCCTTGCACCTGGGCCTGGTGCAAGAAGTCATGGCCAGCGAGGATCTACTGCCCCGGGCGATTGAACTGGCCGAGCGGATCGCCCGCCAGGCACCGCTTGGGGTGCAGGCGACGCTGATGTCTGCGCGACAGGCCCGGTATGAAGGGGAAATCGCGGCGGCACAGGCGTTGCCTCTGATGGTCAAGAAGTTGATGGCCAGCGAGGACGTCAAGGAAGGTGTGCGGTCGATGGTGGAGCGGCGGCCTGGAGTGTTCAAAGGACTTTAGCCTTGTATTGCCAGTTGGAAAGCTATCGCGAGCAAGCTCGCTCCTACAGTGGATATTCGGTGTTCACAAAACCCTGTGGGAGCGAGCCTGCTCGCGATGGGGCCATCACTGACAACTCAGGTCGCCGGACGAATACACTTGATCAACGACTCCAGCGAATACCCCAACCGCGGCGCCAGCGCTTCGGCGCGGGCAATCAAGCCGTCCATGTCCAGTTCCTGATCCAGCTCCGACGGCACGATCAGGATCACGTTGCCCTCCTTCACCGGCAGCTCCCAGTAATGTCGGTGGTACAAACCGCGCAACAAGGCGGCGCCCAGGGGTTTGCCATCGTCGGTAGCCCACTGATTGATGACCAGCCAGCCACCCGGATTCAATCGCTTCTGGCAGTTTTCCAGGAAACTCCAGGCCAGATGTCCGACACCCGGACCGACGTCGGTATAAAGGTCGACGAAAATCAGGTCCGCCGATTCGGCGGTGTCCAGCAGCTCCAGCGCATCGCCAACGCGGATGTACAGGCGCGGATCGTCATCCAGCCCCAGATATTCAATGGCCAGGCGCGGTACGTCCGGGCGCAACTCGATGGCCTCGACATCTTCCAGCGGCAGGAACTTGAGGCAGGCCTGGGTCAGCGTACCGGCACCGAGGCCGAGGAACAGCGCGCTTTCCGGCTGCTCATGGCACAGCGCGCCGATCAGCATCGCCCGGGTGTAGTCGTACTCGAGCCAGCTCGGATCCGCCGTGAACACGCAGCTTTGCTCGATGGCATCACCGAACTCGAGAAAACGGTAATCGGCCACTTCCAGTACACGAATCACGCCGAACTCGTCCTGTACCTCGGCGAGCAGATGCTCGACGCGCTCCTCAGTCATTTCATCTCCTGATCGTCACCGGGGCCGGCAACGCAATAACACCGCGTGTAGAGAGCGGCAAAGGCGAGATTGTCGGCGAAGCGACGGGAACAGGTCACGCACTAATTTGCTGATAACATGGACGTCCGAGCGAAAACACTAGAGACCGTGATGAGCCAACCCTGGAGCCCTGACAGCTGGCGCGCCCTGCCGATCCAGCAACAACCCCGATACCCCGATGCCGCGCATTTGCAGCAGGTCGAGCAGACCCTGGCCAGCTATCCGCCACTGGTGTTTGCCGGTGAAGCCCGGGAGTTGCGCCGTCAGTTTGCCGAGGTGACCCAGGGCCGCGCGTTTCTGTTGCAGGGTGGCGACTGCGCGGAAAGCTTCGCCGAATTCTCCGCGGCGAAAATCCGCGACACCTTCAAGGTGTTGTTGCAGATGGCGATCGTGATGACCTTTGCCGCCGGCTGTCCGGTGGTCAAGGTCGGGCGCATGGCCGGGCAGTTCGCCAAACCCCGTTCGGCCAATGACGAAACCATCGATGGCGTGACCCTGCCCGCCTACCGTGGCGACATCGTCAACGGCATCGGTTTCGACGAAAAAAGCCGCGTGCCAGACCCGGAACGCCTGCTGCAGTCCTATCACCAGTCCACCGCCACCCTGAACCTGTTGCGCGCGTTCGCCCAGGGCGGGTTTGCCGATCTGCATCAGGTGCACAAGTGGAACCTGGACTTCATCGCCAACTCGGCACTGGCGGAAAAGTACAGCCACCTGGCCGACCGCATCGATGAAACCCTGGCGTTCATGCGCGCCTGCGGCATGGACAGTTCGCCGCAGTTGCGCGAAACCAGTTTCTTCACCGCCCACGAAGCGTTGCTGCTGAACTACGAAGAAGCCTTCGTGCGTCGTGACAGCCTGACCAACGATTACTACGACTGCTCGGCTCACATGCTGTGGATCGGTGATCGCACCCGCCAGCTCGACGGTGCCCACGTCGAATTCCTGCGCGGGGTGAACAACCCGATCGGGGTCAAGGTCGGCCCGAGCATGAACCCCGACGACCTGATTCGCTTGATCGACGTGCTCAACCCGGACAACGATCCGGGCCGCCTGAACCTGATCGCGCGGATGGGCGCGAACAAGGTCGGCGATCACTTGCCACAGCTGATCCGCGCCGTCCAGCGTGAAGGCAAGCAGGTGCTGTGGAGTTCCGACCCGATGCACGGCAACACCATCAAGGCCAGCAGCGGCTACAAGACCCGCGACTTCGCGCAGATCCTTGGCGAGGTGAAGCAGTTCTTCCAGGTGCACGAAGCCGAAGGCAGTTATGCCGGGGGGATCCATATCGAAATGACCGGGCAGAACGTGACCGAGTGTATCGGTGGTGCGCGGCCGATCACCGAGGATGGCTTGTCGGATCGCTACCACACCCATTGCGACCCACGGATGAATGCCGATCAGTCGCTGGAGCTGGCGTTTTTGATTGCTGAGACCTTGAAGCAAGTCCGGCGCTAAATCGCGTCGCCCCGATCGCCAGCAGGCTAGCTCCCACATGGGTTTTGTGGACGACACAGATCCAGTGTGGGAGCCAGCCTGCTGGCGATCAGGCCAGATCAGTCACCACCGATTTGGGTCAATGCCACCCGCAACCTTGCCGCACTCGCCCGCGGGCAATTCAACTGAACCTGTGCCAGCCCCAGCCAACCCGCCATCTGCCGCAGGTTGACCGCCAGCGCCAGCATCCCCTCGTCATCCAGCCCCGGCTCTTCCTCGTGCACCGCATGCACCGCCAAACGGCCAGCCACCCGTTCGGCGCGCAGGTCCACCCGTGCGGCAATCCGTTCGTTGTGCAAAAACGGCAGGACGTAATAGCCATACACCCGTTTGTCCTGTGGCGTGTAGATCTCCAGCCGATAGCGAAAATCAAACAACCGCTCGGTCCGGCTGCGCTCCCAGATCAGCGAATCGAACGGTGAAAGCAAGGCACTGGCGGTGACTTTGCGCGGCACTTTTGGCTCGGGCAGGCAATAGGCCGGTTGTCGCCAGCCCTGGACTTCGCAGATCAGCAATTCACCAGCCTCGACCAACTCGGCCAAATGTGGGCGACTGTCCGCAGGGTTCAAGCGGAAATAGTCACGCAAGTCCTTCTCCGTACCGACCCCCAAGGCCGTTGCCGCATGCCGCAACAGGCCGCGCTGAGCGTCGTCTTCACTCAGAACGGGGTGCGCAAGAACTGCCCGGGGAATCACCCGCTCCGGCAGATCGTAGAGTCTTTCGAATCCGCGCCGTCCGGCAACGGTCACTTCACCGGCCGCGAACAACCATTCCAGCGCATGCTTTTCCGCGCTCCAGTCCCACCAGGGGCTGGCCCGTTCCTGACGGGTCGACAGACTTCCGGCACTCAACGCGCCCTGCTCCTCGACCGAAGCCAGCACCCGGCGAATGGTGTCTTGCTGTTCACGGCCAAAACGCGCCAGTTGCTCATAAATATCTTCGCCACGGCTCGCACGCTGCATGCGCCAACGCATCAACGGGTACATGGAAAGTGGCAATAACGAGGCTTCATGGCCCCAATACTCGAACAACGTACGGCGCCGGCCCTGACTCCAGGCAGCCTGGTCGAGCAAATCGGAGGAATAATTGCCGAGGCGGGAAAACAGCGGAAGATAGTGCGAACGCACCACTGCATTGACCGAATCGATCTGCAGAACGCCCAGCCGTTCGATCAGCCGATTGAGCGCAATAGCCTTGATCGCCGCTGGCGGCGACCGCCCGTTGAACCCTTGGGCGGCCAGCGCCAGACGCCGAGCCTGTTTGAGGGTAAAGGACAACGTTGCGGGCATGAGCGTCTCCTTGTCTGCTCGCAACCTACCTCACCGGTAAGGGGTTTGTGTAGCGTGGCATTCATCATTTATGCATCGGATCATTCCAGAACGGTTTGATCGACTCGTTCTCCACATCCGCACGGCTCATGCCGATGTCCTTGAGTGCTTCGTCGCTCAAGCTCGCCAGCAGTTCGCGCTCGCGATGCAGTTCGTACCAGCGGCCGACCTTGTGCAGCAGATCGGATATCACGTGAATCGAGTGTTTTTCTGATCCGTGGAACTCGTGTTGACCTTTCATCTTGTTGCCCTCCGTTTGGATGGCTCCAGTCTCGCGCCGGGTCTAAGATCAATCCAACGAATGTTTCTGATGTCACATATCTCGGAGATTGATGGATGTCCGCCTACCCGAGTATCGATACCGAAGTGCTGCGCACCTTCGTCGCCATCGCCGACCAGGGCGGCTTTACCCGCGCCGGCGAAATGGTCAACCGCACCCAGTCAGCCGTCAGCATGCAGATGAAACGCCTGGAAGAAGATGTGCTGCAGCGCCAGTTGTTCCAGCGCGACGGGCGGCAAGTGCGGCTGACAGCCGAAGGCCAGGTGTTGCTGGGCTATGCGCGGCGCATCCTCAAGTTGCACAGTGAGGTGTTCAATACCTTGCGTGAGCCCGACATGGTTGGCACGGTGCGCATCGGCACGCCGGATGATTATGTGATGCGATTCCTCCCGGGGATTCTGCGCCGGTTTGCCCAGTCTTACCCGCTGATTCAGATAGAAGTGCACTGCGAATCATCAAAACAACTGTTGATGCGCCAGGACCTGGACCTGTCCATCGTTACTCGCGAACCGGGCAGCGAAATCGGCCAGTTGTTGCGCAAGGAACGTTTTGTCTGGGCCGAGGCGCAATGCTACAGCGCTCATGAGCAGACGCCGCTGCCACTGGCGATGTTCAACAGTGATTGTTTCTGCCGTCTGTGGGCCTGCAACGCCCTGGACGCCCGGGGGCGCGATTACCGGGTGGCGTACAACAGCGACAGCCTGTCGGCGATCATGGCGGTGGTCAGCGCCGGCCTGGCCGTCACGGCGCAGCTTGAAAGCCTGATCACCGCGGACATGCGCATCCTCGGTGAGGCCCAGGACCTGCCGCTGCTGCCCGAGGCCAGCATCATGCTCGTGCGCAACCTGCATAACCCGTCACCCATCACCGAGTGCCTGGCCGAGCACATCGTCGAAGGCTTCAAACTTTGAAGGCGAGCATCACCGCACAGAACACCAGAAACCCGCAAAACAGCCCGCGCAGCAGCCGCTCCGGCAAAGCGTGGGCAATCTTTACGCCCCAACTGATGCTCATCAGCCCGCCGACCGCCAAGGGTAAGCCGATCACCCAACTGACCTGATGGTGCGCGGCGTAAGTCACCAACGTCACTCCCGTACTCGGCAAGGCCAGCGCCAACGACAACCCCTGCGCAACCACCTGGCTGGTGCCGAACAGACTGGTCAGCACCGGTGTCGCCACCACCGCGCCCCCCACGCCGAACAACCCGCCCATCGTACCGGATGCGGCGCCAAGCAGGCCCAGCCAGGGCCATGAGTAGTTCATCTGCGAGGCCGCCGGGGCGCTGGCGGCGAACATGCGAACGAGGTTGTACGCCGACAGAGCGATCAGAAACGCGACAAAGCCTATGCGCATGGTTTGCGCATCAATGCCCACCGCCCAGATCGATCCGAGCCAGGCGAAGCAGAACCCCATGATGGCCAGCGGTAATGCGTGGCGCAGTTCGATCCGGTTGCGCTGATGATAGCGCCACAGCGCCAGCATCACGTTCGGCACCACCATCACCAGCGCTGTGCCTTGGGCAATCTGCTGATCGAGCCCGAACAGCACGCCCAGCAGCGGAATGGCGATCAGGCCGCCGCCGATGCCAAACAACCCGCCGAGCGTGCCCAACGCAGCGCCGAACATCAGATACATCAAGAACTCAATCACAGCCTTTCCCCGTTGCCGTCAGGCCTTTGATCCTACGCAGTTGCTTCTGGCGCGGAAACGCACAGCATCGCACAATGGCTGTGCCAAATTCGCACAAGCGCAAACCTGCCATGAACCCCAATCAACTGACCGACCAACTGGCCTTGTTCCTCGACGTACTGGAAACCGGCAGTTTTTCCGCCGCCTCGCGCCGTCATCCGCTGACCCCTTCGGCCGTGGCACGGCGTATCGACAGCCTGGAAAGCGCGGTCGGCAGTCAGTTGTTCCTGCGCAGCACTCATGCGGTACGCGCCACCCCGGCGGGACTGGCCTTTGCCGAGCGCGCACGGCGGATTGTCGCCGAGTTACGCCTGGCCCGGGCCGAGGCCGTGTCCCTGAGCTGCGCGCCAGAAGGCCTGATTCGTATCGATGCGCCGGCAGCCTTTGGTCGGCGGCACCTGGCACCGGTAATTGCCGACTTCCTGATGCTCTACCCCGGGCTCGATGTGCAGTTGCACTTGATCGACAGCTTCGTCGACATGCAGGGCCTGAACCTCGGCAAGGTCGATCTGGTGTTGCGCGCCGGGCAATTGGCTGACACCCGGCTGGTGGCCACACCACTGGCGAGCATCGTGCGTATCGCCTGCGCCAGCCCTGATTATTTGCGGCGTCGCGGCGTGCCGATCGAGCCGTCACGGCTGATGGAACACGACGGACTCGACTGGGATGGCCTGGCCCCGCCCTTCGCCTGGCGTTTCGAGCGCGACGGGCAAATGCAGTTGCACCGGCCGGCACGGATCCGCATGAGCGCCAACAATGCCGAGGCACTGGTGTGCGGCGCATTGGCCGGACTGGGTATCGCGCATCTGCCGACCTGGCTGGCCAGCGAGTACCTGCTGCGGGGTGAGTTGCTGCCGCTGTTCTGCGACAGCGGCCTGCCGAAACCGGAAAGCGCCGGCATCTACGCCTTGCGCCTGGAACAGCAGCCCAACTCCCGCAGTCGTTTGTTGCTGGAGTACCTGAAAACCCGCTTCAGCCCGATTCCGCCCTGGGATCTGGTGCTGCAAACCCATCTGCAACGGCACTGATCAGAATTATCTGGCGCATTAAAGATTCGCCCGCTAGATTCTTGAGATCACAGATCAAGGCTTCGACATGACCACCGAGCGCAACACTCCGGACAACTGCGACAACCTGCTGCTGGACAATCAGGCCTGCTTCGCCCTGCATTCCACATCGCTGATGATGACCAAGGTCTACAAACCCTTGCTGCAAGCGCTGGGCCTGACCTACCCGCAATACCTGGCGATGATGGTGCTGTGGGAAAGGGACGGTTTGACCGTAGGTGAAATCAGCACGCGGTTGCTGACCGATCCTGGCTCGTTGACGCCACTGCTCAAGCGCCTGGAAGCCGAAGGCCTGCTCAGCCGGACCCGCAGCCGCGAAGATGAGCGGGTGGTGATCGTCGAACTTACCGAACAGGGCCGGGCCTTGCGCGACAAGGCCCGTGATGTTCCCCAGTGCATCCTTGGTGCCAGCGGGATGACCGTGGAGCGCCTGCAAAAGCTGCAAGCGGAGCTGCAGGAGCTGCGTCGCCACCTGCAAGACAGCCTCTAATTTCAAGGCCAGCACAGCCCCCTGTGGGAGCGAGCCTGCTCGCGATTGCGTTGTGACATTCAGCCTCTACGTTGACTGACACAACGCAATCGCGAGCAGGCTCGCTCCCACATTTGTTTTGCGCCAGGCCGAAAAATAGGGTTCAGCACCTGTTTCTGAAAAAAATCCTTGCTGAAAAAATCCTCCTCGATAGCTCTAGCTCAACACTTCCAACCAAAACCGCCCCACAGCCTTTCGTTTTTTTCAAATGTCTTTGAAAATTTATATTGCGCACTAAACATTTGCGCGATACATTCATTTCGCACTTACTTAGCACGCAAACATTTAGCGCAAAACAAACCAAATCCCAAACGAGGCTTTCACCATGCAAACTCTCTATACCGCAATCGCAACTTCCACCGGTGGCCGTGACGGTCGTGCGGTTTCCAGCGATAACATCCTCGACGTCAAGCTCGCCACGCCGAAAGAACTCGGCGGTGCCGGCGGCGCGGCCACCAACCCTGAGCAACTGTTCGCCGCCGGCTACTCCGCCTGCTTCATCGGTGCCCTGAAATTCGTGGCCAGCCAGACCAAGCGCAGCATCCCGAACGACGCTTCGATCACCGCCCACGTCGGCATCGGCCAGATCCCCGGCGGCTTCGGCCTGGACATTGACCTGCACATCAGCTTGCCGGGTCTTGAACAGACCGATGCACAGGCACTGGTCGATGCGGCCCACCAGGTCTGCCCGTACTCCAACGCCACCCGTGGCAACGTCGATGTGCGTCTGCACGTAACCGTCTAAGCGTTGACTACCCAGGCCCGAACAGGAAATGAACATGAACACTTTCAGCAAAGTCTTGACCGGCACCCTTCTCGCCCTGTCCATCAGCAACGCGTTCGCAGGTACCGGGGTTGAACACAACACCCAGGCATTCCTCGACGCTCTGAACGCCGGCACCGGCAAGCCGATGGAACAAATGACACCCGCCGAAGCCCGCGCCGTGCTGGTGGGCGCCCAAGCCGGGGTGAAGCTGACGCTGCCAAAAGCCGATGTCAGCCAGAAGACCATTCAAGTCGACGGCCAACCGATCAGCCTGACCATCGTCCGGCCAGCCGGGGTCAAGGGCGAGTTGCCGGTGTTCATGTTCTTCCACGGCGGTGGCTGGGTGCTGGGGGACTTCCCGACCCACGAGCGGCTGGTGCGTGACCTGGTGACGGGCTCGGGTGCAGCGGCGGTGTTCGTGAACTACACGCCGTCACCGGAAGCGCATTACCCGGTGGCGATCAACCAGGCTTACGCCGCGACCCGATGGGTGGCCGAGCACGGTAAAGAGATCAACGTCGATGGCCAGCGCCTGGCGGTAGCCGGCAACAGCGTCGGCGGCAACATGGCGGCTGTGGTTGCGCTGATGGCCAAGGACAAGGGCACACCGGCGATCAGGTTCCAGGTGCTGTTGTGGCCGGTGACTGATGCCAACTTCGAAACGGCGTCCTACAACCAGTTTGCCGAGGGGCACTTCCTCACCAAAAATATGATGAAGTGGTTCTGGGACAACTACACCACCGACGCCAAACAACGGAACGAGATCTACGCCTCACCACTGCGCGCAACCACCGCTCAGTTGAAAGGACTGCCTCCAGCGCTGGTGCAGACCGCCGGAGCCGACGTGTTGCGCGACGAAGGCGAAGCCTACGCCCGCAAACTGGACGAGGCCGGTGTGCCGGTGACCTCGGTTCGCTACAACGGCCTGATCCACGACTACGGTTTGCTCAACGTGGTAAGCCAGGTGCCAGCGGTGCGTTCGGCGATGCTGCAGGCGTCTGAAGAACTGAAACAACACTTGAAATAACACCGCCCAACTGTAGGAGCGAGCCTGCTCGCGATGGACGCCCAGACAACGCGGGCATTCAGGAAGCCCGCGTTATCGTTAACGCCCATCGCGAGCAGGCTCGCTCCTACAGGAGAACTGGATGTTACATCCAGGCACAAAAAAGCCCGACTCAATGGTCGGGCTTTTTCATTCCTCAAGCGGCGCTTATTTGGCACGGCCTTTGTAGGAACCGCCTTCGCGGGTATCGATCTCGATCTTGTCACCGATTTCGATGAAATCAGCAACTTGCAGCTCAGTACCGTTGCTCAGCTTGGCAGGCTTCATCACCTTGCCGGAAGTGTCGCCGCGAGCCGAACCTTCGGTGTAGTCAACTACGCGCACGATGGTGGTCGGCAGTTCTACGGAAACCAGACGCTCTTCGAAGAAGATCGCTTCGCAAACATCGGTCATGCCTTCTTCAACGAAAGGCAGAACGGCTTCGATGTCTTCAGCGTTCAGCTCGTACATGGTGTAGTCGGTGGTGTCCATGAACGTGTAGGTGTCGCCGCTGATGAAGGACAGGGTCGCTTCTTTGCGGTCGAGGATTACGTCGTCCAGTTTGTCGTCGGCGCTGTAAACGATCTCGGTCTTGTAACCGGTCAGCAGGTTCTTCAGCTTGGTCTTCATGATCGCGCTGTTACGACCGGACTTGGTGAATTCAGCTTTCTGAACCAGCCAAGGATCGTTTTCGAGACGAATCACGGTCCCGGGTTTCAGTTCTTTACCAGTTTTCATTGCGAATATCCGAATTTGGATGGGATTTACAAAAATCTAGGCCGCGTATCATATCCAATTTCCATAAAACTGTACCAGCGCCGTGGCAAGATCGGCCCGCAAGGCCTGTTCCTGACACCACGCCTCGGCGTGTTTTTCCAGCTCTGGCCAGTGTTTACGGGTGAATTGCCAGTGGTCGGCTATTTTTTCACCAGCGTTCCACGCGCGCCAGAGACCGCTGATCGCCTCCCGCGCAGGATCAGAAAGCCCTTTTATATAGACTTCGAGGAAGGCCTCGAGTTTGTCCAGATGGATATCTTCTTCCTGCCGGTAGATGTGCCAGAGAAATGGCCGGCCGGCCCATTGGGCGCGCACAAAGGAGTCTTCGCCGCGCACGGCATTGAAATCGCAACACCACAGCAACAAGTCGTACTGGTCCTGGCGGACGAATGGCAGCACTTGCACAGTCAAGGCATCACGCACATGCACGGCACCGGCCGCCAAACCCTCCACACCGAGCCAACGCTCGACGTCGCCGAGAATCCGCCCTTCCGGCACCAGCAGATGAGTAGCCGTAGAATCGCCAGCCATCGCATCGAGCCAACTGGCCAGCCCGGTGTTTTCGTAGGCAAACAATGAGATCAACTGCGCACCGGGAGCACGATCAATCCTCAAACCGTGCAGGAATTCTCTTTGTGCCTGTGGGTTTTGCTGAAATTGCCGACGACGCTCAAGCAACCCGCGCTCACGTAACAACCCGCCAGTGCCCTTCTGGAACCCCGGAAAGAAAAAGAACTTCTGCACGTTTTTGTACTTCACCGAGGGCAAACCGTGGCAGCCGATCACCCAGTCCTCGGCACTCAGGTAGTCGAGGTTCATCCACAGCGGCGGCTTGTCCCGTTCGACCATGGCGTCCATATAGGCGCTCGGCAATTGACAGGCAAAGGCAGCAATCACCACATCGGCGGCTTCGGTCGGCTGCCACTCGGCGGGCCATTGGCGCACTTCGACGTCGTGCTGCCACTGCCGCGCAGCATGGATGTCGATTTCCGGGCACAGGCGCTCGAACGCTCGCAGGTCATCGACCCATAGACGCACCGCCAGCCCATGTTCGGCCACCAGTTGCCGGGCCAGTCGCCAGGTCACGCCGATGTCGCCGAAGTTGTCGACCACGGTGCAAAAAATATCCCAGCGGGTTTTCATTTCAGGCATTCCAGGCTCCCGTTGGCAAAGGTGCCGATTGTCCGCATAAATTACCCCGTGCAGAAGAGCCGACGGCGATTATTCTTCATGCGACAATCGCCACTCGCCAGTGACCTTTCGCCAGGAGGCAACCATGCCCCACCGCCCCACTCAGCGCCGATCCTTCCCGATCAGCCTCAACGCCCTGCAACTGACCGGCAGCATCGCCCTCGGCATGTGGCTGGGGTTCATTGCCATCGTGCTGACCTGCTGGCTCGCTTCGCGCCTGCTTTTCAGCGAACAACTGGCACCCGTGGCGGCAGCAGTGGAGCAACTGGCCAAACCGCCGATGGAGGCTCAACCGATACCGAGCATTCCGCCACAAAGCCCATTGTTCGAGCAATATGAAGAAAACCTGCGCAAGAACGAGCAGCAGCAACGGCTCGATCAGGCGCGCGGCAGCAGTCGCAACCTGTCCAATCCAAGCTGTCAGTTCTGGTTGCAACAGGACCAGACTGCACCCAGCGAAAAAAGCCGCGCCAACGTCCTGCAATTCTGCGATTGATCATGAATAAGCAAACCGTCCACCAACTGATTCTCGACAAGCTGCGGATCGATCTCGACATCGCCGAACGGGCCGCGCAGACCGCCTACGAAACGGCGACCCACGAAGAAAACATCGCCGAGAACAAGTACGACACCCTGGGGCTGGAAGCATCCTATCTCGCGGCCGGGCAGGCCAGGCGGGTCGAGGAAATTCGCCAGTCACTGAGCCTCTGCCAGAACCTGGCCCCGCGTCCGTATGACGATCAGCGGGGCATCGAAGTGGGCGCGCTGCTCGGGCTCGAGGACGAAAAGGGGCGCGAACAATGGCTGTTTCTGGCCCCCGACGCCGCCGGCCTGAAGGTCGATCTGGTGGGGCAACTGATTACCGTCATCACCCCGCGCTCACCGCTGGGCAAAAGCCTGCTGGGCAAGTTCGAGGGCGATGAGGTGGAGATCATGGTGGCGGGCGCTCGGCAACAGTTCGCAGTCACCGAGGTGGTTTGACCGGCAGAAACGCTGTCAGTGAACGGGCAGTTCAACGCCCTCGAACAGCTCTTCCAGTTCCTGCTTGTTGTGGCACTGAATGGCCTTGGCCATGACTTCGCGGGTCAGGTGCGGCGCGAACTTCTCGATGAAGTCGCACATGAAACCCCGCAGGAAGGTGCCGCGACGGAAGCCGATCTTGGTCACGCTGGACTCGAACAGTTCACTGGCATCGAGTACCACCAGGTCGCTGTCGAGCTTGGTATCGACCGCCATTTTCGCCACGATGCCCACACCCAGACCCAGTCGAACATAGGTCTTGATCACGTCGGCGTCGGCAGCGGTGAACACCACTTTCGGCGTCAGGCCGCGATGGCTGAAAGCTTCGTCGAGTTTCGAACGGCCGGTAAAACCGAACACGTACGTCACGATCGGGTATTCGGCCAGTGCTTCGAGGGTCAGTTTCGACAGCTTGGTCAGCGGGTGGCCCTGAGGCACGACCACGCAACGGTTCCAGCGGTAGCACGGCATCATCACCAGATCACCGAACAGCTCGAGCGCTTCGGTGGCGATGGCGAAATCCACGGTGCCATCAGCGGCCATTTCGGCGATTTGCATGGGCGATCCCTGGTGCATGTGCAGGGCAACGTCCGGGTATTGCTTGATGAAATTGCTGATCACCGGCGGCAATGCATAACGCGCCTGGGTGTGTGTGGTGGCAATCGACAGGGTGCCTTTCTTCTCGTTGGAGAATTCCTGGGCGATCTGCTTGATGCTTTCAACCTTGCGCAGAATCTCGCCAGCGGTGGTGATGATGCGCTCGCCGGCCGGGGTAACGCGGGTCAGATGCTTGCCGCTGCGGGCAAAAACCTCGACGCCCAGTTCGTCTTCCAGCAGACGGATCTGCTTGCTGATGCCGGGTTGAGAGGTGTAAAGGCTTTGGGCTGTAGCGGAAACGTTGAGGTCGTGGTGCGCCACTTCCCAGATGTAGCGCAATTGTTGAAGCTTCATATGAATCCCTCAAAGCAGGTAGACGCCACGGGCATCAGCGACGATATATAACTATATTAATGGCACGAAGAATAAATCTAGAACTTTTTTATCAGATTGCCATTATTCGTGTCCTAGCGGTCCCCTTGACGACGACGTTGCACCAGCGGCACCAGATAGACAGGCACCTTGGACAGTTGCAACACACGGGCGGCGGTTCGCCCCAAAGGCGTTTCCGCACCGGCACCGTGGCTGTGACTACCTACGATCAACAAATCCACGGAGAGTTTCTGCGCCTGGTCCAGAATCACCTGTGATGGATCGCCCTGTAGCACCCGTACTGCCTGAATCCGCTCCAGGTCGTGCTCCCCTTCATCCCCCAACTCTTCACGAAAACTGTCGAGCACCCGCTGCTCGATACTGGCGATCACCGTATTCAGGCCCTGGCTGTGAAACTCGTTCAGCGCCTGTTCATCGAGATAACTTTGCAGCACCGACTCGGCAAACAACCCCATGGGTTCAACCGCATGCACGACATACAAACCGGCATTGAAGGTCCGGGCCAGTTCCAGGGCATGCTGCATCACCACGGGCGCGTACAGGCCAAGGTCAGTGGCATACAGCATCGTACGAATCATATGACCTCCTCGACTGCCAACATGGCGGAGATTTGATTCAGCTTAGCAGTGCCTTGGCGACTGCGACGTGCGGCGCAACGCATTGAACGGCGGGCTTAAACCTTTTGCTCGTTGCTTATGCCATGGGGCACATGACCGGTGGCGACGACTTCACGGGCCAATTCGCAGTGGCCGGCCTGATCGTCGAAAAACACGTCGGCCGCGAAGGCTTCGAGAAAGGCCGATTTGGTCAGGCCGCCGAGGAACAGCGACTCGTCGAGACGGATGTCCCATTCGCGCAACGTGCGAATCACCCGCTCATGGGCCGGCGCCGATCGCGCCGTGACCAGCGCGGTACGGATCGGACAGGTGTCCTCCGGGAATTCACGCTGCAACAGGTTGAGGGCTGCGAGAAAGCCCTTGAACGGCCCACCGCGCAAGGGCTCGCGGGCGGCCTCACGCTCGCTGGCCTGGAACGCTTCCAGACCGCCGGCCTGATAAATGCGCTCCGACTCATCGGAAAACAGCACCGCGTCTCCGTCGAAGGCAATGCGCAGCTCGTCGCTGGCCGCACGGCTGGCACCGCCCGACAGAATGGTCGCCGCCGCGAACCCGGCGTCCAGTGCATTGCGTACGTCTTCGGCGTGGGTCGAGAGAAACAGGTCGCAGCCAAAGGCCTTGAGGTAGGGATACGGACTGCGCCCGCCGACAAAGGCCGCACGGGAAATGGCCAGTCCATAGTGGTCAATCGAGTTGAACACCCGCAACCCGGTGTCGGCGCTGTTGCGCGACACCAGAATCACCTCGACCCGGGCGCGGCCGAGGCTGTTGTTGAGGTTCAGGAGTTTCTGCACCAACGGGAAGGCATCGCCGGGTTCGAGGATTTCGTCTTCATGTTCGATCTGGTATTGCCGGTAGGCTTCGACGCCACTCGACAGGTAGACCTTGTGGCTTTCGCTCAGGTCGAACAGCGCCCGCGAAGAAATCGCCAGCACCAGCTTGTCGTCAATTGCCTTTGGCATGCCCTTCCCCCTCAGGTCGGTCGACTCAGGTATTGCGTCGATCAATGAAACTCAAACTGCGATACAAGGCCTCGATGCGTGGCATCTCACACCCGGCTGCCTTCGCCGCCGCCAAAGGCCGGGCGTAGATCGCGGCCAGCTCCAGTGGCCGCTTGTGCAAGTAATCGTGGTACATGCTCGGCCAGTAGTCGGGCATCTTTTCGGTCACCATGAACAAATGCTCGGCATACCCTGCCGGTACGTCGTGCCCGCAGGCAACAGCGCCTTGCACCACTTCAGCCATCAGCGCCTTGATCAGCTCGCGGCTGTCGGCATCGGCCATCAACGGTGTAGTGCTCGCCCCCAGCAAAACCGAGAGACCGTTGTAAGGGATATTCCAGACCAGTTTTTGCCAACGCGCCTGGTGTAAATTCGCCATGGCCTGGGAGTCGAGGCCGGCGCTGCGAAACAGCCCGACGCCCTCTTCGACAATCGCGCTGCGTGCCGGCCCATCGGCGGGGCCGCTGTGATAACCCACATGCACCGCGCCCAACGCCTGATGGGTAATCACACCCGGCGCTTCACGATGGACGCAGATGTAGCAGAGCCCTCCGAGCACATGCAGCGAATCGGGGAGCAGCTCGCGCAGGCCGTCTTCCACATCCAGGCCGTTTTGCAACAGCAGTACCTTGGCGTTCGGTGCCGCCGCCTGCAGGATGGCGGGTGCCAGATCGGCGTTGTTGGTGGTTTTCGCCCCCACCAGCAGCCAGTCGCAGGGCGGCATGTCCTCAGCACTTGAATAAGCCTGCACCGGATTCAGTTTCAACGCGCCGTGGGGCGCGCTATCGACTTGCAACCCGTGCTCGGCCACGGCGGAAAATTCGCTGCGCAGCAGAAAATGCACATCAAAACCGGCACGCGCCAGCATCACTCCGTAGAAACCGCCGATTGCGCCGGTCCCGATAATGCCGATCGTCGGCCTGGCAACTGCTCCCATCATGGCAACTCCTCTGCTGTTCGACTCAGCGCCTGGCGCACGGCCCGATTGAGCTCGGTGTCGGTCAGGCGCGATTTCAGTGCTCCAAAGAATTCGCCGTCGCGAACGACAAACAGCGCCGGCAAGTGAAAGACCTGATAGCGCTCGACCACCCCTCCGTTGTTGCCCGCATCGATCCAGCACAGTCGGTCGACTGCCAGGTCGAGTGTCGGTAATTGCTCGCGGGCAAAACGGCAACCGGCGCAGCCGACACTGGTGAAAATGACCAGCGATACACCACTCATCGCCAGCAGCCGTTGGTCGGCGTCAAAATCGGTCAGTTCCAATTCGACCACTATACTGGGAGGAACAATGTCAGATGGCCGACACATGGAGTCTGTGTTCATGGGACGTTTTATTCCTCACCCTGACGATGTGCCCGTCGAATTAACGTTGCTGAAACCTGAGTGTATTTCGCGACGACAGCTGCACACTATCAGTCTCGGGGGCATGGCTTGCAATTATCACCGCGCGTGGCGCCACGGCACGGCGCTGGAGGTACGCATGCCGACGGTAAACCCGGACATGCGCTACCTGGGCTATGTCGCCTGGTGTCTGCGACGCAAGCGCGGTTACCTGGTCGGCATCGCATTCGTTGATGAACAAACGCTGTTCAGTGCCCGAATGGGCGAGCAGGTGTGCCAGATCGAACGCTACTGCCGCCTGCATGACGCCCACGAAGACTTGCAGGATATCCAGGCCCTGGCCCTCGAATGGGTCCAGGAGCATGCCGACGAGTTCTCTCACGATTCGGTGCGCAAGGCTTTTGCGCAGCCGGTGCTGGAATAGGAGCGTTCTTGACCGGTTTGCCCCTCACGGCAGGGAAACTGACTGCAAAAGCCCACCAAACCGGCGTCTGCCCATTGTCGAGCCACGGTGTAACGCGCTAAGGTTCGGCTCCCCGACGCGCTTAATTTGCTGTGCTCCGCCGCGCGGGTTCGCTGGCGGCCGGCACCCGTGACCTGACGAGTAAACGATGGCTGATTTACCGATCAACGACCTAAACGTCGCCTCCAACGAGACACTGATCACTCCCGATCAGCTCAAGCGCGATATTCCCCTGAGCGACGCCGCACTGCGCACCGTCACCAAGGGCCGCGAAGTCATTCGCAATATTCTGGATGGCACCGACCATCGCCTGTTCGTCGTCATCGGGCCCTGCTCGATCCACGACATCAAGGCTGCCCACGAATATGCCGAGCGCCTGAAGGCTCTCGCCGCCGAAGTGTCCGATACCCTGTATCTGGTCATGCGCGTGTATTTCGAGAAGCCACGTACCACCGTCGGCTGGAAAGGCTTGATCAACGACCCGTACCTGGACGACTCGTTCAAGATCCAGGACGGCTTGCACATCGGTCGCCAGTTGCTGCTGGACCTGGCCGAAAAAGGCCTGCCGACCGCCACCGAAGCCCTCGACCCGATCTCCCCGCAGTATTTGCAGGACCTGATCAGCTGGTCGGCCATCGGCGCGCGTACCACCGAATCCCAGACTCACCGTGAAATGGCGTCCGGCCTGTCCTCGGCCGTCGGCTTCAAGAACGGCACCGATGGCGGCCTGACCGTGGCGATCAACGCCCTGCAGTCGGTTTCCAGCCCGCATCGTTTCCTGGGCATCAACCAGGAAGGTGGCGTATCGATCGTGACCACCAAGGGCAATGCCTACGGCCACGTGGTGCTGCGCGGCGGCAACGGCAAGCCGAACTACGATTCGGTCAGCGTTGCGCTCTGCGAGCAGGCGCTGAACAAGGCGAAGATCAAGCCGAACATCATGGTCGATTGCAGCCACGCCAACTCCAACAAGGATCCGGCCCTGCAACCGCTGGTGATGGAGAACGTCGCCAACCAGATCCTCGAAGGCAACAAGTCGATCATCGGCCTGATGGTTGAAAGCCACCTGAACTGGGGCGCCCAGGCGATCCCGAAAGACCTCGCCGACCTGCAGTACGGCGTGTCGATCACCGACGCCTGCATCGACTGGACCGCGACCGAAAACACCTTGCGCAGTATGCATGCCAAGCTCAAGGATGTGCTGCCTAAACGCGATCGCAGCTGATCGCCTGGTTGGCGGCGCAAAAAGCGCACACAGAAAAACGCCGGGCTGAACCCGGCGTTTTTTTTATGCATTCGTTTTGTTGAAGGTCACTGACTCAGCTTGGCCGCATGCCGCTGGTGACGCTCCATGTAGCGCTCGACGTAGGAGCACGATGGAATGACGGTGTAGCCCATTTCGTCAGCGTACTCCAGCGCCTTCTCGGTCAAGGCTGCCGCAATACCGCGACCACGCAATGCGTTGGGCACGAAGGTGCGATAGATATCCAGGGTCTGTTTACCCAGATCCATATAGGTCAGATAGGCACGATGACCGTCCACATTGGTCTCGAACTGATGACCAGCCTGGTCATGGTGGATGGACAACGCCTCGCTCATCACTACTCCTCGCGGGTCTGGAATTCCGACCCCTACCTTACCGATGTTTTTCCGGCGAAGGAACATCTACGCCACCCCGTGCCTGTATGGACACCGAGAAGAGCTGCACCGATCTCGCGCTACCGGGCACGTACAAATAGTAGGCACCATTGGCAGAAATGCTCAAGGTGCGCTCGTCATCGTGCGGATTGGCGGGTGCTGCTCCGGATCACGCAGGATTGGCTCGACCGAAGATGACTCCGGGTCGATAGCCTGTACATTGCCGGATGTTGAGACTTAAGACGAGCGCCCGTTGTTTAAGTCACCTGAACATCGAGAAAGATATTGAGAGGCGCCACACAAAAGCCGAACAAAAGTGTAGACGAATCCATGTAGGCGGACTTTAGCCCCACTGAAAAACAGCGCCATGCCACAAAAACTTTTTCTCGCCAGCTCGCTCAGCCACGGGCCTTGCAGCTGGATATTTTTTAAACAATTCGGTTAAAAGTTGCTCGAAAAAGAATCAACGCCTACAATTTTTTTTGCTTCTTGCGTCACGTCAGTTTTACTTACTACAAGTAATGGGTAGTATGTACGCCGGCTATTTCCTCAATCGGAGGAGATAGCTACTTAATAGAAAGTCCTTGAAGGGGAACACGATGAACAACGTTCTGAAATTCTCTGCTCTGGCTCTGGCCGCAGTTCTGGCTACCGGTTGCAGCAGCGCATCGAAAGAAACCGAAGCACGTCTGACCGCTACTGAAGACGCAGCTGCTCGCTCCCAGGCTCGTGCAGACGAAGCTTACCGTAAAGCTGATGAAGCTCTGGCTGCTGCTCAAAAAGCACAACAGACTGCTGACGAAGCTAACGAGCGTGCTCTGCGCATGCTGGACAAAGCTAGCCGCAAGTAATAATCCTTCGGGATTGTTATCAAGCCGACCCATTTTTTGGGTCGGCTTTTTTATTGCCCGGCGTTTCTCCAGGCAATAAAAAACCCGTCGACGCAGTCCGCGCCGACGGGCTCTTTGCCCGCGCTATTGCAGCGGGTCGATCGGCATGCTGGACACCATCGGTGCAACGCCGTTGCCCGGCACGGCGATCTCAACCGGCAGGCCGTCTTCAGCGGCGACCACATCACGCACCACATCCCAGTTCATGCGCAGGTTGTTGGTGATGTCTTCACGCTTGAGCATCGCATTGATGACTGAGGTGTGCTTGTCGACCACCGACGGGTTGCCCTTGTCGTCCAGCGGCGTGTGCGCCTCCAGATAGACCTTGCCGCCACTGAGGCCAAACTTGTACGGGTCGTTGATGATCCGCACCGACGTACCGACCGGCACCATGCCCGCCATTTCCAGCACGTTGTTGTTGAACATGCGGAAGCAACCGTGGCTGGTGCGCATGCCGATACCGAACTTCTTGTTCGAACCGTGAATCAGGTAGCCCGGTGTGCCCAGGGTGAACTTGAACGGCCCCAGAGGGTTGTCAGGGCCAGCCGGCACGACGTTGGGCAGCGGATCACCGTCTGCTGCGTGCTCGGCCTTGATCGAAGCCGGAGGCGTCCAGGTAGGGTTCGGTGTCTTGGCGGTGATGCTGGTGTGGGCAATCGGCGAGCCCCAGCCTTCACGACCGATACCCAGCGGGAACGTGTACACCACGTTCTTGCCTTTCGGGTAGTAGTAGAGGCGGTACTCGGCCAGGTTGATCACGATGCCTTCACGCGGGCCCGGTGGCAGGATGAAGCGGGTCGGCAGGATGATTTCCGTGCCGACGCCTGGCAACCAGGCATCGACACCCGGGTTGGCCGCGACCATTTCCGTGTAGCCCAGATCATAGGTGGTACCAAGGTCGGCGAAGGTATCTTCGTACTTGGCCTTGATCACCTGCACCTGGCCGATGATGTCCTCACCGGGCGGTGGCAGGGGAAGCTCCAATGCTGCGACTGGACCGGCCACAAAGAGGGCGGCAAGAGTCAGGCAGCGGGTGACGGCAGGAAAGCGCGGCAACATCCGGAAAATCCTTCGCATGATCAACAGAGATATAAGAGCGCGATTGTACACCGCTGTCTGTTATTTCGGGGAGATGGCCCGATTGCAGGCAGTGCGAGGCGATTTTGCGATTGTTCTCGGTCCCACATTGGGTCCCCCGGGTTTACTCGGGACTTGTGGCCACTGAAGATCCCTGTGGGTTGGTCCGGGCGGCGTTCCGATGATGGCTATGTGTTGGGTGATGAGTGTTTTGAGGGTGTACATATCCGTTGCTGCGGTAACGGCTACTTAGGGTTCCGCCCTTACGGCGGGTCACTTTGGAAAAACCCCAAAGTAACCAAAAGGCTCTTGCCCCTGACATTCGGTGCCTCGCCCAGGCTCGGCATGCCCTCGCTCCGGTCCTGCTCCGTGGGCCCGCCGCCATCGGCCATCCATGGCCGGCGGCGGCTAACCCGGCATCCATGCCGGGTTGCCCACTGCGCAGAACCTGCGCTCGGCCTCACGATGGGGCGTGCACCGCAACAGCAACCGAGGCGGCCTACCGGCCGGCCTGTTTGCCGGGTGCGTTCGTCTGGGAGGTACCTGGTGACTGGCAGGCCGCCTTCGCGAGCAAGCCCGCTTCCACAGGGTCGAGGTACATCCGCCAGATTCAGGTCGGATGGCAGGTCGCTATCGCGAGCAGGCTCCCACAGGGTCGAGGTACATCCGCCAGACTCAGGTCTGCTGGCAGGCCGCTATCGCGAGCAGGCTCGCTCCTACAGTTGGGCTGGGGGACATCCGAAAGGAATTGGTCGGCTGGCAGGCCGCCATCGCTCCCACAGAGAGCAGAGGCAGATCGGCGTACACCCCCGCTCCTCACCACTCATCAGGCCGAGCGTTAGCTCGCCTGCAGCTCTTGATCTTGATCTTGATCTACCCGCCCCATCGGCAGGCTGAGTGGAGGTGTTCATCCGGGGATTGGCGCGCAGCGCCGTTCGACGCAGTCGAACTCATCGTATGTAGGTGCCAGCGAAGCCAACCGGAGGGCGATGCCCCCGGATGGATACCGCAGCGAAGGAACGCCGAGCCTAAGCGAGGGGCCGTACGTAAGGGGCGAGCGTTTTTTGCTTACTTTTTTAGGCGCTTGTAAAAAAGTGAGTCGCCGTAAGGGCGAAACCATAAGTCGCCGTTACCTAAATAACGGATATGTACACGGTCAACAAAAGCCAGATCGGCTCGAAGGCCGCCTCGACACGCGACGGATCAAAGCTCAAACCGCAATTCAGGCCAGATCGGCGACGTCCCCCGCTTCTGCGACTCAAGAATGGCCCGGCACAACGAACACAGCCGCTGGTCCTGAAACACCCGGCGATCAACACTCGACCAGCGAGGCGAAGCCGGCAACAGGCTGCCACACAGGGTCCGGTCCGCCGAGCCGCCCAACTCCAGTTGACGGGTCACCAGATGCACCCTCACTTCCTGGCAGGCGAACAGATCCAGCTGTTCGTCAGGCTCGATCAGTTGATAGGCAAAGAGTGACCAGGCGGGACGCGGCATCGGGGGCTCCAAATCGGGGGCGCCACCTTAGCCGAAAGCCTGCTTCTAGAAAAGTGTCATAACAGCGGTTTTAGGGTAGGCCAGACATTTTCCAGCAACTTGTCCTGGGCCCCGGCCGCCGGGTGTATGCCGTCGGCCTGCATCAAGTCCGGATGGCCGCCCACGCCGTCGAGGAAAAACGGCACCAGCGGGATTTTTTTCTCGTCGGCCAGGTTGCTATAGACCTCGGCGAACGCCTTGGTGTAACGCGCACCATAATTAGGTGGCAATTGCATACCGAGCAGCAACACCTTGGCACCGCTGGCCCGGGAGCTGTCGATCATCGAAGCAAGATTTTGTTGCAATTGAGTTGGCAGCATCCCGCGCAGGCCGTCATTGCCGCCCAACTCGAGGATCACCAGTTCCGGTTTATGCTCTGCAAGCAGCGCGGGCAGGCGCGCCTGACCTCCGGCACTGGTGTCGCCACTGATGGACGCATTGATCACTTTGTCGTCGAAACCTTCGCGCCTGAGCCGTTGCTCAAGCAGCGACACCCATCCCAGCCGGGTATCCAGCCCGAAACCGGCGCTGATACTATCGCCAACGATCAGGACTGTACCCGCCGCTGCGTTTTGGGCCATACACATCAAGGCCAGGCCAGCACTCAAAAACCACACACGCATCGGACTCTCCATGGGCGCAAGCATTCTCATCGCGAAGGACCTTAGCAAAGTGGTCCCCAGCGCGGAAGGTGAACTGACCATCCTGCACCAACTCAGCCTGGAACTGAACAAGGGCGATAGCCTGGCCATCGTCGGCGCTTCCGGCTCCGGCAAGTCCACCCTGCTGGGTCTGCTCGCCGGCCTCGACCTGCCGAGCAGCGGCGAAGTCACTCTCGCCGGGCAAGGCCTGAGCAACCTCGATGAAGACCAGCGTGCGCGCATCCGCGCCGAGCACGTGGGTTTTGTCTTTCAGTCGTTTCAACTGCTCGACAGTCTCAATGCCCTGGAAAACGTCATGCTGCCGCTGGAGCTCGATGGCCGCAAAGACGCCCGCGAACGCGCCACCCAATTGCTGCAACGGGTGGGCTTGGGCCAACGCCTGACTCACTCGCCGCGCCAGCTCTCCGGTGGCGAGCAACAACGCGTGGCGATTGCCCGCGCGTTTGCCGCCGAGCCGGATGTGCTGTTCGCCGACGAACCGACCGGCAACCTCGACAGCCATACCGGCGAGCGCATCAGCGACTTGCTGTTCGAGCTCAACCAGGAGCGCGGCACGACCCTGGTGCTGGTGACACACGATGAACGCCTGGCCCATCGCTGCCGGCGCCTGATCCGTCTTGAAGCCGGCCTGCTGGTCGCCCCTCTGGAGCCTTGATGGCACGTCTTCCGCTGTTGCGCCTGTTCAGCCTCGCCATCCGCCAATTACTGCGCGATGCTCGCGCCGGTGAATTGCGCGTGTTGTTTTTCGCCTTGCTGGTGGCCGTGGCCGCCAGCACAGCCATTGGTTATTTCGGCGCGCGCCTGAACGGCGCCATGATGCTGCGCGCCACCGAATTCCTCGGTGCCGACCTGCTGCTCGAAGGCAGTTCGCCTGCGCGCCCCGAACAGATAAGAAGCGGCACCGAACTGGGTCTGGAACACGCTCAAGTGGTGGAGTTCTCCAGCGTCATCGCCACCGACAACGGCATCCAGTTGTCCAGCATCAAGGCGGCCGACGGCACCTACCCGCTACGGGGCGAATTGAAAAGCGCGCCCTCACCCTATGCCACGGAAATAGTCGGTGGCGGACCGCAACCCGGTGAAGCCTGGGTCGAGGCACGCCTGCTGACCGCCCTGGACCTGAAGATCGGCGACAGCATCGATGTCGGCATGAAAACCCTGAAACTGGCGCGGGTGCTGACCTACGAGCCCGATCGCGCCGGCAATTTCTACAGCCTGACGCCGCGAGTGCTGATCAACCTCGACGACCTTGCGGCCACCGGCGTGGTGCAGCCCGGCAGCCGGGTCAGCTATCGCGAATTATGGCGAGGCAACGCTCAGTCCCTCGAGACCTATCGGCAACTGATCAAACCGGGGCTCGCCGCCAACCAGCGCTTGCAGGACGCCCGCGACGGCAACCGGCAGATCGGCGGCGCCCTGGGCAAGGCCGAACGTTACCTGAACATGGCCAGCCTGGTGGCGGTGTTGCTGTCCGGCGTGGCCGTGGCGCTGTCGGCAACCCGTTTCGCCACCCGTCGGTTCGATCCCAGTGCCTTGCTACGCTGCCTCGGGCTGTCGCGCCGGGAAACCATGGTGTTGTTCAGCTTGCAACTGACCGTGCTCGGGCTGCTGGCCAGCATCAGCGGCGCCCTCCTCGGCTGGCTCGCACAGCTGGGGTTGTTTGCCCTGCTGCATGACTTGTTGCCGACCGACGTGCCTCCCGGCGGGCTGTTTCCAGCCATTGCCGGGATCGGCACCGGACTGGTGGCGCTGGCCGGATTCGCCTTGCCGCCTCTGGCGGCTCTGGGCCGGGTTCCGCCATTGCGCGTGCTGCGCCGGGACATGCTGCCGATCCCCTCCAGCACCTGGATGGTCTACGGCGCAGCGCTGGGCGCCCTCGGCCTGATCATGTGGCGCCTGAGCCTGGACCTGGTGCTGACCTTTGCCCTGCTCGGCGGCGGTGTGGTTGCAGCGCTGGTGCTGGGCGGCTTGTTATTGCTGCTGTTGAAGAGCCTGCGGCGCATGCTGGCGCGTGCGTCCCTGCCCTGGCGCCTGGGACTGGGCCAATTGCTGCGTCATCCCCTCGCTGCCGCGGGCCAGTCCCTGGCGTTCGGCCTGATTCTGCTGTCGATGGCGCTGATTGCGCTGCTACGCGGCGAGTTGCTGGACACCTGGCAGAACCAGCTGCCGAAAAACGCACCGAACTACTTTGCGCTGAACATCCTGCCGGCGGACAAACAGGCCTTCACCGATCACCTGATTGCCGTGTCGGCGCAATCGGCACCGCTGTACCCGGTAGTGCCCGGGCGCCTGATCAGCATCAACGGCGAGCCGGTGCAGCAAATCGTCACCAAGGAATCGGCAGGTGATCGGGCGATCCAGCGCGACCTGAGCCTGACCTGGGCCGCGGACCTGCCGGCGGGCAACAAGCTCACAGCCGGCAATTGGTGGAACGAACAGACGCCGGACGATGTTCCAGGCGTGTCGGTAGAGGGCAAGGTCGCCGAAAGCCTGAAGATCACGCTCGGCGACCACCTGGTTTTCAGCGTTGGCGGGGTCAATCGCGAGGCGAAGGTCACCAGCCTGCGGGAGATCAACTGGGACAACTTCCAGCCGAACTTCTTCATGATCTTTCAACCCGGCACCCTCAAGGATCTGCCGGCGACCTACCTGACCAGTTTCTATCTGGCACCGGGTCACGATCAGCAGATTGTCGACCTGTCCCGCGCCTTCCCGGCGGTGACCATCCTGCAGGTCGAAGCCTTGCTGGAGCAACTGCGCAGCATCCTCGCCCAGGTGACCCTGGCGGTGGAGTACGTGTTGTTGTTCGTGCTGGCGGCGGGGATGGCGGTGCTGTTCTCCGGCCTGCAAGCGACGCTGGATGAGCGCATTCGCCAGGGCGCGTTGCTGCGTGCGCTGGGGGCGGAGCGGCAATTGCTGGTCAAGGCTCGACGTATCGAGTTCGGTTTGCTCGGCGCAGTCAGTGGCTTGCTGGCGGCGCTGGGTTCAGAAGTGGTGAGTTGGGTGCTCTACCGCTACGCCTTTGACCTGCCGTGGCATCCGCATCCATGGCTGTTGTTGCTGCCACTGCTGGGCGCCGTGCTCATTGGCGGTGCCGGGGTGTTCGGCACCCGTCGGGCATTGAACGCCAGCCCGCTGACAGTCCTGCGCGAGGGTTGATAGACTCCTGACATCCTCACCACAAGAAGCTGTCATGAGCCGTTACCGCCCTCCCCGCATCGCTGGCACCGCGCTGATCACCCCCGAAGGTGAAGCGCGGATGCGCGCCGAGTTCCATGAGCTGTGGCATGTACGTCGGCCCCAGGTTACCCAGGCTGTCAGCGAAGCCGCGGCCCAGGGTGATCGTTCGGAGAACGCCGAATACACCTACGGCAAAAAGATGCTGCGCGAAATCGACAGCCGCGTGCGTTTTCTCACCAAACGCCTGGAAGCGCTCAAGGTTGTCAGCGAAAAGCCCAGCGATCCGAACAAGGTCTATTTCGGCGCCTGGGTCACGATCGAAGACGAGGATGGCAAAGAGTCGCGCTACCGCATTGTCGGGCCCGATGAACTGGACCTCAAGCAAGGCCTGATCAGCATCGACTCGCCCCTGGCCCGCGCACTGATCGGCAAGGCACTGGACGCCGAAGTCCGGGTCCAGACACCGACCGGTGAACAGTGTGTGTACATTGTGGCGATCGACTACCCGTGAGCTTTAACGCCGGGTAATCAACCCTTGCCGGGCAACGCGGGTCAGTTGCCGGATCACTTCAGGCGCATCTTCGAGGCTGGGGGATTGAATCACTGCCAGATCGAAACTGTCGTCGGCGAAACGAGCGAGGGACTCACCGTCTTCGACAAACTGGATCAGGAAGGCAGCGGGACCGCCGGTACGACGTGGCCAGCCATCGAGATAACGCAAGAGCGTCGGCTGATGTTTGCCACCAAGCAGGATTTTTGGATTGCGCTGGGTCAGGTGTGCCGTGATCGGCGCGGGACGTACAACGGCGTTTAGTGCATTCATTGTGTCGTGTCTCTGCCTCAAAAGTCTGCATGGCAGGTGAGAGGCAACACCGAACCAGCGCTTTAGCGGTATTTCGAAGCCTGTTCCGGCTTCTATCGGCAACTGGATGAGTCACCTGGCGCCCCGCAAGTAGCTGTTTAAATCGGCGCATGAGCAACATCCTAGAGAAGCTGACTGGACAGTGTCAAGAATGACGCTCAACAAAAAAGGCCCGCGCAATGCGGGCCTTTTCGTTGAGCCAGAGCGGTCAACCAGTGATGGCGCGGTCCGCCGAGAGTTTGCCCGCACCTTCGATCAATACTGCGATACTGCCACCGAGCAACGCCAGGGCGAACTCATAACCGTTGTTGGCCATGAACAGACCGTTGCTGATATGCACCGAGAAAATCGCGACCAGCGACAGGAAGATCAGGCCCAGCGCGGCCGGGCGAACCAGCAAGCCGATGATCAGGGCCAGGCCGGCGAAGAATTCGGTGCCGCCCGCCAGTGCCGCCATCAGGTAACCCGGCGCCAGTCCGATGCTTTCCATGTACTGCCCGGTTCCAGCCAGACCATAGCCGCCGAATGCCCCGAAGAGTTTCTGCGAGCCGTGAGCGGCGAAAATAATGCCGACCACGATGCGCAGAACAGTCAGGCCGTAACCAGCGCGGGTAGACAGTACCTTGTTGATCAGAGTGCTCATGCTGTTTCATTCCTTGTAAGTGTGTGTTGGTTGGCCGCCATATTAATCAGTTAATTACATGTTAAAAGCGCAAAAAACCCACCATTACAATCAGATTAGTTGATCATTTGCGTGAAGCAACCTTTGGCTCCTGGGGCTCCAACGACTCCCGCTCTCGGTCGAACGCCAAGTAATACTTGTTCACGCTATTAACATAGCTGACAGGCCCCATCCCCACTTGCTCCATGGCAATGCGCTCGACCTGGAAGAACCACTGGTTGGGGTTCAAGCCTCTGCGCCGGGCTTCGGCGCGCATGCCTTGCACCCGCTCCGGCCCGATGTTGTAGGCCGCCAGCACGAAGGCCATGCGTTCGCGCTCGTTAAGCTTCGGACTGGCAAAGAATTTACGCCGGATCATCGCCAGGTACTTGGCCCCGGCCTGCACATTGCCATCAAGCTCCTGAATATTGTTGACCCCCACACGCTGTGCCGCAGAAGGCGTGATCTGCATCAAACCGGTGGGGCCACCGCCACTGCGGGCGGCGGGTTGCAGGGCTGACTCCTTGAAGGCCAGCGCCGCCAGGTTCAGCCAGTCCATGCCCTGGGCATCGGCGTGTTTCTGCAGCACCGGGCGAAGTTTTTCCAGACGCTGCCGGTCTGCCTTGGCCAATGGATAGTGCACTTGATAGAGGCGACGATAGATCCGCAGGAACGCGGCGTCCTGATCCGATGGCTTTTTGTAGACGGTAAGAAAGCGATCGATGCTGGCCCGCAGCATCGAGGCATCACGGCGCACGAACCAGAACTCTTCTCCCGGCTCGCTGATGAGTACTTGCTTGTCGAAACGCAGCTTGGGCAGGATCTTGCCCCAGCGTTCGGCGATCGGCTGCTCGACGATGGTCAGATGGAAGATCCCGCCCTGCACCATCTCCAGTACGTCCTCGACGGCAAGGCTCGGATCGACCCATTCGACTGTGACCGGTGGCAGTTTGTGCAGGGCGAGCTTTTGATTGATCTGGCTGACGGCATCCCCGGCGGCGCTGCCGGCGGGTAACGCCAGGGTCTTGCCGGAAAGCTGTTCAAGTTTGGTGTAGCGGCGTTCGCCCTTGATGCCCACCAGCACTAACGGAATGTTGCTGGCAATCGGCTCGCTGGTGCTGACGGCGAAACCCGGTTGCAGATCGAGCAACTCGCCTGGCGCCACCAGATCGCCCTCCCCGCGCTGCAATGCGCCGAGCAGTTGATCCTTGGCCCTGGGAATGATCTTGAGGGTGATTTCCTGGCCGTCCCGGGCATGGCCGTTGAGGTATTGCTCGAATGCTCTCAGGCGATGGTATTCGACCCCGATCGCCTGCCCCTGGACTTCGCCGGAACTGTTGCGGCTCTGGTTGACCAACACCCGCAGCACGCGACTGCTGCGAATTTCATCAAGGTCGCGCACCTTGCCGGCCGGTACAGCTTGCAGCGGCCCGGGCAGACGCGCGACCGCCGACATCGGCAGTAGCAGCGAACAACACAGCAGTAGCAAAACCGAGGGACGAATCATCCACTCTCCGGAAAGAATATGAGGCCCGCTGCAATGACGAAAACCATCAAGCGCGGCGACAAAAACAGAGCGCCCAAGGCGCTGGCAAAGTGCGAAAGACTGGCACAATGATGGCAAAACTACCAACCCAGCCTGGCCCGCGGCTCAAGAGACAGCGTTAACCCGTTGTAGTTCTTGGCTTTTCTTATAAATCCACGGCTCTGATATGCTTTCCGGCCTTTGGGCCGAGGTAGCACCATGCAACTCATCGATATCGGCGTCAACCTGACCAACGCCAGTTTTGCCGACAAACACCAGGCCGTACTCGATCGCGCCTACGCGGCCGGCGTGTGCCAGCTGGTGCTGACCGGTACCAGTGTCGAGGGCAGTGAACAGGCCCTCGAGCTGTGCCAACAACTGGATGAAAGCGCCCAGCGCCTGTTCGCCACTGCCGGTATTCACCCTCACTGCGCCAGCGACTGGAACGCCGACAGCGCCCGACGTTTGCGCAGTTTGCTCAACGAGCCGAATGTAGTGGCCGTGGGTGAATGCGGGCTGGATTTCAACCGTGATTTCTCGCCACGCCCGCAGCAGGAGAAAGTCCTGGAAGAACATCTGGCCATGGCCGTCGAATTGCAAATGCCGGTGTTTCTGCACGAACGCGACGCCAGTCAGCGGTTGCTGGAAATCCTGCGCGACTTTCGCGACCGACTGCCGGCCGCGGTGGTGCACTGCTTCACCGGAGAGCAGAAGGCGCTGTTCAGCTATCTCGACCTCGATCTGCACATCGGCATTACCGGCTGGATCTGCGACGAGCGCCGGGGCACGCATTTGCATCCGCTGGTCAAGGAGATCAAGCGCGGGCGCCTGATGCTCGAAAGCGATGCACCGTATCTGCTGCCGCGCAGCCTGCGCCCCAAGCCGAAAAACGGGCGAAACGAGCCGGCGTACCTGACCGAAGTACTGCGCGAAGTGGCGCTGCATCGCGGGGAAAGCCAGGAAGATCTGGCGGCGCACACCACCGCGTGCGCGCGGGCGTTCTACGGCTTGCCATCAATCCCCCGGTAACCACAAATCCCCTGTGTGCGAGCCTGCTCGCGAAGGCGTCGTGTCTGCCAGCATAAAGTTGAATGACAGACCGCTTTCGCGAGCAGGCTCGCTCCCACACTGAATGCTGCGGGCCTGTTGATCTGCATCAAGAATCAGCCACCTGAGTAGCGGCACAATGCTGGCACCTTGCCAAAACTGTTTCCGCTATCAGAGAAGACCTCCATGGGTGCCTGGCTTAGCAATATCTCGCTGAAATACAAATTCTGGGCGGTCAACGCCGTCGCTTTCATCACCACCCTGTTGCTGGTGCTGTACGCCGTGCAGCTCGAACAACAGGCCAGAAGTCACGCCGCCCAGGCTTCGGCCCAAGCCCAGGCGCGATTGCTCAAAGCCTGGCCCGCCGGGCAACCGCTTCCCCACGTCGACAACCTGCTGACGTTCAATCGCGGACAGGCGCCCTCGCTGAATGAACAACCCATTGCGCAACTCATCAACGCAAACGGCTGGGTCGAGATCAACCTGATGCCGCTGTTCGGTGACAATCCGTTGATGGGTGCCGAGGTGTTTACCCGTGCCGATGGCCAACGGATCGCCGTGATTGCCTACGGTCCAAGCCTGAGCCAGGTGTTCAGCGAGCGTTTGGCCAATTACGCGGTGGCCGTGTTCATCCTGATGTTGGCAATGCTCGGCGCATCGCAGTTATTGATTCGCTTCCTGCTCAGCCAGCTCAATACCTTGAAAGACGTCATGTTGCACGTGGAGAAAACCGGCGACCTGTCGGCCCGCGTGCCCTTGGCTTGCAGCGACGAAGTCGGGCAAATGGCCAACGCCTTCAACGCCATGCAGGCCGGTTATCAACGGGTGGTCAACACCGTCGCCAGCACCGCCCGGCAACTGGACATCGGCGCCGCACGGCTGGCGGCCAGCATGAATGAAGTGCGCCACGGCATGTTGGGCCAGCAAAGCGAAACCGATCAGGCCGCCACGGCGATCAATGAAATGACCGCCACGGTCTATCACATCGCCCAACACGCGGGCGCCACCCGTGACCTTTCGCAATCGGCCAATACCCTGGCCGGCAGCGGGCAGGAGGTCGTGACGCGGGTGCAGCGCTCGATTGCCGGACTGTCCACCGGCGTCCAGCAGACCGCCGAGATGATTCAACGCCTGGCCGAGGACAGCCAGAAGATCAACGGCGTGGTCAACGTGATTCACAGCATCGCCGAGCAGACCAACCTGCTGGCGCTGAACGCCGCCATCGAAGCGGCCCGGGCCGGCGAGATGGGTCGCGGTTTCGCGGTAGTTGCCGATGAAGTACGCAACCTCGCCAAACGTGTACAAGCCTCCACGGATGAAATCACCCTCATGGTCTCGGCGTTGCAGGCCGGCACACGGGACGCCGTGGATTTCATGCAAGAAAGCTCGTTCAAGGCCGACGACTGCGTACAACAGGCGCAAGAGGCCGGCGCGGCATTGGCCGAGATCACCGGCGCGGTGGCGCAGATGCGTGAAAGCAACACGCAGATCGCGGTGGCGGCCGAGCAGCAGAGCCAGGTGGCGGAAGAGATGAACCGGGCGGTGGTGAGCATCCGTGACGTGACCGAAAACACGGTGCAGCAGACGGTGACTTCGGCGACCACCAGCAATGAGCTGGCAGCGTTGGCCGGGGAGTTGAGCAAGGCCATCGGTCAGTTGAAACTTTGAGAGCCCTTTCGCGAGCAGGCTCGCTCCCACAAGGGATCTATGTATGCCCAGAATCTGATGGTTACCGAAGATCGATGTGGGAGCGAGCCTGCTCGCGAAGGCGTCAGAACTGGCACCATCCATTCCAGTCATGGCACCTATCGAGCCAATAGCCAGCCTTGATTCGCCGCCAGCATTGAGCGGGCCTATTCTTCCTACATGTGTTCAACATGGATCGAGGATCGGCATCATGGGCAAACGTCACCCCAACCTTCCCGCCTGGCAATGGCGAGCGTACCCGAACAATCATCAGCACCCGACCAATCTGGTGCTGCACCTGATCGCGGTGCCGCTGTTCATCGTGGCATTTCTGCTGATTGTGTCCGGGGTGTTCAGCCTGAGCCTGGCAAACATCGCCATCGGTGTGATCGGTGTGATAGCGGCGCTGGCCTTGCAACGCCATGGCCACAGCCTGGAGACCCAAGCCTCCGAACCCTTCAGTGATCGCAAGGATGCGGTATCGCGCCTGTTGGTCGAGCAGTTCCTGACGTTTCCGCGGTTCTTCCTCAGCGGCGGCTGGTGGCGCGCCTGGCGTGAGCGCCACCGCCGCCACTGATCAGGCGAACACCGTCACCGTCTGCCGGCTCATGGCGATCAACCGGCCATCCGCGCTCCACATTTTTGCGGCGGCATGCCCATAGCCGTCGGTGGCGTATTCGGTTTCGACGAGGTATTTGCACCAGTCCAGGGTGGTCAGTTCCAGCAGCGGCTGCACGAATTCGATAGTCCAGGTCAGCGTGCTGCCCATCGCCGGTTTCTTCAAAAACGGCATCAGGGCCGGCGGCCAGGCGTCCACCAGCGCCAGGATATGCGCCTCGCCGATAGCCTCTTCCTTCACGTCACCGCGCAAGCGTACCCAGCCACCCATTTGCCGGGATGTGCTACCGCTGAACGGCAGCCCGCCGACACTCCAGCGCATCGCCAGATGTCGCATGAACTCCGGGATGACACCTTCGACAAAAGGCAATTCCTGGCATTCGTCCCAGTGCTTCATTTCAGGTGCCGGTTCAGCGGCCACCGCCACTTCCGAGGGTCGCGAGGCGCCGAAGCTGCCCTGGATCAACGTCACCACCTGGCCCTTCTGCACCGCCCGGCCCAGCACTTGGCTGACGGCCTTGCCTTCGCGCAGCACCTCGACTTCAAAACTGACCGGCACCTCGGGCTCAACCGGGCCGACGAAGGTGATTGCCAACGAACGCACCGGCCGATCCGCCGGCACTCGGGCGCGCATGGCTTCGTATTGCAAAGCGGCTACCAGGCCACCGAAACTGGCTCGCCCCTGGGCCCATGAGGCCGGAATAGACAGCTCCAGCGGCTGGCTGCGGACAGCGTCGAGCAGTTCGGAAAAACGCATGAAAACCTCAGGGATCGGAAAAAGATGAAGGGATCTTAACCATCTGGCGAAGTTGATACATCGCCTATTCCAGCCAAATTGACTGACAGATGAGCCGTGCCCGGTCCTAACACAAAATCCAGGGTCAACATTGAGCCCATGTGGGAGCGAGCCTGCTCGCGAAAGCGGTCTGACAGTCACAATGTGTGCTGAATATTAATCCGCTATCGCGAGCAGGCTCGCTCCTACAATGGATCCGGGGAGGTCTCAGGATTTGAAACAGGCCTTGCTGAGTTTTTCCAGCACCCGATCCGCACGGCTTTCAGCCTCGGCCATGGTGGCTTCCCAGACAGCAACGCAGGGTTGCAAATCCGCTTCCCGTTCAGCCATGGCCAGCCATTGCACGCAATCGTGCCAGTCGCCCAGCGCGCCCTGGGCCGACTTCAACCGGGGCATGGCGGCTTTCGGCAAACGGCCCAGTTCGGGGTAAGCGTCGATGCCATAGCGCACGCGCTTGATCAGCAGGCGCAGTCGATGACGGTCATGAGCCGGATCGTGCAGCGCCTCGTCGAGTTTTTTCCACTGCTTGCCCAAGCGTTTTTCGATGCGCTTGCGCAGGCCCTTGAGCAATCCCTGGCGCTGGGCGGCACGCAGAAAACGCGGAAACGCATCAAGGACGATCAGCATTTGCGCGAGCTCGGGACTGGCTGCCACGGCCGGATAGGCCTCGGCCATTTGCGCCATGCGCCACTGTGCGGCTTGGGGTTGATGGTGCTGGAGCAGGTACGCCGCCAACACTTCGCGATCGCGTAAAGGCGTGCTCAGTTCGCCCACCCGGGAGGCGGCCGCTTCCAGTTGTTCGACACCGGGCAGCCCGCGCAAGGGCCGCAACAGGCTGCGTAACCGCCGCATGGTTGTGCGCAGGTCGTGTAACGCTTCAGGGTCTGTACACTCTTTCAAGCGGGCCTGACAGGCAAGCAGACGAACTTCCAGGCCCAGAACCTGAGCCACCAACCGATCGATCATGGGGGTTTACTCCGTAAACAGCGCCAGGTTGCAAGCTCCAGGCTGCAAACTCGAAAGATCTTGCAACTTGCAGCTTAGAGCTTGTAACCGCTTTTCGCTTTTAACGCCCCGCGCGCGATTCACGAATATAGAAACGAGCCTTCTCGGCTTTCTTGGTGCAGCCTTCGAACCCCTCGAATTGCTGCTGGGTCTTGGCCGCGGTCAACAGCGACAGGGCCTTGGAGTAGCTGACAGTCCCGGCGAACCCTTCGGCCTTGGCCAGGTCCAGTTCATGCCATGCCGCATCCAGATTACTACCACAGCTGTCGCGATAAGCGGTTTTGCCGGCACAACCGGCGAGCGCCAGGGCAATCAATGGCACGCAGATCCAGGCTTTCATCATTCACTCCTCAAGAATAGGTCAACAGTCATGCAGGTAAGACGTTGTAGCACCTGAAAAGTGCCGTTGGTCAGCTGTGCAAACTATAGCGCTGCCGAGAATAACCATGTGCCGCCATGGAGTGTCGAAAATACGACGCTCCTGTCCGCTCGAACGACCATGGCGATTGAAGCATGGCCCTCGATGGGTGCATTGTTGAACCATTCAAACGAGGGCGATTCATGAAAAAGCGCGTCGCACTGGTATTGGGCTCGGGTGGAGCCCGGGGTTATGCACATATCGGGGTCATAGAAGAGATCGAACGGCGTGGCTATGACATTGCCTGTATCGCCGGATGCTCCATGGGTGCGGTGGTGGGCGGGATCTACGCCGCCGGCAAACTCAATGATTACCGCGACTGGATCGAGAGTCTGGACTATCTCGACGTGTTGCGCCTGGTGGACGTCAGTTTTCGTCTGGGGGCGATCCGTGGCGAGAAAGTCTTCGGGCAGATCCGCAAGATCGTTGGCGAGATCAACATCGAAGATTTGCGCATCCCCTACACCGCCGTTGCCGCCGACCTGACCAACCAGCAGGAAATCTGGTTCCAGGAAGGTTGCCTGCATCAGGCCATGCGCGCCTCGGCAGCGATTCCCAGCCTGTTCACCCCGGTGATGCAGGGCAACCGCATGCTGGTCGATGGCGGCATTCTCAACCCGCTGCCGATCGTGCCGGTGGTGTCGAGCCATTGCGACTTGATCATTGCGGTCAACCTCAACTCCACCAACCAGCGCCACTATCAATTGCCGGTCATCCAGCGTCCCGCCGCCTTCAAGACACGCTTCGACAGCCTGATCAACTCCCTGGGCTCGAAAATGCCGTTCCGTCGCAAACAGGCCGAGCAATTGTTGATCCTCGAGCAGGAAGCCCTGAGGGCCGAAGGCGCGAACCTCAATCCGTGGATCGAAACCGCCGAGCCAGAAGGGCAGCAACCGGCGGCGGCTCCGCAAGCCAGTGGCGCGCCCCGCTCCGCCACCGGTTCATTCATCATCGACAACGTCGGCCCGGCGTCCTTGCTGGATTTGATCAACCAGAGTTTCGAGGTGATGCAGACGTCGCTGGCGCAGTACAAGATTGCCGGGTATCCGCCGGACATCCTGATCAACGTGCCCAAGCGCGTGTGCCGTTTTTTCGAGTTCTACAAGGCGCCGGAGCTGATCGCGCTGGGACGGGAGATTGCGCGGGATACGCTGGATCGGTATGAGAATGAGCAGAACTGAGCACCTGAAAGTTCTCGGGTGACTATCAGGCCTTCATCGCGAGCAGGCTCGCTCCCACAGTGGATCTTCGGCGGTCACAAAATGTGTGTCTGACCAGGATCCCATGTGGGAGCGTGCCTGCTCGCGATGGGGCCAGGTCAGGCAACGAAGATCTAAAGGCTACCCTCACTCAACAACCGATATCCCACCCCTGCCTCAGTGACGATGAACCTGGGCTGGGTCGGGTCATCCGCCAGTTTCTGGCGCAAGTGCCCGACCACGATGCGCAGGTAATGAGTGTCTTCGGTGTGGGTCGGCCCCCAGATGTCCTTGAGCAATTGCTGCTGGGTGATTACCCGTCCGGGATGCCGCGCCAGTTGCGCCAGCACGGCGTATTCCTTGCGGGTCAGCGCGACTTCGACACCGTCGAGCAGCACCCGGCGATACGCCAGGTCGACCGTCAACGGACCGAAGTCCAGCGCAGCCTGTTGCGCCTCGCCTGTGGGTGCCTGGCGCAATAACGCACGGATCCGCGCGAGGAATTCCTGAATGCCGAACGGCTTGGTCACGTAGTCATTGGCGCCGCCATCCAGGGCCTTGACTTTCTGTCCTTCACCGGCGCGCACGGAGAGCACCAGCACCGGCACCGTCGACCACTCGCGAAAGTCGCGCAATACCTGTTGTCCATCCATGTCCGGCAAGCCGAGGTCGAGCACCAGCAAGTCCGGTTTGTTCAACGCGGCTTGCGCCAATCCTTCACTGCCGGTACCTGCCTCCAGCACTTTGTAGCCCTGGGAAGCGAGGCTGATCCGCAGGAATTTGCGGATCTGCGGTTCGTCGTCAATGACCAGGATGGTCGCGGTCTGGCTCATGAATTCACATCAACACAAAGAAGTTGCAAGAGAGTAGCGCAAGAGCGATCAGGCTTCACTTTCGTATCCCGGCTGAGCCTGCAGCGGCAGGTGCAACGTGATGCAGGTGCCACGCCCCTCGATGCCGTCGGCGACGCTGATGCGCCCGCCATGGGCACCGACCATGCCCTGACAAATCGCCAGCCCCAACCCGGTGCCCTGCCCGCCACGATCACCTCGCGCTGCGGTGTAGAACATGTCGAAAATCTTCGCCCGTTCCTCTTCCGGAATCCCCGGCCCCTCATCGCAGACCGAGAAAAACAGCTCACTGTCATCGGCCCCGGCGCGCAATTGCAAGCGCCCGTGGGGCGGCGAAAACCGCGCTGCGTTTTCCATCACGTTGACCAGTGCCTGTTCGATCAGCGCGGCATGCACATACAGCAACGGTAACTCGGCCGGTACGTCGGTGCTGACCTGCAACGGCGCAAGGACTGCCCGCAGGCGATTGCGCGCGCTGCCGACGATGTCCGCCGGCGACACCCAGTCCCGCGCCAGCTTCAAGGCTCCGTGGCCGAGCCGGGTCATGTCGAGCAAGTTTTGAATGTAGCGATCGAGGCGCTCGGCTTCATCGCGGGTGCCTTCGAGCAACTCACGTCTGTCCTCCAGCGGGATCGCTTCACCCAGGGCCAGCAGGCTGTCGATACTACCGCGCATGGACGTCAGCGGAGTGCGCAAATCGTGGGACACCGACGCCAGCAAGGCACTGCGCAGTTGCTCGGTTTCGCCGTGCAGCCGCGCCGCTTCCAGATCATCGGCCAGTTGCGCCCGGGCCAGCGCCTGGGCCAGTGGCTGGCTCAGCGCGGTCAACAGGCGTCGGCGCTGGCCGCTCAGGGTCTGGCCTTCTTTGGCACACACGCCGAGTAGCGCCAGTGGTCCGTCTTCCACCGACAACGGCCACCACCACCAGCGCCCGAACGGCAAAGTACCGGTGCCGGCACCGGCGGGTTGATCGTGCTGCCAGGCCCAGTCAGCGGCGGCGCGCTCGGCTTCGCTGAACTCTAGCGGCCCACCGGTTTCGACTTTCCATCCGTTTTGCCCGTCGCGATTGAGCAGGCACAGTTGCACATCGCTCCAACCATCCAGGTGCTGGGCGGCCGCACTGACCACGGCCTGGCGGTCGGTGGCGGCGGTGAGTTTGCGTGACAGGTCGAGCAGTTCAGTGGTCTCTTCCTGGGTATCGCGCAGTGCCTGCAGTTGCCTGCGCTGGCGCGCCGCGAGGTTGCCGGTGAGGGCCGCCATCAGCAGGAAGAACAGCAAGGTCAGCACGTCTTCTTCGCGCTGGATTCTGAAAGAAAACTTCGGTGGAATGAACAGGAAGTCATAGGTCAGGAACGATAGCGCCGCACAGGCCAGCGCCGGCCCGAGACTGCTGCGCACCGCCACCAGCAACACGGCGGCGAGGAACACCAGTGAAATGTTCGGCAGAGGCAGAACGCTCGCCACGGCCCAGGCCAGGGTGCTGGCCAGAACCGTCGCGACCACGGCCAATGCGTAGTCGAACCAGACCAGTGAATGCATCGACCGCTGATGGGGTTGATGCTGTTGGTGATCGCCGTCGAGAACGTTGATTTCCAGTCCACGAGCATTGCGCAGCAGTCGCGCCGCCAAGCCGCCACCGAACAGACGTCGGTGCAAACGCAGCCGGGACTGACCGACCAGCACCAGGCTGGCGCGGCGTTCGGCGGCATGCTGGATCAGGGTTTTCGCCACTTCACCGGCGCGCAGCAACACCACTTCGCCACCCAGGCGCTCGGCCAGTTGCTGGGCGCTTTGCAGGCGCAGGCGCGACTGTTCGTCACGCACGCTGCCGTTGTCCACGTGCACCAGGCTCCAGGGCAGGTGCCGCCGCTGGGCCACGCGACTGGCATGACGCACCAGGCGCTCGGCCTGGGCATCGCCGTCGACCCCCACCAGCAAGCGTCCGCGCACAGCCGGCGCCGCTTGCCCCAACTGACGATACCCCTGGGCCAGATCGTTATCGACCTGCGCCGCCGCGGTTTGCATCGCCAGTTCGCGCAGGGCCGTCAGGTTGGTCTGGGAAAAGAACGCGTCGATGGCCGCCCGCGCCTGCTCCGGCACATAGACCTTGCCATCGCGCAGGCGCTCGAGCAGCTCCCGTGGTGGCAAGTCGATCAGCAGCAGTTCGTAGGCTTCCTGCAATACCCAGTCCGGCAGGGTCTCGCGGACCTGCACGCCGGTGATGCCACGCACTTGGTCGTTGAGGCTTTCCAGATGCTGGACGTTGACCGTGGTGTATACGTCAATGCCGGCGGCAAGCAGTTCCTGAATGTCCTGCCAGCGTTTTTCGTGACGGCTGCCGGGTGCGTTGGTGTGCGCCAGTTCGTCGACCAGCACCAGTTTCGGTTTGGCGACAAGCAGACCGTCGAGGTCCATTTCTTCGAGCAACACGCCACGGTATTCGGAACGTACCATCGGCTGCTGCGACAAGCCGCCCAGCAATGCTTCGGTTTCGGCCCGACCGTGGGTTTCGACGACGCCGGCGATGACCTTCACCCCTTGGCGTAACTGGGTGTGGGCCGCTTGCAACATGGCGTAGGTCTTGCCGACACCCGGCGCGGCACCGAGAAATACCTTGAGCCGGCCACGGCCATCTCGGGGCAGGTCTGCTAACAGCGCGTCGGCGCGGCCGGAGTTGCTCATGTATGAAGCTCTCTTTTTTTCTGGAATTGATATAGCGACTGTTCTGACGCCTTCGCGAGCAGGCTCGCTCCCACAAGTTGGAATGCGTATTCCTGTGGGAGCGAGACTGCTCGCGAATGGCAGCGCCGCCGATCTACAGGTTTTCCAGCGCCCGATTCAACTCAAGCACATTCACCACCGGCGGACCTACCAATGGTTGTTCGATGTGGGCGTCCAGCAGTTGTTGCAGCGTCGCTACCGGCAAGTTGCGCGCCGTCGCGACACGCGCCAGTTGATAGGCAATCGCCGCCGGTGGCAAGTGCGGATCGAGACCGCTGCCGGACGTAGTGACCAGCGCCAAGGGCACCGGCCCCTGACCGGGCACCAGCAGTTTGCCGGCATCGTCGATCACTCGCGTCGCCAACGCAGGGTTGCTCGGCGCCAGGTTGCTGGCACTGCTCGACACGGTGGCAAAGGCACCGGCCGAAGGGCGCGGGTGGAACCAGGCGTCGCCGACGAAATCCTGGGCGATCAGCGAGGAACCGCGGACCTTGCCCTCGGCATCCCGCACCAGGCTGCCGTTGGCCTGATCCGGGAAGGCGACCTGGGCCACACCGGTGACCACCAGTGGATAGGCGATGCCGGTGATCAGCGTCATCAGGACCAGCAGGCTCAGGGCCGGGCGTATCAATGTGGACATTTCAAAATCCTCTAATTCGTAAAAACAGCTGTAGGAGCGAGCTTGCTCGCGATGGATCTGAAGGCGCCGCGCTTTATCAGAAATGGCGCGTTATCGTTAACGCCCATCGCGAGCAAGCTCGCTCCTACAGAGGGCGGTCAAACCAGATGCAACGCCGTCAACAGCATGTCGATGGCCTTGATGCCCACGAACGGCACCAGGATCCCGCCCAGGCCGTAGATCAGCAGATTGCGCCGCAACAACGCCGCCGCACTCGCCGCGTGAACCCGCACACCGCGCAGCGCCAGAGGAATCAGCACCACAATGATCAGGGCGTTGAACACGATCGCCGAGAGAATCGCGCTCTGCGGACTGCTCAGGTGCATCACGTTGAGCACCCCCAGTTGCGGATAGATCGCGGCGAACAGCGCCGGCAGGATCGCGAAGTACTTGGCCACGTCGTTGGCGATGGAAAAGGTCGTCAGCGCACCGCGGGTGACCAGCAACTCCTTGCCGATCTGCACCACGTCCAGCAGCTTGGTCGGGTCGCTGTCGAGGTCGACCATGTTCGCCGCTTCACGTGCCGCTTGCGTGCCGTCGCTCATCGCCATGCCCACGTCCGCCTGGGCCAGGGCCGGGGCGTCGTTGGCGCCGTCGCCGCACATGGCAACCAGACGACCGTCGTTTTGCTCGTGACGAATGCGCGCCAGTTTTTTCTCCGGCGTGGCTTCGGCCAGCACATCGTCCACACCCGCCTCAGCGGCGATGGCGGCAGCGGTCAACGGGTTGTCGCCGGTGACCATGACAGTGCGGATTCCCAGCTTGCGCAGCTCGGCGAAACGCTCGCGGATACCGGGCTTGACCACGTCCTTGAGGTGGATCGCACCGAGCAACTTGCCGTCGGCACACACCAGTAGCGGGGTGCCGCCGCTTTGGGCGATCTTGTCGATTTCACGGGACAAGACCGGTGCCAGGTCAGCGCGTTTCAGACCCACGAACGCCAGCAACGAATCCACCGCGCCCTTGCGGTACACGCGCCCCTGATAGTCGACACCGGACAAGCGGGTTTCGGCACTGAAGGGCACGGCTGTCAGCACGTCGGCGGACGGTTCCGGTTGCGGATGGGTGCCGCGCAGGTACTCGACGATCGACTTGCCTTCAGCGGTGTCATCGGCCAGCGAAGCCAGCAATGCGCCTTCGGCCAGCTCCCTGGCTGTCACGCCAGGCGCGGCATACACCGCCGAGCAACGACGGTTACCGAAGGTGATGGTACCGGTCTTGTCCAGCAGCAGAACGTGCACGTCCCCCGCTGCTTCCACCGCACGACCGGACTTGGCGATCACGTTCAGGCGCACCAGACGATCCATCCCGGCGATCCCGATGGCCGACAGCAAACCACCGATGGTGGTTGGAATCAGCGTGACCAACAGCGCCACCAAAAACACCAGTGGCAGGCTGCCATTGGCGAAGTGGGCGAACGGTTGCAGGGTGACGACCACCAGCAGGAAAATCAGGGTCAGGCCGATCAGCAGGATATCGAGCGCCACTTCGTTCGGAGTTTTCTGACGCTTGGCGCCTTCGACCAGAGCGATCATGCGGTCCAGGGTCGACTCACCGGGGTTGGCGGTGATTTTCACCAGCAGCCAGTCGGACACCAGTCGGGTGTTGCCGGTGACGGCCGAGCGGTCGCCGCCGGACTCGCGAATCACCGGCGCCGATTCGCCGGTAATCGCTGCTTCGTTGACCGCCGCGATGCCTTCGATCACCTCGCCGTCACCGGGGATCATCTCCCCCGCTTCGACGCGCACCACATCGCCTTTGCGCAGGTTGGCGGCGGGCACCACCTGAAAGCCGCCGTTGCCGGTCTTGCGCCGGGCGCTGAGGCCTTCGCTGCCGGCCTTGAGGCTGTCGGCGCGGGCCTTGCCGCGACCTTCGGCCAGGGCTTCGGCGAAGTTGGCGAACAGTACGGTGAACCACAACCACACCGCGATTTGCGCGGCGACGAAAGTCGGCACAGCCGTGTCGGGAATGAAGCACAAAACGGTGGTCAGGATCGCCGTCAGTTCGACCACCAGCATTACTGGCGCGCGCTGCAACTGCCGTGGGTCGAGCTTGACGAAGGCTTGCACCAGCGCCGGGCGCCACAGGGCCGAGATCGCGGTTTTTGTTTGCTCCGGCGCCTTGGCGGCAACGGTTTTGGTTACGGGCATATTCATTGTCTATTCCTCAGAAGCCCATGCTCAGATGTTCAGCGATTGGGCCCAACGCCAAAGTCGGCAGGAAGGTCAGGCCGCCCACCAGCAAAATGGTCACGGTCAGCAAGGTCACAAATAGTGGGCCGTGGGTCGGGAAGCTGTTCTGTCCGATCGGCGCGGTTTTCTTCATCGCCAGGCTGCCGGCCAGGGCCAGGACCGGGAGGATGTAGCCGAAACGACCGATCAACATGCCCAGGCCCAGCATCAGGTTGTGGTACGGGGTGTTGGCGCCGAAGCCAGCGAAGGCGGAACCGTTGTTGGCGCTGGCCGAGGTATAGGCGTAAAGCAACTGACTGAATCCGTGAGGGCCAGGGTTGCTCACGGCGGCGACCGGGCCGGGCAGACTGGCGGCAATCGCGCTGAGCACCAGCACGCCAATCGGCATGACCATCAGGGTCACCACCAGTAATTGCACTTCCCTGGCTTGCAGTTTCTTGCCGAGGTATTCCGGGGTGCGGCCGATCATCAGGCCGGCGAGGAACACCGCGATCAGCACGTTGAGCAACATGCCGTAGAGCCCGGCACCGACACCACCGAAGATCACTTCGCCGACCATCATGTTGACCAGCGCCACCATGCCGCTCAGAGGGTTGAGGCTGTCGTGCATACCGTTGACCGAGCCGTTGGACGCGGCCGTGGTGGTCACCGACCACAGCACGGTGGCGGTGGTGCCGAAGCGCGCTTCCTTGCCTTCCAATGGCGCGGCCTGTTCGACGGCGACATTGTTCAACGCCGGGTTCGGCTGGTACTCAGCCCACAGCGAGGTGGCGCCGCCGATCAGAAACAGCGCCAGCATGCAGGCGATGATCGCCCGGCTCTGACGCAGGTCCTTCACGTAATGACCGAAGGTGAACACCAGCGCGACCGGGATCAGGATGATCGAGGCCATCTCGAACAGGTTGCTCCAGGCCGTCGGGTTCTCGAACGGATGCGTCGAGTTCACGCCGAAGAAACCGCCACCGTTGGTGCCCAATTGCTTGATCGCAATCTGACTGGCAGCAGGCCCCAGCGGAATCACCTGATCGACGCCCTGCATCGTCACCGTATTCACATACTGCGCGAAGGTTTGCGGCACGCCCTGCCAGACCAGATACAGCGCCAACAGCAGGCACAGCGGCAGCAGGCCGTAGAGGGTGGCGCGGGTCATGTCGACCCAGAAGTTGCCCAGGGTCCGGGTGGATTTGCGGCCGATTCCGCGACACAGCGCGACCAGTACCGCCAGGCCGGTGGCGGCGCTGACGAAGTTCTGCACGGTGAGGCCAACCATCTGGCTCAGGTAGCTCAGGGAAGCTTCGCCGCTGTAGGCCTGCCAGTTGGTATTGGTCATGAAGCTGACGGCGGTGTTGAACGCCAGCGTCCACTCCTGACCCGGCAGATTCTGCGGATTCAGCGGCAGGTGGTCCTGGAACAACAGGATCGCAAATAGCAGCAGGAAACCCGCGAGGTTGAAGGCGAGCAAGGCCAGCGTGTACTTCTGCCAACTCTGTTCGGCCTGCGGATCGACGCCGGCCAGACGATAACAACCGCGTTCGACCGGACCGAGAACCGGTGTCAGCCAGGTGCGCTGCCCTTCCATCACCCTGTAGAAGAAGCGCCCGAGAAACGGCGCCGGAACCAAAACCAGGGCAAAAAAGCCGAGGATCAGCCAATAGTCATAACTGTGCATAGCCGCTCCTAGTTCCGGTCCGCGCGCAGCAGCGCAACCAACAGATAAATGAACAGCCCCACTGCCAGCAGCAGCGACACCCCGTCCAGAACGCTCATGGAAGTTCTCCGTGTTACGGCGTATTGCCGCGTGTGGAGTCATTGTCGGAAAGGAGGCTGTAAAGGAACGAGACCGAGGGTGCCTGCAGGGCATAAAGAAAGCGTAAAGAGTGGGTTTATGGCTTTGTTACTGCGAGGATTGATGGCGCATGCGCGGGCCTCATCGCGAGCAAGCTCACTCCCACATTTGAGAGGCGTCAGCCCATACAACATGGCTCCACTGTGCGAGCGAGCTTGCTCGCGATGGCGGCACAGCAGACAACAACGCACCCAACTGGCGCATCAAAAAGCATGCATCCAGTAGCGATCATCCCCGATACGACAGCTTTCCGCGCTTTACGACGGGAAAATCGGAAATGGCACGCCCACTGCACTGGCCTCCCGTGAGCTTTCCAAACCACTCAGGGAGCAACCCCATGAACACACAACTCAAATCCACGCTGGGCACCTTGCACCTGTGGGGCATTGCGGTCGGGCTGGTGATTTCCGGAGAGTATTTCGGCTGGAGCTATGGCTGGGGCGTGGCCGGGACTTTGGGCTTTCTGGTGACCTCTTTCATGGTCGCCACCATGTACACCTGCTTCATCTTCAGTTTCACCGAACTGACCACCGCCATTCCCCACGCTGGCGGTCCCTTTGCCTATAGTCGTCGCGCCTTTGGCGAGAAAGGCGGGTTGATCGCCGGGCTGGCGACACTGATCGAATTCGTCTTCGCCCCACCGGCAATTGCCCTGGCCATCGGTGCCTACCTCAATGTCCAGTTTCCAGCCCTGGACCCGAAACACGCGGCAGTCGGTGCCTACATCGCCTTCATGGGCCTCAACATCCTCGGCGTGAAACTGGCAGCCACTTTCGAATTGGTGGTCTGCGTGTTGGCGGTCACCGAATTGCTGGTGTTCATGGGCGTGGTCGCTCCGGCCTTCAGCTTCAGCAACTTTGCCCTCAATGGCTGGGCCGGTTCCGATGTATTCGGTGCTCCGGCGATTGCCGGAATGTTCGCGGCAATCCCGTTCGCGATCTGGTTCTTCCTCGCCATCGAAGGCGCGGCCATGGCCGCCGAAGAAGCCAAGGACCCGAAACGCACGATTCCCAAGGCTTACATCAGCGGCATCCTGACGCTGGTGTTGCTGGCCATGGGCGTGATGTTCTTCGCCGGTGGCGTCGGTGATTGGCGCACCCTGTCGAACATCAACGACCCGTTGCCACAAGCGATGAAAGCCGTGGTCGGCGAAAGCTCGGGTTGGTTGCACATGCTGGTGTGGATTGGGCTGTTCGGACTAGTCGCGAGCTTCCACGGGATCATCTTGGGTTACTCGCGGCAGTTCTTCGCCCTGGCCCGCGCGGGCTACCTGCCGGCGTCCCTGGCCAAGTTGTCGCGTTTTCAGACACCGCACCGGGCGATCATCGCCGGCGGTGTCATCGGCATTGCTGCCATCTACAGCGACGGCTTGATCAACCTCGGCGGCATGACGCTGACCGCCGCGATGATCACCATGGCCGTGTTCGGCGCCATCGTGATGTACATCATGAGCATGCTCAGCCTGTTCAAACTGCGTAAAACCGAGCCGAACCTGGAACGCACCTTCCGTGCCCCTTGCTACCCGCTGATACCGTTCATTGCACTGATGCTGGCCGTGGTGTGCCTGCTGGCGATGGCCTGGTTCAACACCTTGATCGGCCTGATCTTCCTGGGCTTCATGGCGGCAGGTTTCGTGTACTTCATGCTCACCGCACAACTGCGCGCAGACGCACCGGCGGATGCGATGCTGACCGGACTGTGAAAGCGTTCGAGTGAACCTTGAACAACAGGCATAGAATGGGGGTGATAGCGATGGAACTGCGATGAAACCCCATCACTCAAAACGGTATGCACGATCGGTTGGCGAACCCTCGCCGACCGTCTGCTTTTCAAGGAGAGTCCTATGCCCTGGTATGCCTGGTTGATTCTGGTCGTTGCCATCGGCTCGATCGTTGGTGGCCTGATGTTGCTGCGCGACACCGCCAACAAGGTCGAACTGACCGAAGAGCAACGCAAGCGCGTCGCCGAACGCAATGCGGAAATGGACGCCAAGGAAGCCCAGGACCGCTGACCGAAAACCCCGCCTTGAACAGCGGGGTTTGTTTTTGCGTGAAAACTCCCGAATTCATGCCGCTTTGCACTCATATCGAAGCATCTGCATGTTTTTTAGAAGTAGAAGTACAGTCACCATGCAATTTTCATTGGTTAATATGGCGCATTGATGCGGAGATATCAGATGCGTTACTCGCAGGACCATAAAGCCCAGACCCACCAACGCATAATCAAGGAAGCTTCAGCGCGATTTCGACGCGACGGTATCGGCGCGACCGGGCTGCAGCCCCTGATGAAAGCACTGGGCCTGACTCACGGTGGCTTTTACTCGCACTTCAAGTCCAAAGACGAACTGGTAGAGAAAGCCTTGCAGGAGGCTGGCGCACAAGTCGATGAGTTGTGCGCGCAAATCTTCGCCGAGGAGCAGCCACTCGAAGCCTTCATCGACGCTTACCTGTCCGAATGGCATCAAACCTCACCCCACGAAGGCTGCCCGCTGCTGACCATTTCTTCGGAACTGGGGCTGCGTGGTCAACCGAGCCCGACCAGCGACGTCGTGCTCCAGGCGCGACTCGACCAGATCCAGCACACCCTTGACGGAGAGCACACCGCCGACCGCAGCATCGTCATCATGTCTACGCTGGTCGGCGCCTTGCTGTTATCGCGCAGCGTGGCCGACGCCGAGTTTGCCCAACGGATTCTCGACGTCGCACGCGAACACCTCAAGCACTCGCAGGATTAACCCTGCCAACGCTTGAACAGCACACTGGCATTGACCCCGCCAAATCCGAAGCCGTTGGACAACGCGTACTCGATGGCCATCGGTCGCGCCTGGCCATGAACGATGTCGACACCTTCAGTGGCAGGGTCCGGGTTCTCGAAATTGAGGGTCGCCGGTGCAACCTGGTCACGGATCGCCAGCAAAGTAAAGATCGCCTCGATTCCCCCCGCTGCACCGAGCAAATGCCCGGTCGCCGACTTGGTCGATGTCACGGCAATGCCGTTCTGTGCACCGAACAACGCCTTGATCGCAGCCAGCTCACCCAGATCTCCCACCGGAGTCGAAGTTGCATGAGCATTCAGATGCTGAACCTGGGCCGGTGAAACACCGGCCTGTGCCAACGCCAACGACATCGCCCGCCGCGCACCATTGCCGTCTTCGGGGCCGGCGGTCAGGTGAAAGGCATCGGCGCTGGTGCCGTAGCCGACCAGCTCCGCCAGGGGCTGGGCTCCCCGGGCCAGCGCATGGTCCAGAGACTCGATGACCAGCAGCCCGGCCCCTTCTCCCATGACAAAACCATCGCGACCACTGTCGAAAGGTCGCGAAGCGCGCTCAGGCGTTTCGTTGTAGGCGCTGGACAAGGCGCGAGCAGCCGCAAACCCGGCAAGGCTGACCCGATCGATCGCCGCTTCCGCACCGCCGCACACCGCGATATCCGCCTCACCCGCACGAATCAACCGCGCCGCGTCGCCAATCGCCTGAACCCCGGCGGCGCACGCCGTGACCGGTGCGCCCAATGGCCCCTTGAAGCCATGCTGGATCGACACATGACCTGCCGCGAGGTTGACCAGAAACGAAGGGATTGTGAATGGAGACAAACGTCTCGGACCACGACTATCAGTGGTGCGCACCGCGTCGGCGATCGCGCCGAACCCCCCCACACCTGAACCGATAATGGTGGCCGTGCGCTCCTGGGCATTGGCATCCAGCGCTTGCCATCCGGCTTGCTCCAGTGCCTGACGCGCCGCTTCCATGGCGAACAGGATGAAGCGGTCCATCTTCTTCTGTTCCTTGGGTGGGGTTGCCCGGTCCGGGTCGAACCCCGCCTGCGGATCATCCGCCAGCGCAGGCACGGCACCGCCGACCGTGGCCGGCAGATCGGCAACCACCTCGTGCGGCAAATTGCGCAGTCCGGAACGACCGGCCAGCAGCCGCTGCCAAACCACTTCGACGCCGCTCCCCAACGGCGACACCAGGCCCATGCCCGTTACAACCACTCGACGATCATTCATACCCAATACACCTCAAGCCGATTGATGGCACTTACCGATAACGGGCTGCAGCCTTGCTTTTGGAAAGGTTAGGCGCCATCACATGACGTGCCGCCACGAACGCATCCCAATCTGCCGCATCAGGCAACGAAGGAATGGTGATCAGTTCACCCTGATCCAGACCCGATAACGCAGCATCGACCATTTCACCCGCCTCCATCACCATATCCGCAGGAATTTGTGAAGCATCGATACCGGAGCGCTCCCAGATCTCGGTTCGTGTCACACCGGGCAGCACCGCCTGGATCTTCACTCCAGTGCCATTCAGCTCGGTGCTCAACGATTGAGTCAAGCTCAATACATAGGCCTTGCTGGCGCTGTACGTCGCATTGAAACGTTCGGGAAACAACGCCACCACCGATGCGATATTGATGATCGTGCCGCGCCCGGCCTTGGTAAAGCTGGCCGCAGCCGCCGACGCCAACCGCGTAACCGCCGTGATGTTGAGTTGAATCAAGCGCTCGAGTTGGTCCATATCGGCATTGGCCAGCAAACCATCCGCCGCCACACCTGCATTATTGAGTAGCAGGCTGATGCTCGAGTCACTGCGCAATCGCTGCTCGAGCTTGAGTATGTCCTCCTTTTGAGTCAGGTCCGCTTTAAACACCTCTACCCGAACACCATGCTCGGTGCGCAGTTTGCTGGCTGCGGACTCCAATCGATCCTGATCGCGGGCAACCAGCAACAGATCAAAACCGCGTGCCGCCAAACGCTCGGCGTAAACCGCACCGATACCCGACGAAGCACCGGTGACGAGGGCCGTACCTGAGGACTGAACAGAATTCATTGCAGTGCTCCTGAGAAACGCAAAAAGAAAACCAGCGCCTGTGTTTCAGGACGCGGTGTCGGAACGTCAATTTATTATAGGCATAATTTTACAAATACATGATAGTCATAATTTTATAATGCTGACAGAGAGCCAGTCTCAATGATCGGAGCCAGGAACAGTCAACGCCCGGAGTGTTCCCATTTGCCAGAATCGGCATAGGGGACGGCCTTCACAGGCCGTTCCCCTGCCACACCACCCGGCATGCGGGTCCGCACCGGGCGGTTCGAGAGATTGAGGTCAGGAGAGACGCGGTAAACCCGTTCTGTCGAACCAC
>NZ_MRCS01000037.1 GCF_002303925.1 Pseudomonas sp. ACN8
CAGCCGCGCGACCCTCGCCGAATTCAACCTCGACCGCCACTGGCGCAACGCCCGGGTGCACACCCTGCACGATCCGGTGCGCTGGAAGTATCACGCGGTCGGCGCCTACCGCCTCAATGGCACGCTGCCTAATCGCCATTCCTGGATCTGACGACCAGAACACTTTTTGCCAGAGCCCTGGAGAAACACATGACAAGTTCTCACCCCGTCGCGGTCATCACCAGCGATGAACAAGCCCTGATCGTCGCCAGCGACCTTGCCGAAGACTTCAAGCGCGACAGCGCCACACGCGACCGCGAACGCCGTTTGCCACACCCGGAACTGGAGGTGTTTTCCCGCTCGGGCCTGTGGGGCATCAGCGTGCCAAAGGAATACGGCGGCGCCGGTGTTTCCAACGTCACCCTGGCCAAGGTCATCGCCTTGATCGCCCGGGCCGACGGCTCCCTTGGGCAGATCCCACAGAACCATTTCTATGCCCTCGAAGTACTGCGGGTGAACGGCAGCCACGAGCAAAAGCAACGCCTGTACGCCGAGGTTTTGGCCGGTCAGCGCTTCGGCAATGCGTTGGCCGAACTCGGCACTAAAACCGCACACGATCGCGTCACCAGCCTGACTCGCGACGCCAGCGGCTATCGCATCAATGGCCGCAAGTTCTACGCCACGGGCGCGATCTACGCCCAGCGCATTCCCACCTCGGTGGTGGATGAAAACGGCGTGCAGCAACTGGCGTTCGTCCCGCGCGACAGCAAGGGCCTGAGCGTGATCGACGACTGGAGCGGCTTCGGCCAGCGCACCACCGGTAGCGGTTCGGTGGTGTTCGAAGATGTCTACGTCGCCGCCGAAGACGTCATCCCCTTTCAGAGCGCTTTCGAACGCCCGACCCCGGTTGGCCCGCTGGCGCAGATTCTCCATGCCGCCATCGACACCGGCATCGCCCGCGCCGCGTATGAAGATGCGCTGCATTTCGTGCGTACCAAAACCCGGCCGTGGATCGACGCCACCCACGAAAAAGCCACGGACGATCCGCTGACCCTCAAGAGCTTCGGCCACTTGAGCATTCGCCTGCACGCCGCCGAGGCGCTGCTGGAGCGTGCCGGTGAATACCTCGACAAGACCCAGGCCGACACCCATGCCGAGACCGTCGCGGCTGCGTCGATTGCCGTCGCCGAAGCCCGCGCCCTCAGCACCGAAATCTCCCTGGCCGCCGGCAGCACGCTGTTCGAACTGGCCGGCAGCCAGGCAACCCTGATCGAACACGGCCTCGACCGCCACTGGCGCAACGCCCGGGTGCACACCCTGCACGACCCGGTGCGCTGGAAGTATCACGCGGTGGGCAATTACTACCTCAACGATGAAAACCCGCCACTGCGGGGGACCATTTGATGACCGCCGCGAAAAAGAAAATCCTGCTCAACGCGTTCAACATGAATTGCATCGGGCACATCAACCACGGCTTGTGGACGCACCCGCGCGACACGTCCACCCGCTACAACACGATCGAATATTGGACCGAACTGGCGCAGCTTCTGGAGCGCGGGCTGTTCGACGGTCTGTTCATCGCCGACATCGTCGGGGTCTACGACGTCTACCAGAACTCGGTGGACGTGCCGTTGAAAGAGTCGATCCAGCTACCGGTCAACGACCCGCTGTTGCTTGTTTCAGCGATGGCGGCGGTAACGAAAAACCTCGGTTTTGGCCTGACCGCCAACCTCACCTACGAAGCGCCGTATCTGTTCGCCCGCCGCCTGTCGACGCTGGATCACCTGAGCCGTGGGCGAGTCGGCTGGAACATCGTCACCGGCTATCTCGACAGCGCCGCCAAGGCCATGGGCCTGAGCGAACAGGTCGAGCATGACCGCCGCTATGACCAGGCCGACGAGTACCTGGAGGTGCTCTACAAACTCCTGGAAGGCAGTTGGGAAAACGGCGCGGTGCTCAACGATCCGCAGCAACGGATCTACGCGCAGCCGGACAAAGTGCACAAGGTCGAGCACAAGGGCGAGTTCTATCAGGTTGAGGGTTATCACCTGTGTGAACCTTCGCCGCAGCGCACGCCGGTGCTGTTCCAGGCCGGCAGTTCGGATCGCGGTTTGCTGTTCGCCGGGCGACATGCCGAGTGCGTGTTCATCAGCGGCCAGACCAAGGCATCGACCAAGGCTCAGGTGGACAAGGTGCGCGCCAGCGCCGCCTCCGCCGGGCGCAATCCCGAGGACATCAAGGTGTTCATGGGCCTGAACGTGATCGTTGGCGCCACGGAAGAGCTGGCCTGGGCCAAGCACGCCGAATACTTGAGCTACGCCAGTGCCGAAGCCGGCGTGGCGCACTTCTCGGCGTCCACCGGGATCGATTTTTCCCAATATGAAATCGACGAGCCGATTCAGTACGTGAAGAGCAATGCGATCCAGTCCGCCACCAGGCACCTGCAAAACAACGACTGGACGCGACGCAAACTGCTGGAACAACACGCCCTCGGCGGTCGCTACATCACTGTGGTCGGTTCGCCGCAGCAAGTGGCGGATGAGCTGGAGTCGTGGATCGCCGAAACCGGGCTGGATGGCTTCAACCTGACCCGCATCGTCACGCCGGAAAGCTATGTGGATTTCATCGAACTCGTGATCCCCGAGTTGCAGCGGCGGGGCTCGTACAAGACGGCGTACGACGGCGGCACCTTGCGCGAAAAGCTGTTTCAGCGAGAGGCGTTTTTGCCTGAGCAACATACCGGCTCGGCCTTCCGACGCTAAAAGCATCGCGAGCAGGCTCGCTCCTACAGTAGATCTCTGGCGTTCTCAAAACCCCCTGTAGGAGCGAGCCTGCTCGCGATGAGGCCCGAACAGACACCACAAACTTAATGCACTGACTGGATAACTCATCATGAAAAAGAACGACCTCTCCCACCCAGTCAAAGCACTGGCCCTGGCCCTCGGCCTGTTCAGTTCGGTGACCTTCGCAGCCGACGCCCCACTGAAAATCGGCACCACCGCCGCCTTCGCCATTCCCCTTGAAGCGGCCGTCGAAGAAGCTGGCAAACAAGGCCTGAAAGTCGAACTGGTGGAGTTCAGCGACTGGATTGCACCGAACGTCAGCCTGGCTTCAGGCGACATCGACGTGAACTACTTCCAGCACATCCCGTTCCTGGAGAACGCCAAGGCCGCTTCGGGTTTCGACCTGGTACCGTTCGCACCCGGCATCATCAACAACGTCGGCCTCTACTCGAAGAAATACAAAAGCTTTGACGAGCTGCCAGAAGGCGCCAGCGTGGCTATCGCCAACGATCCGATCAACAGCGGTCGTGGCTTGCAGCTGCTGGCCAAGGCCGGTCTGATCACCCTCAAGCCCGGCGTCGGCTACAAGGCCACCGAAGAAGACATCATCGACAACCCGAAGCACATCAAGATCCTCCAGGTCGAAGCCGTGCAACTGGTTCGCGCCTATGACGATGCCGATCTGGTGCAGGGCTACCCGGCCTACATTCGCTTGTCGAAAACCTTCGACGCGGGCTCCGCGCTGCTGTTCGACGGCCTCGATCACAAGGATTACGTGATTCAGTTCGTGATCCAGCCCAAGAGCAAAACCGACCCGCGCCTGATCAGGTTCGTCGACATCTACCAGCACTCACCCGCTGTACGCGCCGCACTGGACAAGGCTCACGGCAAGCTCTATCAAGCCGGTTGGGAAAGCTGAACATGAGCGCCGCCATTCAACGGCGACTGGAGCTTCCAGAGCCTCTACGTGCTGAACAAACCGAGCTGCATCCCGAGCTCAATCGCGCTCATGTGCGCTTCATCAATCTGGGCAAAACCTACAACGGTCAGCAAGGTCCGGTGGCCGCGTTGCACGGCATCGACCTGGCGATCCAGCGCGGCGAAGTGTTCGGCATCATCGGTCGCAGCGGCGCCGGCAAGTCGTCGCTGATCCGCACCATCAATCGCCTGGAACAACCGAGCAGCGGCCGAGTGCTGATCGACCAAGTGGACATCGGCGAGTTCGACGAAGACCGCCTGGTGGCGCTGCGTCGGCGCATCGGCATGATCTTCCAGCACTTCAACCTGATGTCGGCCAAGACCGTTTGGCAGAACGTCGAGCTGCCGCTGAAAGTCGCCGGTGTGCCCAAGGAACAACGCGAACAGAAGGTCCGTGAACTGCTGGAACTGGTGGGCTTGCAGGCCAAACACAAGGCCTACCCGGCGCAGTTGTCCGGCGGGCAGAAACAGCGCGTGGGCATTGCCCGGGCGCTGGTGCATGACCCGCAAATCCTGCTGTGCGACGAAGCCACCTCGGCGCTCGACCCGGAGACCACGCAGTCGATCCTCGGCCTGCTGCGCGAGATCAATCAGCGCCTGGGCCTGACCATCGTTTTGATCACTCATGAGATGGCGGTGATCCGTGAGATCTGTGATCGCGTGGTTGTCCTGGAGCACGGACGTATCGCCGAGCAAGGGCCGGTGTGGGAAGTGTTCGGCAATCCGCAGCACGAGGTCAGCAAGACATTGCTGGCGCCGTTGCAACACGCATTGCCCAAAGAGCTGCAAAGTCGTTTGCAGGCGCAGCCACAGTCCCCGGACACCGCCGTGGTCTTGCGCTTGCAGTTCACCGGCAGCCAACGGGACGAACCGGACCTGGCGGCATTGTTCAGCGCCCTTGGAGGCCGTGTGCGATTGCTGCAAGGCGGCGTGGAGCGGATTCAGGGCCATGCCCTCGGGCAACTGCTGCTGGCGGTGACCGGCTCGACGCTCGGTGCCGAAGAGTTGCGTCAACGCGCCGGTCATTGGGCGCAACAGGTGGAGGTGCTGGGCTATGTGGTTTGATCGCTTGCTGCAGGGTTTCATCGACACGTTCCTGATGGTCGGTGTGTCGTCGTTGATCGCGCTGTTGGCGGGCATTCCGCTGGCGGTGATCCTGGTCACCAGCTCCAGGGGCGGCATCTACGAAGCCCCGGCGCTGAACCGCGCACTGGGTGCGTTCGTGAATTTGTTCCGCTCGATTCCGTTTCTGATTTTGATGGTGGCGCTGATTCCGTTCACTCGGCTCATCGTCGGCACCACCTACGGCGTGTGGGCGGCCGTGGTGCCGTTGACCATCGCTGCTACTCCTTTCTTTGCACGCATTGCCGAAGTCAGCTTGCGCGAGGTCGATCATGGATTGATTGAAGCGGCGCAAGCCATGGGTTGCCGGCGTTGGCACATCGTCTGGCATGTGTTGTTGCCTGAGGCGCTGCCGGGGATTGTTGGCGGGTTCACGATTACCTTGGTGACCATGATCAATTCGTCGGCCATGGCCGGGGCGATTGGCGCCGGTGGACTGGGGGACATTGCCTATCGGTATGGGTATCAGCGCTTTGATAGCCAGATCATGTTGACGGTGATTGTGTTGCTGGTGGCGGTGGTGGCGGTGGTTCAGTTAGGTGGGGACCGGTTGGCGCGGGGGTTGAACAAGCGCTAGCCCTGTAGGAGCGAGCCCGCTCGCGATGGAGGTCAACGATAACGCGGGAAACCAGATTCCCCGTGGCGCCCTCAGGTTTTTCGCGAGCAAGCTCGCTCCTACACGAGTGGCGATCTTGATGATATTTCGTACAGGAAAATCAGCGATTTTGCAGGCTCGTTCCCTTTCTTTTGCAGGACATTTCCTAGATCATTTCGCTCGCTTGCGCCTGCCGAATTCCGTGGCTAGTCTCGGTCCGTCACTGCTCATCAGTGATCGGGTTTAGTCGCCCGGATCCGCGTCGGGCGCACAGCGTCACCTTTTTTCAGGTGTTATTTATTGCCTGAATTTTATGGTGGCTGTGCGCAGGGCACCCTCGTGGTGCGCCGGTTTTGCCTGGCGGCCGGTCGACTAACCTGTGTGCAGCCGCCACCCCCTATTCGTTTAGTCGCGAAATCGGTTGGCTCCAACTTATAGTCAGGAGTTTTACCAATGAAGAAACCCGTTCCCGATCCACCTCCCGAAAGTCCCTCCAACGAAACCGTCACCGACGATTTGCTCAGGGATCGTTCCGCGCTCTACCGAGCCATCGATTTCCACCTCACCGGCAAGCAACCCACACCCCCCGATGAAATGCGCTTCTACAACGTCAGCAAAGACGTGAGTTTTGAAGACACCCAGCTCTATGTCGCCGACCTGCTGCGTTGTGCTTCGGTCACCGCGTATCAGTGTGGCGATCAACTCAAGGGCGCCGAGCGGGCGATGGTGTACTCGATCTGGCATTTGCTGGAGATTGCCAAGGCGATGGTGGATCACTCCATTGAGTGTTTGGGGATGAAAAAGGGCTGAATCTTCTGTTGTCAGTGATATCGCCTTCGCGAGCAGGCTCGCTCCCACAGTTGATCCTCAGCGCACACAAAATTTATGCACGGCGCGAATCAGTGTGTGCGAGCCTGCTCGCGATGGGCTGCGCAGCAGCCCCAGGCCTCATGGCGTATATTCTGTGAATCCAAATTGCCTGCGCAGCCCGACGATGAAACAGACGCCCGACGACCTCGAACAGATCACCTCCACGACCCTCGGCCATTACAATGCGGTCGCCGAAGACTTTCGCGAGGGCACGCGCGATCACGATGTCAGCCAGAATATCGATGCCCTGCTGCGGCACATTCAGGGCGAGGCACCTTTCGACATTCTCGATTTTGGCTGCGGACCGGGTCGTGATCTGCAGACGTTCACCCGTATGGGCCACAAGGCGGTCGGCCTCGACGGTTCGGAAAAATTCGCACAGATGGCCCGTGAGGACAGCGGTTGCGAGGTGTGGCAGCAGGACTTCCTGAAGCTTGATCTGCCGGCCGAGCGTTTCGACGGGATTTTTGCCAACGCGGTGCTGTTTCATGTTCCGCGTCAGGAATTGCCGCGGGTGTTGAAGCAATTGTGGGGAGCGCTGAAACCGGGTGGGGTGTTGTTCAGTTCCAATCCTCGTGGCGAGAATCAGGAAGGCTGGAACGGGCCGCGTTATGGGTCGTACCACGACCTGGTTGCCTGGCAGCATTTGTTGATCGAGGCGGGGTTTGTCGAACTGGAGCATTACTACCGGCCGGCCGGGCTGCCGCGGGAGCAGCAGCCTTGGTTGGCGAGTGTCTGGCGTAAGGCTGTGTAGTCAATTCGGACGCCATCGCGAGCAAGCTCGCTCCCACATTGGATCTCGGCGTTCACATAACCCCTGTGGGAGCGAGCCTGCTCGCGATGAGCGCGAAGCGCTCGCCCTTACTGCGCCTCTTTCTTCGGCTCGCGAATCTTGTACCAGGCCACATACAGCGCCGGTAAAAACAGCAGCGTCAGCAAGGTGGCGATGACGATCCCGCCGATCATGGCGTAGGCCATCGGCCCCCAGAACACTTCCCGGGCAATCGGGATCATCCCCATGCTCGCCGCCGCGGCGGTCAGCAGGATCGGCCGACGTCGATGTTCGGTGGCCTGCACCACCGCATCCCACGGCGCGTAGCCCTTGTGCTCGTACTCTTCGATCTGGGTCACCAGGATCACCGAGTTACGGATGATGATACCAATCAGCGCCAGAATCCCGAGGATCGCCACGAAGCCCATAGGCGTGCCCGTCGGCACCAGCGCGATCACCACGCCGATCAGCCCCAGCGGCGCAACGCTGGCCACCAGGAACAGCTTCTGCACGCTGTGCAGCTGGATCATCAGGAAGGTCGCCATCATGAACAGCATCAGCGGCACCACCTTGGCAATCGGGCCCTGGGCCTTGCCGCTTTCCTCCACCGTACCACCGGTGGCGACCTTGTAGCCCGCCGGCAGTTTGGCTGCGAAAGCGTCGATGGACGGCTTGAGGATTTTCACCAGGTCGGTCGGCTGGATCTCGTCGCGTATTGCCGCCTTGATGGTGATGGTCGGTAGACGATCGCGACGCCACACCAGCGGCTGCTCCAGTTCGTAGCGCACCGTGGCGAACGCCAGCAATGGAATCGACGTACCGCTCGGCGTGACGATCTGCAGGTTCTGCAGGGTTTCCGGTGTACCGCGTTCGGAATCCACCGCGCGACCGACCACGTTGATCAGGTAAATGTCGTCATCGACCTGGGTCACCGTCTGGCCGCTGACAATGCCGTTCATCAGGTTGGCCACATCCTCGGAAGACAGCCCCAGTTGCCGCGCCTTGTCCTGGGCGATATCGATGCGCAGGACTTTGCCCGGCTCGTTCCAGTCGTAGATGATCTCGCCAACGTGCGGGTTCTTGTCCAGCTCAGTGGCCAGGTCGATGGCATGCCGGCGCACCTGGTCGATGTCCTTGCCGCTGACCCGGTACTGGATCGGACGCCCTACCGGCGGGCCCATTTCCAGTGCCTGGACATAACTGCCGATGCCGACGAAGTCGTTGCGCAAGCGCTCGCGAAGCTTCTGCATCATGGCTTCACGGGTATGGCCTTTGCTGACGATCACCAACTGCGCGTAGAAGGGGTTTTGCAGTTGTTGGTCCAGTGGCAGGTAGAAACGGATCGCGCCCTGACCGACGTAGGTGCTCCAGCGCACGATGTCCGGATCGTCCTTGAGCGTGGCTTCGAGACGATCGACGGCCCGGCGGGTTTCGTCGAGCGAGGCGTTTTGCGGCAGGTTCAGGTCCACCAGGATTTCCGGGCGATCCGAAGACGGGAAGAACTGGTTCTGCACGTAGCGCATGCTGAACACCGCCAGCACAAAGCACAGCACGGTGATGCCGATGGCCCACCAGCGATTGCGCATGCACCACAGCAGCCCGCCGTTGAACGCCTTGCCGATGCGCCCGGGTTCGCCTTCATGGGGTTTCACATTGGTACTGAGAATGTGCACGCCGATCACCGGCGCAAACAGAACCGCCACCACCCATGACACCAGCATCGCGCAGGCGATCACCGCAAACAGGGTGTAGGTGTACTCACCGGCGGAGCTGGCATTCAAGCCAATCGGTACGAAGCCCGCCACCGTCACCAGCGTACCGGTGAGCATCGGGAACGCCGTGGAGGTGTAGGCGAAGGTCGCCGCCTGCTCCTTGGTCTCGCCCATTTCCAGGCGCGTGACCATCATTTCCACGGTGATCATCGCATCGTCCACCAGCAGGCCGAGGGCGATGATCAGTGCACCGAGGGAAATCCGCTGCATGGTGATGCCGCTGTATTCCATGAACACGAACACCATCGCCAGCACCAACGGGATCGAGCACGCCACCACCAGCCCGGCGCGCACGCCAAGGCTGACGAAACTGACCAGCAGCACGATCACCACCGCCTCGAACAGCGCGCTGGTAAAACCGCCGACGGCCTCTTCCACCACTACGGCCTGGTCGGAAACGTTGTAAATGCCGACACCCACCGGCAGGTCGGCGGTCAACTGGTCGATACGGGCGTGCAAGGCCTTGCCGAACGCCTGGACGTTGCCACCCTTCTGCATGGCGATCGCCAGGCCGATGGCCTGTTTGCCGTTATAGCGGAATTCCGGCGAGGCCGGATCGACATAGCCGCGGCTGATTTCGGCAATGTCGGCCAGACGATAGTAGCGGTCGTTGAGCTTGAGGTTGACCTCGGCCAGGTCTTTCTCCGAAGCGAACTTCCCTGAAGTGCGCACCGAAATCCGCTCCGGCCCGGCCTCGATGACACCTGCCGGGGTCACGGCGTTCTGAGATTGCAGGCTCTGCACCACTTGACGCTCATCGATGCCCAGCGCTGCGAGTTTGCGCGTGGAGAAGTTCAGGTACAGCACTTCGTCCTGCTGGCCGACCATTTCGATCTTGCCCAGCCCCGGCACGCCGCGAATTTCCATGCGCGCCTGTTCCACGTAGTCGCGCAACTGACGCAGGGTCAAACCGTCGGCGGTGAAAGCGTAGATCGAGCCGAAGACGTCACCGAATTCGTCGTTGAACGACGGCCCCTGTATGCCCTGCGGGAACTGGTATTTGATGTCGTTGATCTTCTTGCGCACCTGGTACCAGATTTCCGGAATGTCCTTGGCACTGGTGGTGTCGCGCAGGTACACATACACCGTGGACTCACCGGGGCGCGTGTAGCTTTTCACATAGTCGAGGGAGTCGAGTTCTTCGAGCTTTTTCTCGATCCGGTCGGTGATCTGCTTGAGGGTTTCCTCCTGGGTCGCCCCCGGCCATTTACTCTGGATCACCATGGTCTTGATGGTGAACGAAGGGTCTTCTTCGCGCCCCAGGTTGAAGTACGAGAACACACCCATCAGCAATGCGACGAACATCAGATACCAGATGAACGACTGATGCTTGAGGGCCCATTCCGAGAGGTTGAAAGGCCCTTTCATTGACTGTCCTCGTCGATTTTCACTTGTTGCCCCGGCTTGAGGCTGTTCACACCGGCACTGACCACCCGTTCGCCGTTCTTCACGCCGCCGGCCAGCACCACGGTGCTGTCGGTACGGCTGATCACGGTGATTTCACGGGGAGAAACGGTTTTACTCTGTGCATCGATCACCCAGATCCGTGGCTTGCCATCGACCTCCTGTAGCGCGGTGACAGGCAACTCGATGCGCGGCTTGATCGCCGAGCTCAGGGTGACGCTGATGGCCGTCCCCAGACGAAAGCCCTCTGGCGTTTCGGCCAGGGTCAGGCGGGCACGACGGGTGCGTGTGGCGCTTTGAGCCTGAGGCTCGATTTCGCGGATGATGGCGGTGGTGTTGATGCTCGGATCCAGCTGCGCAGCGACCAGAAACACCACATCGCTGGGCAGTTGATCGACCAGGGTATCGGGCAGGTCGATCACCGCTTCCTTGATATCCGGTTGCGCCAGGGTCACCACTTGCTGACCGGCCGACACCACTTGCCCGGCCTCGGCACTCCACTGGGTGACCACGGCTTTATGGTCGGCGCGCAGCTCGGTGTAGCCCAGTTGGTCCTTGCTCTGGTTGACGGCTGCGCGAGCCTGATCGAGGGAGGCCTGGGTGGTTTTCAGGTCCGTGTTAGCCTCGTCGAGTTGCGCTTGGGCGCCGACCCCTCGGTCAAACAAGGCTTGCTGGCGTTGGGCCGTGGCCTTGGCGTTGATCAGTTGCGCCTGGATTTTCGCCAGATCGCCCTGGGCCGAGCGCAATTGGTTCTGTTGATCCGAAGGATCGAGGGTGGCGAGCAATGTGCCCTTCTGCACCTCGGTGCCGACATCGACGTTACGGCTGGCGATTCGCCCGCCCACGCGGAACCCGGTATCGGTTTCATAGCGCGCCTGGATACTGCCGGCGAAGCGGCCCAGGTCCTCTTCGCTCAAGGCCTGAACCTTGATCGACAGCACCGGCCGTACCGGCGCCGGCGGTGGCTCGCTTTTGGAACAGGCGCTCAGCACCAGCCCGATGGACAACGCCCATAAAGGCTTCATGGCTTGGCTCCCCACGTCAGATCCTTGTAAGTGTTTTCGGCAATTTCGACTTCCATGTCCGGGTGCAAGAGTTGTCCGCCTGCGATGATGACTTTGTCCCCGTCCTTCAATCCGTCGCTGATGATGACCTTGCCGGTCAGGTAGCGACTGACCGTGACCGAATGCAATTGGGCCTTGCCCTTGTCGTCGACAATCCACACAGCTGGCTCACTGATGTTCTTGGTCAGTGCCGACCACGGCAACTCGATGACCGACTTGCCCGATCCCCTGGCCGTGGCACTCACCACCGAGCCCAATTGCATGCCGTCGGGCAGTTTGTCGAGACCGACCTTGACCTGCACGGTTCCCGATTGCGCCGACACCGAGGGGGTGACTTCGCGCACGGTGCCGGTGGTCTTGATCGCCGGGTTGTCGAGCAGGCTGAGGACGATGGTTTGATCTTTCGGCTTCTCGGCCAGCAGTGATTCATAGACGTTGAACACCGCATCCCGGTCGCCGTCACGGGCCAGGCTGAATACCGGCATGGTCGCCTGCACCACTTGGCCGACTTCCGCCTGGCGCTCGGTAATGATCCCCGGGGCGTCGGCGATCAGCGCCGTATAGCTCAATTGATCCTTGGCATTGGCCAACTGCGCCTGAGCGGCGCTCAAGGCACTTTGGCTGCTGTGCAAGGCGGCCTGGGCCGAGTCGTATTCGCTCTGGCTGGTGTAGCCCTTGGGCAGCAATTTTTGCTGACGCACGAACGCCGCTGCACTCTGCGTCACCCGCGCCTGTTCGGCGATGACCTGCGCCTGGGCCGAATCGACATTGGTCTGCAAATCCTTGGGGTCGAGCCGGGCCAGCACTTGCCTGGCGGTCACTCGATCACCGACATCAACCGAACGCTGGATGATCTTGCCACCCACACGAAAAGACAGCTCCGTCTGTATCCGTGCCTGGATATCACCGGTGAGGGTAACCGAGGCCGCGTAATCCGCCGGCTTGACGACTTGCACGAACACCCGTGGCAGGTATTCCTGCACGGGCTTTTTCTCGTCGCAAGCCGTCAGCAGGGTGACGACACTCAAGGCCATTACTACTTTCAATCCGGGAACCACCATGCAAACTCCTTGGCCTTTTCATGTACAACACGACAGAGAGCTTAGAACAGGATCTAAACCTTGCACGAGCGTCTTATGAAGAAAAAGTTCGCATCCTTTTAGCCCTCAAACACTTGCCATAGACGCCTGTGCATGTCTGACAATGACCTCCGGTCGATCACTCCTCAGGAATCCACATGCTCACGACCCTCGCGGTGGCCAATTACCGCTCGATCAACAAACTGGTGATCCCGCTGGGCCGGTTGAATCTGATCACCGGCCCCAACGGCAGCGGCAAGTCCAACCTGTACCGTGCGCTGCGCCTGCTGGCGGAAACCGCCCAGGGCGGCGTGGTCAATGCCCTGGCCCGTGAAGGAGGTCTGGATTCGACCTTCTGGGCCGGGCCGGAAACCCTCTCCCGGCGCATGCGTAATGGTGAAGTTCAGGTTGAAGGCAGCGTCCGTCAATCGCCCATGCGTTTGCGCCTGGGCTTTTCCGGTGAAGACTTCAGCTACGCGATCGCACTGGGACTGCCGATGCCGCAGCCGGATCACATCACGTACTTTTCGCTGGACCCCGAGATCAAACGAGAATGTATCTGGGCCGGAGCCGTGTACCGTCCTGCCAGCCTGCTGGTGGATCGCAATGGCCCGATGGTCCGTGCGCGGGACGGTCGCCAGTGGGAAGTGCTGGCCCAACACACGCCGGATTTCGACAGCCTGTTTGATCAGGTCGGCAGCTTTCGCACCACGCCGGAAGTCATGCAACTGCGTGAATTTATTCGTCGCTGGCGTTTCTACGATCACTTTCGCAGTGACGCCGACGCACCGGTTCGCCAGCCGCAACTCGGTACCCGCACGCCCGTATTGCACCATGACGGTCGTGACCTGGCGGCGGCCTTGCAGACGATCATCGAAATTGGCGACCCCGAGGCCTTGCGGGCGGCGATCAGCGACGCCTTCCCCGGCGCGCGACTGAACATCGAACCTCTGCCCGGCGGGCGCTTCGCCATCGAATTTTTTCAGGAAGGTTTGTTGCGGCCGCTGTCGGCCGCCGAGTTGTCGGACGGAACCTTGCGTTACCTGCTGCTGGTCGCGGCGCTGCTGACGCCACGGCCGCCGACACTGATGGTGCTGAACGAGCCGGAAACCAGCCTGCACCCGGACCTGCTTCCGGCGCTGGCGCGCTTGATCATCCGCGTTTCAGAGCAGTGTCAGGTGTGGGTGGTTTCCCATGCCAGGCGCTTGATTTCTGCATTGCAGGAAGACCCGGAGTGCAATTGCATCGTGCTGGAGAAGAATCTCGGGCAAACCGGGATTGTCGGGCAGCGGATTCTGGATGAGCCGGCGTGGTATTGGCCAGATTAAGCAGTGCCTGATTTGCCGGGGCAATGGAAGACGTCTATTTTCCCTTGCGCCGTAGGAAGGATCTTTTTTTCGAAACACCGCTCCAAGGACGAACCACTTTTGGCCAGACTCCCGGCCAAACCTCACAAGGACGAGAACATGGCAGACATACAACCGCCGCAACGGCTTCATCCGCAGGACATTCTGAAGCTCTTGATGGCGTTGCGCAGGGCCTTGAAGGCCAAGCCAGCCTGAGCAATCCATCGCAAAAAAAGACGCCGACGCTAAATCAGCCGTCGGCGCGGGAAATCTTGAGGGGGTTTGCTTCGCGAATCAGAACGCCGGCAGTACCGCGCCGCTGTACTTTTTCTCGATGAATGCTTTCACTTCCGGGCTGGTCAAGGCCTTGGCCAGTTTCTGGATGGCAACGCTGTCCTTGTTGTCCGGACGGGCCACCAGGTAGTTCACATAAGGCGAATCGGCACCTTCAATGATCAACGCGTCTTTCGCCGGGTTCAGGCCCGCTTCCAGCGCGTAGTTGGTGTTGATCATGTCCAGGTCAACCTGATCCAGCACACGCGGCAACATGGCCGATTCGAGTTCCTTGAACTTGAAGTTGTGCGGGTTCTTGGCAATGTCTTTCGGGGTCGACACGGCATTTTTCGGGTCTTTCAACTCGATCAGGCCAGCCTTCTGCAGCAGGATCAGGGCACGGCCGCTGTTGCTGCCTTCGTTCGGGATGGCAATGGTCGCGCCGTCTTTCAACTCAGCCAGGGTTTTGACTTTCTTCGAGTAGCCACCGAAGGGTTCAACGTGAACACCGATCACGGTTTCCAGGTGAGTGCCTTTGCCTTCGTTGAAGCTCTTGAGGTACGGCAGGGTCTGGAAGTAGTTGGCGTCCAGACGCTTCTGGTCGACCTGCACGTTCGGCTGAACGTAGTCGGTGAAAACCTTGATTTCCAGGTCCACGCCTTCTTTGGCGAGGGTTGGCTTGATCAGCTCGAGAATCTCGGCGTGTGGCACCGGGGTCGCGGCAACCACCAGTTTCTCGCCAGCCTGGGCCAGGCCCGTGGTCAGGGCAGCCGCCAGTGCGGTGAACAACAGAACCTTTTTCATGCAGTGTCCTTATCGAAAATCACAGTCGCTTGTGGCGACGGCTTGAATATGAGAGTGCCAGTGAAGTGCTATCGCTGGCGTGAAGCGGACAATACCGGGATTTTTTATTCCCGAACAATAACGTTTATTCAGCTTCATATTCCATTTTGTTCATACAGCTGTGGGAGCGAGCCTGCTCGCGATGGTCGCAAGGGCAACGCGTACATTCAGTGCGCCGCGTCATCGTTGACGTCCATCGCGAGCAGGCTCGCTCCTACAGGAGTCCCGCGTCGGCTATCAATCGCTTCAAAGCCGCTTTTTCATCGGCCGAACCATTGCCGATAATCTGCTTGAGCTGCTGTTCAAGCTGTCCCAAGCCTGTATCCGGCAAATTCAAATGTTCCGGCAAAATCTCGTCGCCCGTACTCACCAGCAGCGCAAAGTGAATGATGTTTTCCAGCTCCCGGGTATTGCCCGGCCAACTGTGGCGCTCCAGCACAAGCTGCGCCGCTTCGCTGATCAGTGGCACTGGCAGGCCGAGACGCTGGCTGTAGATCCCGAGGAAGTATTCGGCCAGCGACAGGATGTCCCCCGTGCGTTCGCGCAGTGCCGGCAGTTCGAGCTGGCCTTCGCTGAGGTAGTGATAGAGCCGTTCATGGAATTTTCCGGCGGCAACCGCCTGGGCCAGATCGATGCTGGTGGCCGCCACCAGCCGTACATCCACCGGGCTCGGCTGATGGGCACCGACGCGGGTGACTTCGTGGTTTTCCAGCGCAGCGAGCAGTTTGGTCTGGATCGGCAGCGGCAGGTCGCCGATTTCGTCCAGGTACAGCGTGCCGCCGTTGGCCGAACCGAACCACCCGGCACGACTGCTCGCCGAGCCGCTGTAGCTGCCCGCCGCATAGCCGAACAACTCGGCGTCGGCGTAGGTCGGGCTGATGGCGCCGCAGTTGACCGACACGAACAACCCGCCGCGATCACTGGCGCGGTGGATATGGCGGGCCAGCAATTCCTTGCCGGTGCCGGTTTCGCCACGGATAAGCACTGACACTGAACGCGTGGCCAGTTGCTCAAGGTCTTCACGTAATTGCCGTGAACGTGGATCGACAAACACCAGCGCCTTGGCGCGGATGCTCAGGGGACTTTTTTCCGCATCGGGAAAGGTCAGCAGCGGCTGGCCGAAGGTTTCAAAGCTCATGGCAGACTCCCGCCCAAAACCGCCGGGAGACGGGGGCGTTAAATAAGGAAAGTGTTCAAGCGCGACGCAGGGCGTGGTGTTCCATGCGGTTTTGCAATCGATAGAGATAGGCAAAACCCTGCTCCCAACGCTGGTGACCGGACTTCACGTTGATATGCCCCGCACCCGCCAGAATCCCCGCCTCGGCGCCCCACTGACGCGCCAGCTCCAGAGCTCGCGGTGCACTGACGGCGCTGTCGTTGTCGGAGCTGACAACCTGGCTGGGGAACGGCAGCAGATCCGTCGGGATCGGCGCGAAATTGCGCAAGGCCGGCGCGCAGGCCGGGCGTTCGACATCGGCTGGCGCGACGAGCAAGGCGCCGCGCACTTGACGCAAAAACTGCACGGGAGCGCTCGCGGCCCAATGGGCGACGGTGATGCAACCCAGGCTGTGGGCAATGAGAATCACCGGCGTGCTGTCGGCGGCAATCGCCTCGGCCAGCGCCGCGACCCAGTCTTCACGACGCGGCGTCAACCAGTCGGCCTGTTCCACCCGTGCGCTGTTCGGCAGGCTGTTCTGCCAGTGGCTTTGCCAATGATCTTCTGGCGATCCTTGCCAGCCCGGCACAATCAGGTAGCGAATTGATTCGTTGCGCATGGGGGAGCTCTCCTGCTGCGTGTCTGTTCCCGGTCGAGTATAGGGAGAGGATTTATATTCGTTAAGGAATAAGAAGCTATTTATTAAGATCTATATCGAATATTAAACATATGACCTGTGGGAGCGAGCTTGCTCGCGATGGCGGTGGATCAGCCACCTTTGATGTTGAATTTGAAGACGCCATCGCGAGCAGGCTCGCTCCCACAGGGGTTGCGGTGTTGTGAAAATCGAGGCAAAAAAAGGGCCGCACCCTGCCAAGGAGACGGCCCCGGAAAACGAAAATCTCTTAACGCGCGGTAATTACCGACAGTTTGGTAATCCCTGCCCGCTCAATCGACGCCATGGCCCGGGCCACTTCGCCGTAATTCACCCCATCGTCCGCCTGCAACTGCACACGCACCTCTGGGTCCTTGGCCTTCGCCGACTTGAGGTTGAACTCCAGCAAGTCCGGTTGTATTTCGTCCTTGTTGATAAACAGCTTGCCGGCACCGTCGATGCTCACCACCAACGGGTCTTTCTGCTTCACCGGCGCCACCGCCTCGGTCTTGGGCAGGTTGATCGCAATGGCGTTGGTCAGCAGCGGTGCGGTGACGATGAACACCACCAGCAACACCAGCATCACATCCACCAGCGGCGTCACGTTGATCTCGCTGAGCACCTCATCGGTGTCTTGCGTGGAGAAGGCCATGTCAGGACGCCTCCTTCACTTTCTGCACATTGCCCTGGGCTGCCGCCTTGTGCGCCGTCGGGTGGATCAGTACACGGAACGAACTCTTCTGCGCCAGGCTGTAGAAGTCGTGGGCGAAGTCATCCAGGTCCGCCGCCGTCAGTTTCAAACGACGCAAAAAATAGTTGTAAACCAGCACCGCCGGCACCGCGACGGCGATCCCCACGCCGGTGGCGACCAGTGCCGCGCCAATCGGCCCGGCGACCGTTTCAAGGCTTGCCGAGCCCGCCGCGCTGATGCCTTTCAACGCTTCCATGATTCCCCACACCGTGCCGAACAAACCAATGAATGGCGAGGTGCTGCCAATGCTCGCCAGTACCGCCAACCCGGTTTCCAGCGACCGACGCTCACGCACGATCTGCTGACGCAAGGCACGCTCCAGACGATCCTGATGATTGATCGCCTGGCTCAAGTCCGCCGCCTGCGGCGCCTCGCCCACCTGGATTGCCGCATAACCAGCCTGTGCAACCCGGGCTGCCGCGCCGGGCCGGGTTTCGCTCAGCTCGGCTGCCGAGTCGAGGCTCGACGCGGCCCAGAACTGCTGATGAAACCTTCGATCCTGTGCCTTGAGGCGAACGAACTGCACGCCCTTGAGCAATGCCAGACCCCAGGTCGCGACGGAAAAAACCACCAGCAGCCAGATCACCGCGCTTTCGATGGATTCAAGTGGAGATGCCAGTAACGTCATGGTGTATTCCTCGTGTAAACGTTTCGCGCGAATTTGGTTTCGGTTTAATGAATCTTGAAATCGATGGGCACGCTGACCCAGCCATCCTGGGCGACATCACCTCGCCTGGCCGGCACGAAACTCCAGCGTTTCACCGCGTTCAGCGCGGCTTCGTCGAGTGCATCGCGACCGCTGCTTTTCTGGAGCTGGATCTCGCCGGGCTTGCCGCTGGCCAGCACATGTACGCGCAACAACACCGTGCCTTCCCAGCCGCGACGCTGGGCCAGCGAGGGGTATTGCGGTGCCGGGTTTTTCAAGTAACCGGCGGTGGCCGAGGCTGGTGTCACAGGTGCGGGCGCCGGCGGTGCAGGTGGTGCCGGGGCGGCGACAGGCGCTGTCGGTTTCGCTGGCGCGGGTGGTTGTTCAACGGCTTTTGGTGCCGGTTTCGGCAGCGGTTTAGCCACGGGCTTCGGCTTCGGCTTCGGAACTGGTTTAGGTGGCGCAGGTTTTACTGCCAACTCGTCTTCCACGGGCGGTGGCGGCTCAACCACTGGCTGCACCAGTTGCGGAGGCGGAGGCTCGACCACTGGTGGCGCCGGACGCGAGAACTCGATGGTCATCGGCGGAATCTGCGGCGGCACCATGGGCAGCACGGTGGTCGGTTGCTGATTGACCCAATAGATCACCGCGCCATGCACCAGCAACGCCAGCACGCCGAGCAGGACCGTTTCCCTTCGGCTCAAAATGCCCTTGGGCGAACGCTGCAAACGCAACTGGCCCAATGGCACCCGGTGCGGTCGGCCGAGGTCGACCAACTCACCACCGGGCGCCTGGCGCCACAGCACTTCATGTGCACCGGCGGCGATCTGGACATTGCCCATTGTTTAACTCCCTGCGGTCTCTTTGTGGATTACCGGAACGTCGTTCTGAACATCCCCCGACGGCGCCCTGGTAGAGCAATCATTGGCTTGAACACTTAGTTCTGAAAGTAATGTTTAAATTTATGTTTAGACCATAAGAGAATATATAAAACCATCAATCCACCGCCTGAGCCCGCCGTTCAAGGGCTCCGGCGTAGTGGAAAAAAACCGATGCCTTGCCCGCATTGAAAGTATTCATCCAAGGCATGGTTTTTCGCCGTCAGAAGTCATATCGACCGGTCACGCCCAGCGTCCGCGGTGTGCCGAGCAGGCCTTCATAACCACCATTGGCGGCCGTCCACAGCGTCGTGTAATAGGTTTTGTCGAAGGCGTTTTTCAGCCACAACGAAACGTCCCACTGCCCTTGGTTGAAGTCGCCGCGAAGGCCGGTGGAGAGGTTGACCACCGCATAACTCGGGATCTGCCCGAAGTCGGAATCTTCCACCGTGCCCACCGCTTTGGAGCGGAACGCATAGCTGGCGGTGACGTACTCTTCAAAGCCGTTGTTCAGGTTCCATTTGTATTCGCCGTTGGCGTTGCCGATCCATTTCGAAGCACCCACCACTTGATGGCCGCTGAGGTCGCAGGATGCTGGAGCGCCTGGCGCCAGGCTGACTTCCGGCGGGCACGGCGCGTCCTTGTACGAGAGGTAGCTGACGTCGTTGTACGAGCCGTTGATGTTCAACGTCAGGCCACGCAGCGGGATCAGGGTGCTTTCGAACTCCACGCCACGGGAGCGCACGGAGCCGGCGTTGGTCAGGTATTGCACGCGATTGACGTCGTCGAAGGCGTTGGTCTGGTAGCCGTTGACCTGGGTCCAGAACAGGTTGGCGTTGAGTTGCAGGCGGCGGTCCCACAGGGTGCTCTTGAAACCGAGTTCCGCGTTATTGGCGCGCTCGGTGCCGATCAGCAGCGAATCGGCACCGGCCACCGGCGCCGTGCCGACGGCCAGATTGACCCCGCCGGATTTTTCGCCATGGGACAACGTGGCGTAAGTGAGCAGGTCGTCGGTGAGGCGGTAACTGAGGTTCAGCAAGCCCGAGGGACTGGAGCTGTACTGATTCAATTCGCCGGAATCGAAGACGCCGGCGCGAGCACGTCGTGCCGCAGCCGCCGCACCGCTGACCGCTGCACCACCCACCGGTGCATCACGGGTCACCCTGGCGTTTTTCTCTTCATAGGTGCCGCGCAGGCCGGCGGTGAAATCCAGGCGTTCGGTCAGGTGCCAGGTGCCTTGGGCGAACAGCGCAAAGCTGTTGGTTTCGATATGACCGTTGCCAACACTATCGATGTTGTTCAAAGCGCCGTTAGGCGTGCCGTTCCAGATGTCCGCTTGCGGGCCGTAAAAGGCGAAGGATGTGTTGTCCAGATCGGAACCGAAGTAATAGGCGCCGAGCACGTAATCGAAGAATCCACCGGTAGGCGACGCCAGGCGAAACTCCTGTGAATACTGCTTATCCTCCACCGAAACCCCAGCATTGAAGAAGGTGGAAACGTCCAGACCATCATCGTTGCGCGGGGTGAAATTCCACCAGCGATAAGAGCTGATAGAGGTCAGTGTGAAGTCGCTTGGCAGTGTCCAGTTGGCCTCGACCGACGTGCCGCCCTGATGCACGGTGACGTGCTGGTCGTTGTTCAGGTTGACCTTGCGGTGCGTGCCGTCGACCAGTGTCGCGCCCGCCGCATTGGCCCGGCGCTGGTAAAGATTGGTGCCATTGATGGTTGGCCCGGTGTTGAACAACACACGAGTGCCGGCGCTGGAATCTTCTTCGTTGTAGTCGCCGATCCAGCGCAGGCTGAATGACTCGTTGGGCTTGAACAGCAACTGGCCACGGAAGCCATCGCGCGAGCCGCCGTTTAACTCGTGGCCGTCGAACTCGTTCTTGATGTCACCGTCGCTGCGGGTGCGATACGCAGAAAAGCGTCCGGCCAGTTCGTCATTCAGCGGGCCGGAAATCGTGCCCTTGGTCTGGAAGTATCCGTCTTCGCCCACCGAAGATTCGATGCTGCGCTCAGGGGTAAAGGTCGGCGCGCGGGTGCTGATATTGATCACGCCAGCGGTGGTGTTCTTGCCGAACAAGGTGCCTTGCGGACCGCGCAGCACTTCGAGCTGCTCGATGTCCATCAGGTCGAATACGGCCATGCCGGGGCGGCCGAGGTAAACGTTGTCGATGTACAGGCCGACACTGCCTTCCAGGCCATCGCTGGCCGGGTTGTTGCCCAGGCCACGGATCGACACACTGGACTGACGCGCATGCATGTAGGCGACGTTGACACTGGGTACCAGCTGCTGCAGATCCTGGATGCGATAGACCCGCTGGGTTTCCAGGGTCTGGCCGCTGACCACGCTCATCGGCGTCGGCACATCCTGCGAACTTTCTTCGCGGCGGCGAGTGGTAACCGTCACGGTTTCCAGTTGCGCGCTGTCGGCCGTGGCGGTTTTAGTGGGTGTGGTTTGCGGGGTAGCGCTTTCTGCCGCATAGCCTTGGGTCCAACTGGCGCTGCCTGCCAGCAACAAGGCCAGGGGCAGGCGTTTGAGCCGTTGGGGTGAAGAGGTTGAAGCGACGTGCAACGGACTCATAAGGCGGGGTTCCCGATCAAAAGAATTCTGAATTGCTTGATTGGCCGCCATCGCCAGCAGGCTGGCTCCCACATTGGTTTTGTGTACGCCACAAATCCCCTGTGGGAGCGAGCCTGCTCGCGATAGCGTCAGGTCAGACGCCGTCGATATCCGGCCCTTTCACCGTCTGGCTGACCTGCCCGTTCACACCCACCGCCACCTCGCCCTTGAGCGTTACCCGGCGCACGATGCGGTCCTGGGTCCCGTAGTCATCCACCGCGTAATGCTGGGTGGAGCGGTTGTCCCAGATCGCCACATCGCCAGCCTTCCAGCGCCAGCGCACGATGTTTTCCTGGCGGATCACATGGCTTTGCAGCAAGCCGAACAGGTGCGCCGAATCGGCCTGGGAATAGCCCTTGATGCGTTTGACGAAATGCCCCAGCAACAGGCTCTTCTCACCGCTGACCGGGTGCACGCGGACCACCGGGTGTTCGGTCTCGTAGACGGTCGAGGTGAAGATCTTGCGATAGCGCTCCAGCTTCTCGGCAGAGACGTCAGGCCGGGCGCCGGCGTAGTCGTATTCGTTGCTGTGCACGGCGACCAGTTTGTCGGCCAGCTCACGCAGCTCCACCGACAACCCTTCATAGGCAGTGGCGGTGTTGGCCCACAGGGTGTCGCCACCGAAAGCCGGCGCAACCACCGAGCGCAGGATCGAGGCTTTGGGGTAGGCCTCGACGAAGGTCACGTCGGTGTGCCAGGAGCTGGCTCGCTGGCCTTCGGCACCGTCCAGTTCCAGCAGAAAACGCGTGCCTTCGCGCACTGGTACGGTCGGGTGTGCCACCGGCTCGCCGAGCAGGTGGGCGAACGCCTCCTGGCGCTGATCGTCGAGCTGGGTCTGCTCGCGGAAGAAGATCACTTTGTATTGCAGCAGTGCCTGTTGAATGGCTTCAACAGTGGCGGCATCCAGTTCGCCAGAAAGGTGTACGCCACGAATCTCGGCGCCGATGCGGCCGGCCACCGGATGGACTTCAAGCGCGTGAACAGCGGGTTGTACGGCGAAAGCGGCATTGCTCATGGGTAGACCCTCATCAGACTGCTTACGGTTGAACCGGCCGCGAAACACTGCTCTATCTATATTCTATTTAGATCTAATAGATATTAGAATGCTTCGTTGACGGAATAAGAGGTTGCATTTAAAACCTCAGTCAACCCTCGTCGCAAATGCCTTCGAGCTATTTTTAGGATGCCGGAAAAGCATATGGATCTTCGTCAGTTGCGTTACTTCATCGCCCTCGACGAGCACCGCAGTTTCGTGCGCGCGGCCGAGGCCATGGGCATTACCCAGCCTGCCTTCAGCCGCAGCATTCAGGGGCTCGAACACGAGTTCGGCTGCGTGTTGGTGGACCGTGGCAACAAGGACTTGCGCCCCACCCCCGAAGGTCTGGTGGTGCTGCAACATGCCCGCAGCCTGGTACAAGGCGCGGCCCTCTTGAATGCCGAAGTGACGCAGATGACCAAGCTCGATGCCGGTGAACTGCGCTTCGGTTGCGGCCCGGCACCGGCGGTGAAACTGGTGCCGGATGCGGTGGCGCAATTCATCAATGCGCACCCGAAAGTGCGCACCTGTTTCGAGGTGGATAACTGGGAAAAACTCAGCCGCGCCCTGAGCCGTGAGGAGATCGAATTTTTCATCGCCGACATCCGCCATTTCGAGTCTGACCCGAACTTTCAGACCCAGGCCCTGACGCCCAAGCGCGGTGTGTTTTTCTGCCGACCCGGGCACCCGCTGCTGGCCAAGGAGAGCCTGTCGACCAACGACATGTTCGATTACCCACTGGCGACTACGATGATTCCGCCGGGCATTCGCAAACTGCTGGCGAACCTCAGTGGGCGAGTGGATTTTTCACCGACCATCGAGACAGAGCATTTCCCGGCGCTGGTGAAAGTGGTGCTGCAATCGAATGCGATTGGCGTGGGGACTGAAGAAGCGTTTGTTGAAGACATTGCCCAGGGTTCCCTGGCACTACTGCACTGGCGCAATCTGCCGCAGAACATCGAGAGCATGAATGCGCGGTGCGGGATCGTCAGTCGCACCGGGTTCCGCTTGTCGCCGGCGGCGCGGGCGATGATCGAGACGTTGGTGGCGGTGGACAGGCAGCAGATCAGCGTCGCGGTTTGATGGCCCCATCGCGAGCAGGCTCGCTCCCACATTGGATTTGAGTCGTACACAAACTGTGTGTCCGACAGAGATCCCCTGTGGGAGCGAGCCTGCTCGCGATGGGGCCAGTAAGACCGCCAGAAATTTCAGAGCTTCGCCGCAGCCAACTCCGGCGCCACCCAATCGCTGACCTTGAACGACTTGCGGATCAGCTTCTGCTGCGAAGCCAAATCCACCGCATCCTGCAACTTGCCAAGGAACACTGGATCAAGCGTCGAGGGGAAAACCTCGCTCAGCTTCTGATCCTTCAGATCCTGCGTGAGGATCACCGCCGGATAACTCGCCAGCCCCGACACCAACTGAATGTAAGCGTCCTTGTTGCTGTCCTGGGTCAGCCACTCCACGGCCTGCTGTTGGGCCTTGAGCAGTTTCGCCACCGCTTCCGGATGCGCATCGACAAACTTCCCGGTCCCTATCAGCACCGCCTGCACACTGCCGGCGCCGCCCAGATCCTTGGTATTGAGCGGCAACTCGGCCAGCCCCTTGGCTTGCAACGCCGTCAGCCCGGAACCGCCCCACGACGCATCGATCTGCTTCGCCGCCAGCGCCGCGACCGCCGCGTTGAAGTCCAGGTTGATGACTTTCACGTCCTTCTCGCTCAAGCCCTGACTGGCCAGCGCCGCATCGAAGGACAGCTGGCTGGCGGTGCCACGGAAGATCGCCACGCGTTTGCCCTTTAGGTCCTGCAGGGTCTTGATCCCCGAACCCGGCACTACGCCGAGGTAATGCTTTACCCCGCGCGCCGAGGCACTGAGCAGTCGCGTATCCAGACCATTGGACTTGCCGATGATGGCCGCCAGATCGCCGAGGTAGGCCAGGTCCACCTGACCGTTGGCGAACGCCTCGTTAATCACGGGGCCTGCGCCCTTGAAGAAGCTCCACTGAATCTTGATGCCTTGATCGGCGAAAGCCTTTTCGAAGATCTGTTGATCACGCAGCACATCCACCACACCGCCGCCGCTGTGCTGGGTACCGGCACTCAGGTCCGGCACCGCGATGCGGATTTCCTTGAGTTCGCTAGCGTTGACCGTGAAAGCCAGCAGCCCCGCCAGGGCCGGTGCGGCGAACAAACTGATGACACGTTTGAAGGGAAGTTTCATGGGTGCGGCTCCTTGGGGCGACGGGCGTTGAGGAGCTGAAACTAGGCTGAATCTTCACCAACATTTAAATACTATAAATTCACATTTTTAGATCGTTTAGGTCTATGTCAATGCATCCGGGGCTCTCCGCCGATATGCCCAAACGGCATCAAAAATATTCTTCGAATGCATTGGATGCGGAGGCTTAGGGAGGCCATAAATGGCTTCTCTTATCTCTCAATAGTATTGATTTTGAATTTTATAGATCAATTTTGCATACGCCTTGAACCTTGTAGGAGCGAGCCTGCTCGCGAATAGCGGAAGGTCAATCGAGACATCTTTGCCTGACACACCGCTATCGCGAGCAGGCTCACTCCTACAAAAAAGCAGGTCTTTATTGCAACCCGACAACGGAGGTCATTCATGGCCCGTGTTTCTCTTCTCAGCCTGCCGCTAGCCGCGCCACCACTGGAAAACCAGCGCCTCTGGCCCAGCTTGAGTCGTCGGCTGTTGCCTTGGTTGCTACCCATCACCCTGTTCACGCTCTGGTGGCTCGCCAGCCGCAATCACTGGATGAGCGAGCAGATCCTGCCGGCACCGAGCCTTGTCTGGAGCAGTGCACTGGAGCTGTCCCAAGGCGAGTTGTGGAGCCATTTGTGGATCAGTCTTCAGCGCTTGTTCTGGGGCTTGCTGGCCGGGATCATCGCGGGCGCTGTTTTGGGTGCGGCACTGGGTTTCAGTCGTCGACTGGAGCGCCTGGTATTTCCAACCTTCGCCGGGTTGGCCCAAGTCCCGACCCTGGCCTGGATTCCGTTGTTCATGGTGTTTTTCGGCATCGGTGAAGTGCTGAAGCTGGTGGTGCTGATCAAGGCCATCGTGGTGCCGGTAACCCTGCATACGCTGGTTGGTGTGCGCGATGCACAACCAAAGCTGCGCGAAGCCGCCGCCGTGTTGCGCCTGCCCAGGCACCTGTTGATCCGCCGCCTGGTGCTGCCTGCCGCGCTGCCGGCATTCATGGCCGGTGTGCGCCTCGCGCTGGCCGCCGGCTGGACTTCACTGCTCGCTGTCGAACTGCTCGCTTCCAGCGAAGGCATCGGCTACCTGATGGTCTGGGCGCGGCAGTTGTTCATGCTCGACATCGTGTTCGTGTGCATCGTGGTGATCGGCTTGATCGGCGTGGCGATGGATCGCGGTATCGGTCTGCTGGACAGGAAACTGGTGCACTGGCCGCACCCGGCCACCGCCGAAATCCGTCGTGGGCCGCGTTATCAAGGCTGGCAGCGATTGCAACCGTGGCTGCTGCCACTGGCGCTCCTGGCGTTGTGGCAACTGACTTCGGATCAGCAATGGATTGACGCGAACATTCTGGTCAGCCCGCTGGCGGTCCTGCAGACGACTCGGGATGGATTGCTCGACGGCACGCTGATTGGCGGCATGGCCCTGAGCCTGGGCCGAACCCTTGGCGGATTGCTGCTCGGTGGCGGGCTCGGGTTTGCCTTGGGGCTGTTGCTGGGGTTGTCGCGCACCAGTGAGCGCGTGCTCGGCCCGACCCTCGCCGCCCTCCGCCAGATCGCCATTTTCGCCTGGGTGCCGCTGCTCACCGCGTGGTTCGGTCTGGGGGAATTGGCCAAGTGGGTGTTCGTTGCCCTGGCCGCCTTTTTCCCGCTGTTCATCGCCACCCAGCGCAGCGTCGCCCACCTGTCGCCGCAACTGAACGAGGCCGCGCAGGTGCTGCGCCTGAATCTGTGCCAGCGACTCGGTCGACTGGTGCTACCGGGCGCGGCACCGGGGATTTTTGCAGGGCTTCGGCTAAGCCTGATCTACGCCTGGCTCGGCACCATCGGCGCCGAATATTTCATGCCGTCCAACGGCGGCATCGGCAGCCAGATGATCGGCGCCCAGCAACTGCTGCGCATGGACCTGATCATGGCCGGCATGCTGCTGGTGGGCCTGACCGGTGCCCTGCTCAACCTCATTGGCCAACGCCTGGAAATCCGCGCCACTCGCTGGAGACACGCATGAACGCACCGATTGTCAGCTTCAATCACGTGGGCAAAACCTTCGACGTCGACGGCTTCACACTTGAGGCCATCCGCGAATTCAACCTGGACATCGCCGAGGGCGAATTCGTCGCCATCGTCGGCTCCAGCGGTTGCGGCAAATCCACTTTGCTGCGACTGCTGGTGGGCCTCGATACGCAATTTCGCGGGCAGATCAGCGTGGATGGAAAAGCTGTCACCGGCATCGGCGGCGAGCGCGGCATCGTCTTCCAGGAACACCGCTTGTTCCCGTGGCTGAGCGTGGCCGACAACATCGGTCTGGGCCTGGTCAACGAGCCTTTGAGCGCTGCGCAAAAGCACAAGCGTATCCATGATTTCATCGAACTGGTGGGCCTGGGCGACTTCGCCCGCGCCTATCCACACCAGCTCTCCGGCGGCATGGCGCAGCGCGTGGCCATCGCTCGCGGCCTAGTGGCCAGCCCACGGATTCTGCTGCTGGACGAGCCCTTCGGCGCCCTCGATGCGCTGACCCGCCAGCAGATGCAGGACGAACTGTTGGCGATCCGCGCCCGGGCAAAAATCACCACCGTGCTGGTCACCCACGATGTCGAGGAAGCGATCTTCCTCGCCGACCGCGTTGTGGTAATGGAGCCGCGTCCGGGGCGGATCAAGCAAGTGGTCGACATTGCCCTGCCCCATCCGCGCCAACGCAGCAGTTTCGACTTCCACCAGCTGCGCGAAGAACTGCTGCACGAACTCACCAGCGACGATCACTACCAGCCCCCCGTGCCGGTGCAGGTTCGCGATCTGCCGCTGTCCTTCATTGCCTACTGAAAAAGGAAATGCCTGATGCCGCAACGTCCCAACTTTCTAGTGATCCTGGCCGATGACCTGGGCTTTTCCGACATCGGCGCCTTCGGTGGCGAAATCAATACGCCGAACCTCGATGCACTGGCCAACAACGGTTTGCGCCTCACCGATTTTCACACCGCGCCGACCTGCTCGCCGACCCGGTCGATGCTGCTCACCGGCACCGATCACCACATCGCAGGCATCGGCACCATGGCCGAAGCATTGACCCCGGACCTGATCGGCAAACCGGGTTACGAAGGGCACCTGAACGACCGCGTGGTCGCCCTGCCCGAGTTGTTGCGCGAGGCGGGTTACCAGACGTTGATGAGCGGTAAATGGCACCTGGGCCTGACCGCTGAGCTGGCACCTCACGCCCGGGGTTTCGAGCGTTCGTTCTCGTTGCTGCCCGGTGCCGCCAACCATTACGGCTTTGAGCCGACCTACGATGAAACAACGCCACGGCTGCTGAAATCCACCCCGGCGCTGTACATCGAAGACGACCAATTCATCGATGAACTGCCCAAGGATTTCTATTCCTCCGATGCCTTTGGCGACAAGCTGCTGCAATACCTCAAGGAGCGCGACCAGACCCGGCCGTTCTTCGCCTACCTGCCGTTTTCCGCGCCGCACTGGCCTTTGCAGGCGCCGGTCGAAGTGGTGGAAAAATACCGCGGGCGTTATGACGCCGGCCCTGAAGTGCTGCGACTTGAGCGCCTGGAAAAACTCAAGAAACTGGGGCTGATCGAGGCCGATGTCGAGCCCCATCCGTTGATCCAGTTGACTGCACAATGGGATGCCCTGAGCGATGAGCAGCGGCAGATCTCCGCGCGGGCCATGGAGGTTTACGCGGCGATGGTCGAGCGCATGGACTGGAACATCGGGCGGGTCGTCGACTACCTGCGCCAGCAGGGGCAACTGGACAACACCTTCATTCTGTTCATGTCCGATAACGGTGCCGAAGGGGCATTGCTCGAAGCCTTCCCGAAATTCGGCCCGCAGTTGCTGACCTATCTCAACCAGCATTACGACAACAGCCTGGACAACATCGGCCGCGCCAACTCCTACGTCTGGTACGGGCCGAACTGGGCGCAAGTGGCGACCGCGCCGTCGCGGTTGTTCAAGGCCTTCACCACCGAAGGCGGGATCCGTGTTCCGGCGCTTGTGCATTATCCGCAGCTGCCGCTCAAGGGCCAGATCAGCCACGGTTTCGGCACGGTGATGGACATCACGCCGACCATTCTGGATCTTGCCGGCGTGCGCCATCCGGGCAAGCAATGGCACGGCAAGCCCGTGGCGGACGTTCGCGGGAAGTCGTGGCTTGGGTTCCTGTCGGGCGAGACGGCGCAAGTACATGACGAGCACACCGTCACCGGGTGGGAATTGTTCGGTCGACGGGCGATTCGACAAGGGCAATGGAAGGCGGTGTACATCCCGGGACCGGTCGGGCCGGCGACCTGGCAACTGTATGACCTGGGCAATGATCCAGGGGAGATTCATGACCTGGCGTCGAGCCAACCGCACAAGCTCGGTGCCTTGATCGAGCACTGGCAGCGGTATGTGGATGAGACTGGGGTGATCCTGAGTGAGTCGCCATTCCAGCCGGATTGATGCTGTCTGATCCACCGCTATCGCGAGCAAGCTCGCTCCCACCTTTGATCTTCAGTGAACACAATATTTGTGAACAATCGAGATCTCATGTGGGAGCGAGCCTGCTCGCGAAGAGGCCCTTACAAACAACCCTCAAGCCTGAGCCGTACGCCCCTTTTCTGCAGCCACTTCTTCCCTGCGCTCAAACCGGTTAGCCCGCGCAAACGTGCCGAAATCATTGAACCGCACACCCATCTCGCGCATCACTTTGTGCCCCACCGACACAGTCAACTGGCGGATGTAGAACGGCTCCTTCACCACAAAATGATGAATCCCGTGGCTGCTGCCGAAGTTGAAGCAGAACGCCTGCAACGGCCACAGCCACCACGCGTTCAGCACCTGGCACTGCTGCATCACGTTGCCCGGCTCCACGTCACCGTAGTAGTGCATGTTCGAGCTGATGAAGTGCAGGCAGAACGTGCGCAACACGTTCGGGCCGATGATCACGACTGCCGCGATGTCGATCACCTGCATCACCGACAACGTGGTCGCCGACCACTCGATCGGCGCGCCCATCAGGTGTGCTACGCCGTTCGCTGCGTGGAAACCGAGAAACACGTACCACGCGCCCCAATGCATCAGCGCCAGCGGTGCGTAGACCTTCAGCGTGCGCTGGATGATGCTGATCTTTTGCACCCGGGTCTTGGCCCGCAGCAGGCGGATGAACGACGACATCATGTTGTCGCCAATCATCAAGAATCGCGCGATGCCCCATGGTTCACCGTTGGTGATGGCGCGTTCTTCCATGTCGGTTTCAGAGCCCGACACCTTGTGGTGATTGAGGTGCAGATGGCGGCGAATCCACGGATTGATGGTGCTCGGCCGCGCCAGCCACACCAACCCCATCATCAGGTTGTGCGGCACCTTCTGCTTGCGGAAGTACATGCTGTGGATCAGGTCGTGTTCCAGTTCATGGGTCAACGAGGCGAAAAAGGCGTTGAGCAACAGGCACGCCCACCAGGCCATGTGCCCGGTCATGTAGAGCGCCGCCGAACCCACCATACCTGCCAAAGCGAAGGTCAGAATGCCTGCACCGAGGGCGTCCTGATGCTTGAGAATCGAATAGCGCTCGCGCAACTCGACGCCTTTGGCCAGTACCACTTCACGGATATACGCTGATCGCTGCGATGCATTCAGTCGCTGGGGGCTTGCAGAAGTACCGCTCATGCTTCCATCCTCTGGTTATTGATGGTTGCATCCTGCCTTGCGATCCTTCGCAACGCGGTAGCCGAGAACGCCAACCTGTTGACCGGAAGCGCCAATCAGCATGACTGAACCGACCTCCCTCGCCAGCTGGACCCGCGCCCTGCGCAAGCAACTCGATGCCCTGGGCATCGACAGCACCGCCCTGTGCCAGCAAGCGGGGCTCGACCCGCAACTGATGGACGACCCGAACGCGCGCTACCCGCTGTCTGGCACCACGCACCTGTGGAATCTGGCGGTGCAGGCCAGCGGCGATCCGGCGATCGGTTTGCGGGTTTCGCGTTTCGTCAGCCCGACCACTTTCCATGCGCTGGGTTATGCGCTGGTCGCCAGCGGCAGCCTGCGGGAAGTGTTCGAGCGCATCGTGCGTTATCACCAGGTGGTCAGCGATGCCCTGGAACTGGAGCTGACCCGCGCCGAGGATCGCTACTGTTTCAGTCTGAAAATTCCGGTAGGCAACCCGGCTCCTGCCTTCGAAGCCATCGACGCGTTCATGGCGATTTACGTGCGCACCTGCCGCAATCGCCTGGGTCGCGACTACGCGCCACTGGCGACCTACCTGCGCCGCCCGGAGCCGGCAGACGCACACCAATGGCATAAAGTCTTTCGCTCGCCCGTGCACTTCGGCGCCGACGAAGACCGACTGGAGTTCGCCCTCGTCGATTTCGACAGCCACCTGGACGATGCCAATCCGGAGCTGGCCGAACACAATGAAACCGTGCTCAAGCGCACCCTGGCGCAACTCAAGCCACTGACGTGGGAGCGCAAGGTCCGCGACGCCATTGAAGAACAACTGCCCGAAGGCGAACCGAGCGCCGAACACATCGCCAAGGCCCTGCACCTGAGCTTGCGCAGCCTGCAACGGCACCTGGCCGATGAAGGCTACCGGTTCGACACGCTGCTCAACGAAAGCCGCGAAAACCTCGCGCTGCTGCACCTGCGTGACCCGCAATGTTCGTTGAGCGAGATCAGTTATCTGCTCGGGTTTGCCGACACCAGCAGCTTCAGTCGTGCGTTCAAGCGCTGGACGGGTATGACGCCGGGGCAGTTTCGGGATGGGTTGCGCTGATCAGCCTTTGACCAGGCTGCGAGCCATACCCTCTTTCCACTGCTCCAGCATTGCCTCTCCAACTGCGGCAAAGGCACTGTTTGCCTTTATGTGTTGACCCATCTCGCCCATCGCCACTGCCATCCCATGGATGACCTGTTGCAGCAATTCGTTGCAGCGCCCCTCGGTCAAATTGCAGGCGGAGCGGCCAAACCGCATCAGCATTTTGTACTTGGGCCACGCCTTCGATCCGCCCAGTAACAACGCCATGCTATCGGTCTTGATGTAGACCGACGTGGTGATGATGTCGTAGGCAGGTGCCAGGCTGATTACTGCATCGACACCACAGTCTTCGTACAGAACGCCAAAGTTCTTGAGGTGCGCGTCGCCATTTTTCAGACCCGATGACAGCGCGACGATTTTGAAAAACGACTCCAGTGCCTGATTGAGCAAAGGCGGGGAAACAAACGCCTTGATCTGCTTGGCCGCACCTTCGTACGAACCATCGTATTTGGCTTTTGATGGCCAGGCATTGAGCACGCAGAAGTCCTCGAACCCCAGGTAACCTTTTTCATTCAGATCGAAGCGTTCAACGATCAAAAACTTGCCGTGCTCACTGAGTTCAAACTTCGGTACCTCAAGACCCGAATGCAACGCCGCCCGCATGCAGAAGTATTCATTGGCAGCGAGTTCCGGGTATTGCTCAGGACGAAAGGCTTTGACCAGATGCGTGGCCCCCCGATGGGACAGCCGATCGATGGTTGATGCGCTGTCACGCACCAGTACCTTCGGCTGTACACCGGAAACGCCTGAATACTGGCCATAGGTCTGCAAGAGGTCTTCGAACAGACCTTGCGCACCATCATGTACAAGAAGGTCCGCCAGGCTGGTTTCAGGTGGCTGGTCGCCCGGACCCTGGGCCGTTGAAATGCAGACTCTTCCGAGCTGGTGCGGGCCGACGATGGCAAGCATCGAAAAATCGTCAAACCCCCGGACGGCCTTGCTGAAGCGACGAGTCAATTCATCACGCAGGGCTCCCTCAGGCAGATTCATTTCAAAAACCGGTGGAACGCCCGATTCCCACGCGTAACTCTCCAGCCGCACCGGCATGGTCAACGAGACGGCGTTTTGTTCTGACGCGTTTTCGGCGTAGGCAAACACGCTATCAACGGGTGACTGACCACGACCAAGGACTCCGACCGCGCTGTTGGAAACGCTGATAGCCAGTCGATCCTTCTCCTGCGGCTCATCCATGGAAATCCACCTTTTTCAGGGTGTCCAGCGTCGGCCGCTTCGACTGTCGCGGCACGGCAGTCAGCTCATAACCGAAGCCATTGAGGATCGCCTCTACCTTGCGCAGACCAATTTCGGAGAGGGTGTTGTTTTCAATCCCGGAGATCGTCGCCCGGCTCATTCCGTACTGATGTGCCAATGCCTGCTGGGAGAGTTTTCTTTCCTTGCGTAACGTTCGGATCAGCTTGCCAAGGTTTTCCATTTCACCACCATGCATCGTATACAGTGCATATTTTATCAGTTTAACGATTATGCATTGTATTTAGTTCATGTCATGATTGAAGTCCAGCTACATTTGCTGACGCCCCTACCAGACATCAAACCATCGCCAGCACCCGCAACCGCACGGCATCGAGGATTTCAATTTCGCCGTAACTCAGCCCGATGATCCCTTGCCCCTGTAACTCCTTGAGGATCTGGTTGGTGGTTTGGCGCGATAGCGACAACATGGCGGCAAGCTGCTCCTGGGGCAGCTGCAGGACGCGACGCGGTGGGGCGGTCTCGCCATAGCCTTCGGCGATCATCAGCAAGCGGTGCGCCAGCCGTGCCGGGGCCGGCAACAGGCTCAGTTGTTCGAGGTTGATGAAGGTCATGCGCAATTTCTGGCTCATCAGCAACGCCAGTTGCCGCCAGTGCTGCGGTTGCTCGTCGAGCAGCGCCAGCAAGGTGTTCTGAGGAATGTGCAGCAGCGTGCACTGGCCCACGCCGTACGCATCGTGGGTGCGTGGCTGGCCATCGAACAGGCAGATTTCGCCGAACCAGTGCGGCGGCTCCACCAGGCTCAGCAACGCTTCCTTGCCCTGCTCACTCACTGCCCCGACGCGCACCGCGCCTTCAAGCACCGCGTACAGGCCGCAGGGCGGACCGCCACGCTTGAACAGCCGCTGCCCCGGCGACAGGCGCCGCAGCCTGGCCACCGACAGCAGGCTATCCTGTAGGGAAACAGGCAAATGGCTGAACCACTGACCGCTCATCAGGCGTGGACGCCAGACCTGCATATCCATGAAAACTCCTAGAGATTGTCGCCTGGCTGACAGAGCGGGAAGTGACCCCGGGGCATGATCAATCACCCCACAGGAGAACAACAATGAAAAGCCTCGTCGACCACCTCAGTCAATACGCCGCCTACCACCGTGACCCGCGCAACATCGCCTCGCACTTTATCGGCATTCCGCTGATCGTGGTGGCCGTGGCCGTGCTGCTGTCACGTCCGCAGTGGGCCGGGGGCTGGCTTTCGCCGGCGGTGCTGGTGTCACTGGCCTCAGCGTGGTTTTACCTGCGCCTTGAACTGCGCCTTGGGGTGCTGATGACGGTGTTGCTCGGGCTGTGTGTCTGGGCAGGTCAGGTGCTGGCGCAACAAAGCACGCTGGTCTGGCTGGGCAGTGGCGTGGCGATGTTCGTGATCGGCTGGGCGATCCAGTTTGTCGGCCATCACTACGAAGGGCGCAAACCGGCATTTGTCGATGACATGACCGGGTTGATTGTCGGGCCGTTGTTTGTGGTGGCCGAGTTGGCGTTCATGCTGGGGATGCGGCATGAGCTCAAAGAGCAGATCGAGGCGCGGGCGGGTGGGGTGCGGGTCAATCCGAAGCGTGCCGCTGTTTAGATAGTTATCGCGAGCAGGCTCGCTCCCACACTGATTTGCGTCGTTCACAAATCCACTGTGGGAGCGAGCCTGCTCGCGAAGCTTTTGCCTTAGATATTCGCAACCTTCTGCCAGACCTTCGGCTTGAAGAACAGCGTCTCGCCTTTCGCCAAACCAACCAGGCTGTCGTGATCCTTGACCACTTCAGCTTCGATCAGATCGCTCTGCCCTTCGACCTTCAACGTCACCCGTGTCGTCGCGCCCAGCGGTCGAATATCCCGCACTTCAGCCGCGTGGTGATCTTCCAGCTCATGGCGTGACAACGACACCTCGTGCGGGCGGAACAGCACGTGCTTGTCTTCGCCCAGGTGCAGTCGGTTCGAATCACCGAGGAAGTGATAGACGAAATCGCTGGCCGGGTTTTCGTAGACGTCACCCGGTGAGCCGATCTGTTCGATCACACCCTTGTTCATCACCACGATACGGTCGGCGACTTCCATCGCTTCTTCCTGGTCGTGGGTCACGAACACCGAGGTCAGGTTGATGTCTTCGTGCAGACGCGCCAACCAGCGGCGCAGTTCTTTACGGACCTTGGCGTCGAGGGCGCCGAAAGGCTCGTCGAGCAGCAGCACTTTCGGCTCCACCGCCAGCGCCCGAGCCAGGGCAATGCGCTGGCGCTGACCACCGGAGAGTTGCTCCGGGTAGCGATCCGACAACCAGTCCAGTTGCACCATGTTCAGCAGTTCATGGACTTTGGTTGCGATCTGGCTTTCGCTCGGGCGCTGGCTTTTCGGCTTCATGCGCAGGCCGAACGCGACGTTGTCGAACACTGTCATGTGGCGGAACAACGCGTAGTGCTGGAACACGAAACCGACGTTGCGATCGCGCACGTCGTGGCCGGAAACGTCTTCACCGTGGAACACGATGTTGCCCTGGTCCGGGGTTTCCAGGCCGGCGATGATCCGTAGCAGCGTGGTCTTGCCGCAACCCGACGGACCGAGCAAGGCGACGAGTTCGCCGCTCTGGATGTCCAGGCTGATGTTGTCCAGCGCCTTGAAGGCATGGAAGTTCTTGCTGACGTTACGCACTTCGATCGACATGAATTATTCCTCCGCGGCGCTGGCGCGCAGGCGGTTAATACGGTTTTCGCTCCACTGCTTGAGCAGCAGGATGAAGAGCGCCAGGATCAGCAACAGGCTCGCCACGGCGAATGCCGCCACGTGGTTGTATTCGTTGTAGAGGATCTCGACGTGCAACGGCAGGGTGTTGGTCACCCCGCGAATGTGCCCGGACACCACCGACACCGCACCGAATTCCCCCATGGCCCGCGCGGTACACAACACCACGCCATAGATCAGGCCCCATTTGATGTTGGGCACGGTGACGTGCCAGAACATCTGCCAGCCGTTGGCCCCGAGCAGACGCGCGGCCTCCTCTTCCTGGGTGCCTTGTTCCTGCATCAGCGGGATCAGTTCACGGGCCACGAACGGCACGGTGACGAAGATCGTCGCCAGCACGATGCCCGGCAGGGCGAAGACGATCTGGATGTCGTGGTCCTGCAACCACGGGCCGAACAGGCCCTGGGCGCCGAACATCAGCACATAGACCAGGCCGGCGATCACCGGCGATACCGAGAACGGCAGGTCGATCAGGGTCACCAGCATGCTCTTGCCGCGGAACGAGTACTTGCTCACGCACCAGGCGGCGCTGACGCCGAACACCAGGTTCAGCGGCACCGAAATCAGCACGGCGATGACCGTGAGCTTCAGCGCCGATAGCGCGTCCGCCTCAAAGATCGCGGTGAAAAACGCCCCGAGGCCGAGCTTCAGCCCCTGGGACACCACGATGAACAGCGGCAGCAACAGGAACAGTGCAAAAATCAGCCAGCCAAGGCCGATCAGGATTCGCCGAGAAGTCGCACTGCCACGACGGGCAGCGTTCGAGGAAGCGGCAGCAATAGACGATTGGGACATGGGTGCGCCTCCTTATGGGGTTTCGATGCGCCGCTGCAACAAGTTGATCAGCAGCAACAGGACGAAGGAAACCACCAGCATCAGTACACCAATGGAGGTAGCGCCGGTGTAATCGTATTGGTCGAGCTTGACCATGATCAGCAGCGGCAGAATCTCGGTTTTCATCGGCATGTTGCCGGCGATGAAAATCACCGAACCATACTCGCCGACCCCGCGGGCAAAGGCCAAGGCGAAACCGGTGAGCCATGCCGGAAGCAGTGCCGGCAGCAGGATATGGCGGAAAACCTGCAACGGTTTTGCCCCCAGGCACGCTGCCGCTTCTTCCACTTCACGGGGAATATCCGCCAATACTGGCTGTACGGTACGTACTACGAATGGAAGTGTCACAAAAGTGAGGGCGAGGGTGATGCCCAGAGGGGTGTAGGCGATCTTGAAACCCAGATCCGCTGCAAACTGACCCACCAGACCGGTTGGGGTGTACAGCGCCGTCAGCGCAATACCGGCCACCGCCGTGGGCAATGCGAACGGCAAGTCGATCATTGCATCGATCACTTTTCGTCCAGGGAAGGTATAGCGCACTAATACCCAGGCCAACAGCGTGCCGATGATGCCGTTGATGATCGCGGCACACAGGGCAGTGCCGAAACTGAGCTTCAACGCGGCCAGCACCCGTGGCGCCGAGATGATTGCCCAGAATTGATCCCAGGTGAGTTGAGCGGCATGCACGAACATCGCCGCCAGTGGTATGAGCACAATCAGGCTGAGGTACACCAAGGTGTAGCCCAGCGTCAGCCCGAAGCCGGGTATGACGGGGGAGATACGACGCGACATAAAAGTCCCTGGTTAAATTTTGTTCTGCCAAGTGCATTCATGTGGGAGCGAGCCTGCTCGCGAAGGGGGAGTACCAGTCAACATCCCTGTCGCCTGAAATACCGTCTTCGCGAGCAGGCTCGCTCCCACACGTTAAACACCTTAGCCAATTGACATCAGGATTACTGCGCCTGATAGATCTGGTCGAACACGCCCCCGTCATTGAAGAATTTCGGCTGTGCGGTTTTCCAGCCGCCGAAGTCCTTGTCGATGCTCACCAGTTCCAGTTTCGGGAACTGCTGGGCGTACTTGGCGGCCACATCCTTGTCACGTGGACGATAGAAGTTCTTCGCCGCGATTTCCTGGCCGGCCGGGCTGTACAGGTGCTTGAGATAGGCCTCGGCGATCTGCTCGTTGCCCTTTTTCCCGGCATTTTTGTCGACTACCGCCACGGGTGGCTCGGCGAGAATCGACAGCGAAGGCACGACGATGTCGAACTTGTCGGCGCCGCCCTCTTCTTTCAGGGCCAGGAAGGCTTCGTTTTCCCAGGCCAGCAATACGTCGCCCTGACCGTTGTTGACGAAGGTAATGGTCGAGCCGCGAGCGCCGGTGTCCAGCACTGGCACGTGCTTGAACAGGGTCTGTACGTATTCCTTGGCCTTGGCTTCGTCGCCGCCATTGGCTTTCAGGCCATAGGCCCACGCCGCGAGGAAGTTCCAGCGCGCACCACCGGAGGTTTTCGGGTTCGGCGTGATCACCGAGACGTCATTCTTGATCAGGTCGCCCCAGTCTTTGATGCCTTTGGGGTTGCCCTTGCGCACCAGGAACACGATGGTCGAGGTGTAAGGCGTGCTAGCGTCCGGCAGGCGTTTTTGCCAGTCCGCCGGCAGGGACTTGCCAAGCTTGGCGATTTCGTCGATATCACCGGCCAGGGCCAGGGTCACGACGTCGGCGCGCAGGCCGTCGATCACCGCCCGACCTTGCTTGCCCGAACCGCCGTGGGATTGCTGGACCTTCACGGTGTCGCCCGCGTGGTCCTTCTGCCAGAATTTGATGAACTCGGCATTGTAGTCCTGGTACAGCTCGCGGGTCGGGTCGTACGACACGTTGAGCAGCTCGTAGTCCTTGGCAACGGCGGAACCGGCAAAAAGGGCGCTGGCCAGGGCGGCCAAAGCGAAATGACGAATCGACGACATGGTGAAAGCTCCTGGAATTCTTGGTTTGTTGGCTTTTTCTTATGGGATATCGCGTTGCCTGATTCGCCTCAGCCCGGCTTGTTGCCCGGCTGCTGCAAACGGAATTTTTCCTTGCGCTCGATCTGTACCACCTGGGCGTTGTGCACGGTGATTTCCACGGCACCAAAGCGCAGATCGCGCAGGGCACTCTGGATTTCACGCAGGATGGTGGCTTCGTCTTGACCGTCGACGCTACGCAGGGATGCGCTCATATTGCTGCTCCTTCAACTGAGAGGTTGCCTCGCAGTGTCGGCACTGCTTGCGGCTTGAGAGCAATACTAGAGAGGTGTAGATATTCTTAAAAAGACTATTTAAGAATGTTTATATAACCAGAAGAGATTAAGTGAAGGGGTAAGGGTTTGAGGTGAACAGCTCGCTCCCACAGGGATTTTGTAAATCAGGCGATGACCGGGACATGAGCCCAATCGAGCTGCGCCGCCGGCACCGGCCGCCCGAACCAGTAACCCTGCCCCAGATCACATCCCTGCTCGAGCAGGAAAGCAGCCTGCTCGACCTGCTCGATCCCCTCGGCATGCACCTGCATGCCCATGCTCTGGGCCAGGGCAATGATCACCCGCGAAATCGCTGCATCATCTTCATCCCACGGCAACCCGGCGACGAAGCCCTGGTCGATTTTCAACTTTTGCACCGGCAGACGCTTGAGCCGCAGCAGCGATGAATAACCGGTGCCAAAGTCGTCGATGGCCAGGCGTACACCCAGCTCGCGCAGGCGATGCATCTGCTCCAGCGCGACTTCCGGGTCTTCCATCACCGCGCTTTCAGTGACTTCCAGCTCCAAAAACGCCGGTTCCAGCCCGGTTTCGCGCAGGACTTGCGCCACTTGCTGGTACAGCTCACGACGGGCGAACAGGCGCGAAGATACGTTGACCGCGACGAACGACAACACCACCCCGCCCTGCTGCCACTGACACATCTGCCGGCACGCCTGCGCCATGACCCAGGCATCGATTTCAGCAATCAGACCGGTTCGTTCGGCGACCGGAATGAATTCCGCCGGCGACACCAGGCCCCGCTGCGGGTGCTGCCAACGCACCAGCGCCTCGACGCCAATCAAGCGACGGGTCTTGAGGTCGTGAACCGGCTGGTAATGGACCCGCAGCTCCTGCTGGTCCAGGGCGCGGCGCAATTCGAAAGCGATCTCGACCCGCTGCTGGGCGTGGGCCGTCAGCTCTTCGGTGTACAGGGCATAATCATTGCGCCCCGTGCTTTTGGCCTTGAACAGTGCAGAGTCGGCATTACGCAGCAGTTGCTCGACACTCAAGGCATCGCTGGGGAACAGGCTGATGCCGATGCTGGTGTTGATGGACAGCTGGTGCCCATCAATAAGGAACGGCTCTTTAAGGCCATCGATGATCCGCTGGGCCAACGCAGCGGCCTGAACCAGTTGCGGACAACTATCGGCAAGCACGGCGAATTCATCTCCGCCCAGCCTGGCCAGGGTGATGCCCGGACCGAACATGGCGCCCAGGCGCTCTGCCACAGCCTTGAGCAACTGGTCGCCAATGGTGTGCCCGAGGCTGTCGTTGATCATCTTGAAGTGATCGAGGTCGATCATCAGCAGCGCGCAGCCACGCTTGTGGACCTGTGCCGAGGCCAGGGCCTGTTCGGCGCGGTCGGTGAACAGCAGGCGGTTCGGCAGGTCGGTCAGCGGATCGTGGTGCGCCAGGTGCATCAGCTCGTGTTCGGAGTTCTTGATTGCACTGATGTCGGAAAACACCGCCACATATTGGCTCGGCCGGCCGAAATCGTCGTGGATCAGGCGGATCGTTTGCCATTGCGGGTAAATCTCGCCGCTTTTGCGCCGGTTCCAGATTTCTCCACTCCACTCCCCGACAGTGGCGAGCGCGGCAAACATCACCTGATAGAACTCAGGGGAATGTCGTCCGGACTTGAACAGATTGGGCCGCTGCCCCAGCACGTCCTCACAACCGTAACCGGTGATTTCCATGAACGCCCGGTTCACATGGACGATCACGCCTTCCCGATTGGTGACCAGCACGCCTTCGCGGGTGCAGTCGAACACGGCCGCCGCCTGGCGCAAGCGCGTGCGGTCGGCATCACGTTCACGCAGCTTGGCGCCGATCCCCAGACATCGCAGCAACCGCGCCCGGGCAATGAAGATCAACCCGGCGCTGAACAGTACCCAGACATAACCGTTGATCAGTTGCCATCGCAGCCGCTCGGCAGAGCTATCGAAGAAACTGTTTAATAAATAGCCACTCATCTGCAGCCAAACCACAGAAAGCAACAGATAGAGCAGCGCTGCACGCAAGGCATCGCGATAGGTGGCAGGCATCCGGCAATCCATGTCCCTACAAAAAGATTGGAATTATAGTTGAAAGACACATCCAGCCACTCTTATCTGAAAGGGCGACTGGTTTTCTGTGTGGGCTTAGTGATAATGCAACGGCTGTTTTTTCTTTATCGAGGGCCCTACAGCCTATGTGGTACGAAGGTTTTCTTGGCTTGTCGCCCTGGTCGCTGGTAGCAGTCACCCTGCTGATGACCCACGTCACGATCATTGCCGTCACGGTCTATCTGCATCGTTACTCGGCCCATCGCTCCCTGGAGCTCAATGGGGGCCTTAAACATTTCTTCCGTTTCTGGCTGTGGCTGACCACGGCGCAGAACACCCGCGAGTGGACCGCCATCCACCGCAAGCATCACGCCAAATGCGAAACCGTCGATGATCCGCACAGCCCGGTCATCAAGGGTTTGTCCACGGTGCTGCGCAAAGGCGCCGAGCTGTACCGCGCCGAAGCGGAAAACCCCGAGACGCTGCGCATCTACGGCAAGAACTGCCCCGAAGACTGGATCGAGCGCAATCTCTACAGCCGCTTCCCGCTGCTGGGCATCGCAATCATGGGCGTTATCGACCTGCTGCTGTTCGGCACCATCGGCATCACCATCTGGGCCATCCAGATGATGTGGATCCCGGTATGGGCCGCCGGCGTGGTCAATGGCCTGGGCCATGCCATTGGCTACCGCAACTTCGAATGCCGCGATGCGGCGACCAACCTGGTGCCTTGGGGCATCCTCATTGGCGGTGAAGAACTGCATAACAACCATCACACCTACCCTAACTCGGCAAAACTGTCGGTGAAAAAGTGGGAATTCGACCTGGGCTGGGCGTGGATTCAAGTCTTCAGCTTCCTGCGCCTGGCCAAGGTCCAGCGGGTTGCGCCGATTGCCCATCGCGTCGAAGGCAAGGGCAACCTGGACATGGACACCGCCATGGCGATCCTCAACAACCGCTTCCAGATCATGGCCCAGTACCGCAAATTGGTAATCGGCCCGCTGGTCAAGCAAGAGCTGGAAAAGGTCGATCACTCGGTACGCCACCAGTTCCACCGGGCCAAACGCCTGCTCTCGCGGGAGACCAGCCTGCTGGATGACAAGCACCATGTACGCATCCAGAGCATGCTCGAGCACAGTCAGGCGCTGAAGGTAATTTACGAGAAACGCCTGGCCCTGCAGCAGATCTGGGTCAAGACCAGCTCAAATGGTCACGACATGCTGGCGGCCATCAAGGACTGGGTACACGAAGCCGAAGCCAGCGGGATTCAGTCACTGCGCGACTTCGCCGGTCAATTGAAGACCTACTCCCTGCGTCCTGCTGCTGTCTGATTGCAGCGCGCAGCCGCAAAACCTGTGGGAGCGAGCCGGCTCCGGGCGGCGTGTCAGTCAATATTGATTTGACTGGCACCCCCTTTTCGCGAGCAGGCTCGCTCCCACATTGTTTTTTTGCCGCAAGAACGCATCGCCAGTACCGCCCGGCGGAAGCCGGCTTCCTCGCCACAAAAGGCGGGAACTTCACCCGAAAAGCCCTATCTCAAAGACACTTCGCTATCCCCCGGCGGGCTTGGTGTTGGCCGCTATCTAATACGCGGAATGCCCTTTGAGATTTGTGTCGATGGCCCAAAAGAACCTGCAAGACTCATCTCCGTCACATGGGCCCGAGGCTGCGCAGACCCTGATTGCGCTGATGCACGCCCAAGGCGAAGTCGCACGCCTGAGCGAACGCGAACAGTTGCTCAACACCTTGCTGATGAGCGTCAACGCGGTGCTATGGGCATTCGACTGGGAAACCCGTCAGATGCTTTACGTCAGCCCCGCCTACGAACGGATCTTTGGCCGTTCGGCCGATCGGCTGCTGGCCGACTGCAACCAATGGCGCGACTGCATTTACCCTGACGACCTGGACTACGCCGAACGCAGCCTGGCCGAAGTGCTGGACAAGGGCGCTGTCGAAGACCGCGAGTATCGAATCATTGCCGCCGACGGGCAGGTGCGCTGGCTCAGCGACAAATGCTACGTCAACCGCCAGGCCGAGCCGGGGCAACCGGTGATCATCGTCGGCATCGCCGAGGACATCACCGACAAGAAGCGAATGGAACGCGAGCTGCAGCGCCTGGCCACCACCGACGCGCTGACCCAGAGCAGCAACCGCCGGCATTTCTTCGAATGCGCCCACCGCGAGTTCGCACACGCCCGGCAACGGGGCGAGCCGCTGTCGTTCCTGATGCTGGACATCGATGACTTCAAAATCATCAACGACACCTATGGTCACCAGGAAGGCGACAACGTGTTGCAACGCATCGCCGATAGCGGCCGCGCAGCGTTGCGCCGTGGCGACCTGTTCGGTCGCATTGGCGGTGAGGAGTTCGCAGCAGTGTTTCCCGGCTGTACGCCGAAGATGGCCCTGCAAGTGGCGGAACGCTTGCAACAGCAGATTCAGCGATTGCGTTTCACCCATGAAGGCCAGACGTTCGGCATCACCGTCAGCCAGGGCCTGACCAGCCTGACCGCCGCGGACGAAAACGTGGAGAACCTGTTTTCCCGTGCGGATGCCGCGATGTACCAGGCCAAGCGTGAGGGCAAGAACCGGATTATTACCGCCTGAGCGGCCATCGCAAAACCCTGTGGGAGCGAGCTTGCTCGCGAAAAACCTGAGGCACGAGAGTGATTCAGATTTTACGCGTCATCGTTTACCTCCATCGCGAGCAATCGAGCGTCGACCGGCTGCTCCTACTTGCGCAAACGTATCAACTCCGGCAAGCCAATCTTGAGCAACCGCGCCGTCCGGCTCTTCGCCAGCTCCTCGATGCCCTCATGCTCGGTCAGGCGCGCCATCTGCGCCGCCATGTTCATCACCAGCGCCTCGCGGGAGTAAACCCCGCCACCGAGCTGGTAGGCCGCCGCGATCAGCTCCCGCAACTCCAGTGGCAGGCGCCAGCGCGTGCGCAGGGCCGAACCATAGGCCGCGCCAAATTCAACCAGCGCTTCGCCCACTTCCTCCTGCTCGTCCAGCTCGCCACCGGCCTGTTTCCACTCCTGCAAACAGCGCAGCAACGCCAGATCGCCGAGGCGATGCAACATGCCGGCGCAATAGCAACGCTCCTGATCCAGATCAAGCAGACGCGCCAAGGTTCGCGCGTATTCGGCGGTGTGCAATGACAGGTTCCAGTTACGCTCGGCATAGTCGGCCAATTGCGGGTCACTGAGCCGGGCACTGCGCTTGAGCGCCAGGCCGAGAATCAGATTCATGCTCTGCCCGGTGCCCAGGCGATGCAGCGCCTGGGACAGGGTCTGCACACCGGCGCCGTGGTGCTGGGCCGCACTGTTGGCAGCGGCGATCAGCACGGCCGTGACCTGCGGATCGGTGCGGATTTCGTCTTCCAGCACCGTCAGGTCGAGGCCATTGGGATTGAGGCTGCGCTTGACCGCTACTTGCACGTCGGTCATCAGCGGCGCGCCGTCGGCCAATTCCCGTCGACGCTCCAGAAACACCGACAGAGTCATGCCCGGCGCCAGCGACGGCACTTCGCACGAGACTTCTTCGCCAGCGTTCAGCAGCAACCCCTGTAACCGCTGGGTCAGGCTTTCCATATTCAGGGGCTTGGTCAGGTACGCGGCCGGCACCAGCGGCAAGGCCTCGCGCACGCTGGCACTGTCGTTGCGACTGCTCATCAGAATGAACGGCATGGGCGGATTGCGTTTGCGCTGACGGACGTTGCGCAGGACATTCAGGCCATCGACGCCCGGCAACTCCCAGTCGGCGATGACCAGATCATAGGGGTTGGCAGCCAATAGCTCCAGCGCTTGCTGGCCATCGGCGCACAAATCCAGCCGCGCATCGCAGCGTACGTTCAACAACACTTCCTTGAGCAAATCCCGGGACCAGGGGTCGGCCTCGGCAATCAGGACTCTTGGAACGGCGGGTAAAATGACAGTTGTCATACAGCTCTCCCTGGCAATGCAGGAACCTTAGCCAATGCTGGCCATTCGATACAGCGCTAATGCGCGGGATGTGTTTCAAGGGGCATGAAAAAACCCGCCGAGGCGGGTTTTTTGTGGATCAGGTCACACCAGGGATCAGAGCTCGGAGAAGCACTCTTCGATGATCGCCAGGCCTTTGTCCAGTTGCTCGTCCGGCGAGGTCAGCGGTACCAGGACGCGCAGAACGTTGCCGTAGGTGCCGCAGGACAGCAGGATCAGACCCTTGTCGCGAGCCTTGGCCACAACGGACGCCACGGCTGCGGCGTTCGGCTTGTGGCTGTCGCCGTTTTCGAACAGCTCGACCGCGATCATCGCGCCCAGGGCACGCACTTCACCGATCACCGGGTACTTGGCCTGGATGGCCTTCAGGCCGGTAACCAGACGCTCGCCAACAGCCTTGCAACGATCCAGCAGGTGTTCTTCTTCGAACACTTCCATCACGGCCAGGGCCGCGGCGCAAGCGATCGGGCTACCGGCGTAGGTGCCGCCCAGGCCACCTGGAGCGATGGCATCCATGTATTCGGCCTTGCCGCACACACCGGCCAGCGGGAAGCCGCCAGCGATGGATTTGGCGAAGGTGGTCAGGTCGGCGGCAACGCCCATCTGTTCCATGGCGAAGAAAGTGCCGGTACGGCCAGCGCCAGTCTGTACTTCGTCAGCGATCAGCAGGATGCCGTGCTGGTCGCACAGGGCACGCAGTCGCTTCATGAATTCTTTAGGCGCGACGTAGAAACCGCCTTCGCCCTGAACCGGCTCGATGATGATCGCGGCGATGTCTTTCGGCTCGGCGTCGTTCTTGAAGATGCGTTCGATGGAAGCGATCGAATCGTCGATGCTGACGCCGTGCAGTTCGTTCGGGTACAGCGCGCGGAAGATGCCGCCTGGCATCAGGCCCATGCCGGCCGAGTAAGGCACGACTTTACCGGTCAGGCCCAGGGTCATCATGGTGCGACCGTGGTACGCGCCGGTGAAGGCGATCACGCCGGCACGGCCAGTGGCGGCACGGGCGATCTTGATGGAGTTTTCCACGGCTTCGGAGCCGGTGGTCACCAGCAGGGTTTTCTTGTCGAAATCACCTGGGACCTTGGCGTTGATTTTTTCGCACACTTCCACATACGGCTCGTAGGCCAGCACCTGGAAGCAAGTGTGGGTCAGCTTGTTCAGTTGCTCGGTCACGGCGGCGATGACTTTCGGGTGCACGTGGCCGGTGTTCAGCACGGCGATACCGCCGGCGAAGTCGATGAACTCACGACCTTCAACGTCGGTTACGGTCGCGTTCTTCGCGGAGTCGGCGAAGATCGGGTGAATCTGGCCAACACCACGTGGTACAGCAGCGGTACGGCGGGCCATCAAAGAAGCGTTAGTCTTGCTCATACATTCCTCATTCACCGCTCATCGGGCGGCGTGGTTCAAGGATAAAGCGACGGGGAGCAACGGCGGCAGCATGCGATGATCGACTGCCACGGCGTTCCCGGTCACCGAGAAAATTCCGGTTTGAAGCGGCGCAAAGGGACAGCGCTCTCGTGCCCTTTGCGCTTGAAGCAATGCCGTGCCGGGCTTAGATGCCCAGGCAGAGGTATTTGATTTCCAGGTAGTCTTCGATGCCGTACTTGGAGCCTTCACGGCCCAGGCCCGAGGCCTTGATGCCGCCGAACGGCGCGACTTCGTTGGAGATCAACCCGGTATTGACGCCGACCATGCCGTATTCCAGGGCTTCAGCCACACGGAATACACGGCCCAGGTCACGAGCATAGAAGTACGAGGCCAGACCGAACTCGGTGTCGTTGGACATCGCGATCACATCGGCTTCGTCTTTGAAGCGGAACAGCGGAGCCAGTGGGCCGAAGGTTTCTTCCTTGGCCACGGCAGCGTTGTTCGGCACATTGGTCAGGATGGTCGGCTCGAAGAAGTTGCCTTCCATCGGCTTGCCACCGGACAACACGGTGGCGCCTTTGGAAATCGCATCAGCGATGTGCTCTTGCACCTTGGCCACGGCTTTTTCGTCGATCAGCGGGCCAGTGGTGGTGCCGACTTCCAGGCCGTTGCCGATCTTGAGCTTGGCCACAGCCACTTTCAGCTTCTCGGCGAACGCGTCATAGACCGAATCCTGAATGTACAGGCGGTTGGCGCAGACGCAGGTCTGGCCGTTGTTGCGATACTTGGAAATGATCGCGCCTTCGACGGCCTTATCCAGGTCCGCGTCGTCGAACACGATGAACGGCGCGTTGCCGCCCAGTTCCAGGGAGACTTTCTTGATGTCCTTGGCGCATTCCGACATCAGTTGACGACCGATTTCGGTCGAACCGGTGAAGGACAGCTTACGTACGATCGGGTTGCTGGTCAGCTCGCTGCCGATGTCGCCGGCACTGCCGGACACAACGCTGAACACGCCAGCCGGGATGCCGGCACGCTGGGCCAGTTCGGCCAGGGCGAAGGCGGAAAACGGAGTTTGCGAAGCAGGCTTGAGCACCATGGTGCAACCGGCGGCCAGGGCCGGGCCGGCTTTACGGGTGATCATCGCGGCCGGGAAGTTCCACGGGGTGATGGCAGCGGTCACGCCGATTGGCTGCTTGATCACGATCAGGCGCTTGTCTGGCTGGTGGCCCGGAATCACGTCACCGTAGATGCGCTTGGCTTCTTCGGCGAACCACTCGATGAAGGACGCGGCGTAAACGATTTCGCCCTTGGCTTCGGCCAATGGCTTGCCTTGCTCCAGAGTCATCAGGCGAGCCAGGTCGTCCTGGTTCTCGATGATCAGCTCGAACCAGCGACGCAGCTTGGTCGCACGTTCTTTGGCGGTCAGTGCACGCCAGGCCGGCAGCGCTTTGTCAGCGGCTTCGATCGCACGGCGGGTTTCGGCAGCGCCCATTTTCGGCACGGTGCCCAGAATTTCGCCCGTTGCCGGGTTGTTGACCTTGATCGTCTGACCATTGTCCGCATCAACCCACGCGCCATCGATGAAGGCTTGCTGGCGGAACAACTGGGTGTCTTTAAGCTGCATGTCGGCTTTCCTTAACAGCACCGCAACGAATGCGGAGCAAATTATGATTGTAGAAAGGCGCCTCGATAGGCTGCCGTCAGGGAAATCATTCACCGGGCTGAAGCACATAAAAAGCGCACTGATTCAAATCGTGCGGTTCAGCACCCAGACAAGAGCGTTTGAAATCTCAAACGAATCCTAGGATCAAAGGGGGTAAAGGACAATAGCCTGTTCGAAAAAAAGAACGAAAACGACGCTTTTGCCTATTTTTTCTGATCAACGTAGCAAACGCGCGTTACAGCTTTGAAAAAACGCAGGCGATTCAGCAGCATGGACGCCCGCAGTGCATATGCGTATCATGGCGCCCGCTGCACCAGTAGCTCAGCTGGATAGAGTACTGCCCTCCGAAGGCAGGGGTCGTGGGTTCGAATCCCGCCTGGTGCACCATACCTTGTAACGAGAAAGCCTCAGGCCTTATGGGTCTGGGGCTTTTTTGTGGGTGTCGTTTTCATGAATTTCACACCTCCCCGTTCAGCCGTTGCTGAATCGCCTTACCTCGATGTATTCGATCTATCCAATCCCAATCCAAAGTTTCCTTGGCCTTATCTTCTTGAGTTTGATTAAAATGATGGCACATTGCCTCAAATCACAATGGACTGTCCCTTTCGGGATTTCTTACGCTCATAGAGATATTAGAAATGATGATGTTAAAACGCTGCCTGGTACTTTCGATTGCTGCCGTTCTTGCTGGTTGCCAAACCAGCGGTGAGGAGTATCAGGCAGATGTGTTCGACGCCAGTCAGGTCAACACTCAGCAGGAAGCTAAAACCGTCAAAATCCTTACGATCTCGCCGAGCAAGATCAAAGTCAGCAACGAAAAGAACAAAAAAGCAGCCATGATGGCGGGCGGGGTACTGGGGCTGATCGGTGGTGCCGCACTGGGCAACACTAAAAACACCGACACGGCCATTGTCGGCGGTGTAGCCGGTGGCGCTGCAGGCGCCATGGCGGGTTCGATGGTCAATGACACCACTCTGGTACCGGGCGTGCTGATTGGTTATTCGGAAAGCGGCAAGATCTACACTTCTGCCCAGGTGGGTCGCCCTTGTGAGTTCAAGGTTGGCGAAATTTCCCTGATGGTGATGACCATCTCCAACGAAACACGCATTCAGCCGAATGCGACCTGTCCAGAACCCAAGAAAAGCTAAGGGGTCGGACATGAAACATATCGTTCTGGGTTCGGTCCTCGCACTGCTCGCCATGCCGACATTGGCAGGCCAATTCGACAATCTGTATCAAATCGAACAGCAAACCAAACAGGCTGAAGCGGCCACTGAGGCCGAACGCCTGCGCCAGGCGGCAGCCGACCGGGCACGTGAGGAAGCTCGCAGCGCTGCTGATCGTCGGCAGCGGGCGGCGGCACAGCAAGCGGCGCAACAAAGGGCCCTGGAGCAGCGCAAGACACAAGAAGTTGAACATAAGCGTGTTCAAACCCGTGAAGAAGGTTTCGAAGACGAGTTGCGCGCACTGGAGCTGGAAGAGCGCCGCCTGGCACTGCAGGCCAAGCGCGCGCGCACCGCACGCGCCAACGACTACATCGATGCGGAGCTGCGTGATAGCGCGGCACGCACCGACGTGATCCAGTCTGAAGCCGACTCGGCACGCAATGTGACCTCCGGTGCCAAGTCTCTGCTGGAAGACTCCGGCAAGGCTGAAGTCAACCGTTCCGGCCGCTTGTTCGGCGAGTAATCTTCCTATCGATCGCCCCCGGACCCCGGTCCGGGGCATCCGTTATCAGAGATGAATTCATATGCTGCGTTTATGTACGCTGATTGCCGCAGGACTGCTCCTGAGCGCCTGTTCCAAAGAAGATCCCAAAGCCCAGGTTCCAGCTGTCGACCTGCACGGACGCCTGGTGGTGGATCAGGAGATGACGACCAGTCGTCAAGCCCAAGGCATCAATGGTGAATATTACAAGCGCGTCCTCACCGTTAATGGCCAGGACATGGTCTTTGCCGACTTCATCAAGCAATTTTGCTCTGACGCCAACACCCGCGACGAAACCTGCCTGAAAGCCTTTCGCATCAAGAAAATCGATGATGTCAGCGGCGCAACCAAATTTCTCCCCAATGGGCTCTGACACGGGTAAGTGCGGCTGACACTGCACATCAGGGCTGTTGCCTGGACCCACAAAAAAACCGCCGAAGCGGTTTTTTTCATTCTGTCGTCCAGTCGAACTCGTCGTACTCATCATCATCGTCCTCGTCGTCCTCGAAAAACTCCTCTTCAAGGTCGTCGTCTTCAACAACGTCTTCTTCCGGCTGATTCAGCAGAAAATCCTTGCGACTCTCGGTAATCGCTCGCCGCAGTTCCTCACCCTTTTGCGGGCAGTTGAGCATTTGGGCGATGCGGTCGATTTTTTTTGCCACGGCATCCTCCAACGCATCGGCTATGGCCTGATAGTGCGCGCTTTCGGGTCGGGATGCCAAATTCCCCGAGCGCTGCGCACTTCAGTTTATTCCTGAAAACGGTTAGCGGTGATAGCGCCGCACCACGCTGCTGTTTTTCAGCACATGGCCTTTGATTTTTTCCAGCAGCTGCGCACGGGTCAGGCCGACGGGCAAGGCGTCCGGGGCCAGGTCCAGGGCGTAGATCTGGATGATGTAGTGGTGCGCGCTGTCGCCAACGGGTGGGCAGGGGCCGATGTAGCCGGTGGTGTTTTTGCTGTTGGTACCGCCGACACCTTCGAGGCCGGGTTTGCTCCCGGCGCCGGCCGGGATCTGGTGGATGCCGGCCTTGATGCCGTAATGCACCCACTGATCGATGCCCTGGCCCTTCTGGCCGTCAGGGTCGTGCATGACGATGGCGTAGCTTTGGGTGGCTGCCGGGCCGGCGTTCCAGTTCAATGCCGGGGAAATGTTATGCCCGCCACAGCCGGCGGAATCGCTGGCGGCGGCCGACGTGAACAGACGGTCATCGGAAACCCCGGGAATGTTCAGGGTGAAACGTTCCTGGGCCTGTGCCGGGAACTGCACGCAAAGGGCGACTGCCAAGGCCGCGAGCCAAGGGTTCATTGAGGTCAATCGGGGCATACCGGAGCACCTTGTGCGTGTTGGGCCGTCGTCGGCGTGCAGACTATAGCCGGACCGTTCACGCCGTGGCAGGGGCAATTGGCTGAACCTCGCGATAAGTACCAGACTCATAAGTGAAACGTCTGTCTGGAGAGCGATCATGACTCTGCATCGCGTTGCGCGTGTCGCCAATGTGCCCGAAGACCGGGGTCTGGAAGTGCAGGTCCAGGACAGCAAGATCCTGCTGTTGCGGGCTGGTGAACAATTGCGCGCTTATCAGGCCGAATGCCCGCACGCCGGAGCCCCGCTGGCGGACGGGGCAATTTGTCATGGACGCCTGACCTGTCCGTGGCACAAGGCGCAGTTTCGAGTCGAGGATGGCGGGCTGTGTGAACCGCCAGCCCTGGACAGCCTCAAGCGCTATCCCCTCGAAGTCCGTGACGGCGACATCTGGGTCGGCGATCAGCCGATGCCAGGTGCCCACCCACCACCGGCCGACGATCCACGAACCTTCATCATTGTCGGCGCTGGCGCCGCAGGCACGGCAGCGGCAGCGTGTTTGCGCGAGAAAGGTTTCGGCGGCCGGTTGCTGTTGATCGACCGCGAAGCCGATGCCGGATACGACCGTACCGCGCTGAGCAAATACGTGATCGCCGGAGAGATGCCGATGCACGAAGTCCCACCGCTACGCGACGAGGATTTTTACCACGCGCAGCGGATCGAGCGCCTGCGAGGCGAAGTGGCAAGCCTGGACGCGCCAAACCGGACGCTGCGGCTGACTGACGGCCGATCACTGACATACGACGCCGCGCTGCTGGCCACCGGCGGCGTACCCAATTCGTTGACACTGCCCGGCGCCGATCTGCCGCAAGTGTTCGTCCTGCGTTCCAAAGCCCATGCGCAACAGATTCTGGACAGCGCCAGCGCCGGCCAGCGGGTGGTGATCATCGGCGACAGCTTCATTGCCATGGAGTCTGCCTCGTCCCTGCGCCAGCTTGGCCTGCACGTGACCGTGCTGGCCCGCCACGAAGTGCCGTTTGCCAAACAGTTCGGTGACACGGTCGGCAAGGCGATTCGCGCGCGGCATGAAGCCAATGGCGTCGTGTTTCATACCCGGGGCAATGCGGTACGGATCGAAGGGACGAACAAGGTCGAAGCCGTGCGCCTGGACAACGACCAACGCTTGGCGGCCGATCTGGTGCTGGTCGGCATCGGCGTCACGCCAGCCACTGCGGCCTTTACCGGGTTGCCGCAAGAGCAGGATCACTCGCTGCGTGTCGACGGCACAATGCGCGTGACAGACGATCTTTGGGCGGCTGGCGATATTGCAACGTTCCCGCTGAACCACCAACACCTGCGCATCGAACACTGGCGACTGGCCCAACAGCAGGCGCGGATCGCCGCAGCCAACATGCTGGGCGGTGACGAGCATTACCTCGACGTGCCGTTTTTCTGGACCTGGCATTTCGGTAAAACCTACGACTACCTCGGCCACGCCGAGGCTTGGGACGAAGTCGAGTTCAAGGGCGACCCTTACGATCCACCGTTCATAGGCCTGTACGGAAAAAACGGTGTGGTGTCGGCGGCGGTGGCCTGCGAGATGGACCGGGCCATGGCGATGCTCGCCGAGCGAATGAAACAACCGTTGCCCTGGGAAGAGGCATGGCGCCTGATCCGTGACGTTCCCTAGAGGACAGCAAAACGCCCGGCCCCTGCGCGATGCAGAGGCCGGGCGTTGCAGGGTTAGCAGTCGCCGTTATTCGGTGGCACCGGCATCTGCGAACTTGCTCATCACAAAACTGGCAAACTCTTCGACGGTCATTTTCTGGCCGTTGAAGTCCACCTGATTGTTGGCGTAACGCAAGTTGGTGACGATGTTATTGCCGTCCAGTTTTGCCAGTTGGCTGCCGACCGCCATGCTGCCGAACATGTCCGCGGTGGCGGTGGCCTGGTCGGCAATCAGCTTGGCGTCGGTCTGACCGTCGATTTGCGATTGCACGGTGAGCACATCGACCAGCATGGCTTTGGACACTTGCAGTTTGAAGTCCAGCAGAGCGATCAGCTGCCTGACCAGTTGATCAGTCGGCAGATCGATGGCTTGCGGCTTGGTCAGGTCCAGCACCATATTGGCGCGGCTCTCACCGTTGGCGGTGTTGAACGACAGGTTTTCCAGGGCCACTTGTGGTCCGGCCGCCAGCAGTTTTTCCAGGCTGGACTTGAGCAGCGCTTCTTCGGCTTCGGTCAGTTTCAGCTCCGGCGCCGGCAGGCCGGCCGCCGCCGCTTCGGCCGCCGCCCTTTCATACGGCTGCAGCTTGCTCTGGTAAACCTGCATCAACGACAGGGTGGCCGGAATGTCGAGGTTCTTCAGGCTCATGGCCAACGCACCGGAGCCAATGGTCTTGCCGTTGAGGGACACGTCGCCGACCTTGTAATCGGCACGCCCGGAGACGTTGCTGCCCTTTTCTTCAGTCAGGTTTTTCATCTCGAACTTCTTGAAGTCGAGCACCGACTGTTTGACGCCGAAGGTCGATTTGCCGCTGGCCAGTTCGACGACGTTCTCACCAGTGTAAAAACCGTAGGTACTTTTTGTCAGGTTGCTGGCCAGGGTCAGGCCGTTCAACTCAACCTGCACCGGCGCCAGGTCTTCGGAAACGGTGATCACCTTCAGGCTGTCCATGTAGCCGTTGGCCTTGACCTTTTGCGCCTTGGCGCTGGCGTCGACGTCCATGCTCAAGCCGGAGAACTTCATGCTCGACTTGTCATCCAGGGCCATTTCCAGCGGCTGCAACTCGAAGGTGCCATTGGTAGCGTTGTCATAGCCGATATTGACCACGCCGGTCAGCGGGGACTTGTCCTTGGCGGCGGCAAACCACTTTTCGGTGAACGGGGTCTTTTCCAGCTCGTAGTGACTGGTCGCCAGGACCGGCAGCCACTTGAGCGACATCAGGCGCGAGAACGGCAACGGGCCGTGTTCGATGTGATCGACAAACAGCAACTCGACCGGCGCTTCGCCGAACATTTCGCCTTCGCCCTTCAGGCGATAGTGCGCGGTGCTGCTGAATACATGACGGTCCAGCGACACCAGTTCCAGCGACGCGGTGCCGTTGGAACCGACCATCGCCGCCTGCAATTCCTTGTTGGCATCGGCAATCGAGGTGTTCAGCACACCTTCGATTTTGGTGCCGGTGAACCAGGCTCCGCCTGCGCTGATGGCACCGATTGCAACAACAATTGCGAGTAGCACGCCTGCTGATTTATTCATGTATGACCCGTTCAATGTCCGTTGTTGAAAGTGAGGTCGTCTTCCCTGAACCCATGACGGGTTGCGGCTCGACTGCGTTGAAAGTGAATAGCAGATTAGCACCGGGCGCGACGAACGGCCCAATGATTAAAGGTGAAAGAGTGTCTTGGAGGGTGTTCGCGAGGCTGGAGTTATTCGCAGTCAATGCAATTGCCATCGCGAGCAGACTCGCTCCTACAGGGGAATGCATTCCAATGTAGGAGCGAGCCTGCTCGCGATGGCGATCGAACAGCCCATATCAACTCAAGAGTATTGGACCTCTATCTCATCCAATTGATGATCGAAGCTTTTGAGCCGCGCAGTCCAGGTGTACACCAGCACTTCGAAGTCGCGGTTGATCACCGCACCGCCCGTCACCTCCGCACGCGGGTCGCAGACGTCCAGCTGATAGCGCTCGCGGGCCATGGCCGTGGCGACATCGGCCAGTTCCCGGGCATTACTGAGCCAGTGCCGACCGTCATCAGCCACCTGCCGATCCAGGGCCAGGCATTGTTTTTTCAGATTTTCGAGGCTTTTTTCCAGCGGCGTGCCGGTCAATTCGCCCATGACTTCCTGAAAGGTGCGCCCCGGTTGCCAGTAACTGCCCCAGAAATAGCGGTCGAACACCGTTTCGACACGACGCAACGCCACCTTGGTATCCCAGATCAGGACCAGGGTCTTGCCTTGTTCAAGTTGTCTTTTCTTGATGCGTTGGTTCTGGACCGAGGCCCAGGCCACTACCGCAATGGACATCACCGCAATCAGCGCGACGGCACTGTCGAGGAACACCAGAGCCTTGTCGATCTGGTGGGCCAGCATGATGCCGTAGAAATAGGCGGCCGACAGCAGCACCAATGCCACGATGGCGCACCAGAAGCCGAGAGCATAAGGGTTTTTCATTATTGGTTTCCCCCTGACCTGCGCGAGCCTTGTGCGAAGAAAGGACGCTTCGCACGGGGCGTCCCTCCAACACTTCAAAGCATAGCAACGGCCTCAGGGTTTGCCGGAGTTCGACGCTTGCGTTCGTCCGCTTTCCCATCCGCCGCCCAAGGCGAGGAATAAATCGATCTGACTGGCGGCAACCTGGGTGTTCGCGGCCGCCAGTTGCGCCGTGACGTCGATGTAGGTACGGGTGGCCTGCAGGTCCGCCAGGAACGAGGCGCGGCCGGCCTGGAAGAAGCGGTGGGTCTGGTCGGCCGCCAGTTTTGCCGATTGTTCGGCGTCCGCCAGTGCGTCGCGGCGCTGCAGCAATGCCGTGTACTGGGCCAGGCCGGTCTGGGTCTCGCGAATGGCGTTGAGCACCACCCCATCGAAATGCGCCAGGGTCGCCTGGGTCACCGCTTCGGCTTCGCGGATGCGCGCCCGGGCGCCGTTGGTCGGCACGTTCCAGGTCAGCGACGGACCGAAGCCCCAGCGGTTGGTAGACGGATCGCCCAGATCATCCAGGATACCGACTGTACCGATGGTCGCGCCGATGCTGATGTTCGGGTACAGCTCACCCGTGGCGACACCAATGCCGGCCGTCGCGGCCGCCAGCCGACGCTCGGCCTGCCGTACATCGGGACGACGCTTGAGCAACGCGGCGCCATCGCCCACCGGGATCAATTGCACGATTTTTGGCAGCTCGTCGCAGGTGGCGGTGCCGGCCGGCAGTTGGTCCACCGGCTTGGCCAGCAACATCGACAAGCGATACAGCCCGGCCTGACGAGCGGCTTCATAGCGCGGCATGTCGGCGCGCAGGGATTTGAATTGGGTCTGCGAGCGGGTGACCTGGGTTTCGTCGCCACGCCCCGCATCACGCAGACGCTGGATCAGCGTGGTGCTCTGGGCTTGCAGGTCGAGTGAATGCTGGGCGATTTCCCGCTCTTCATTGGCCGCGCACACCTGGGTGTAAGCGCGAACCACGTCGGCCACCACGGTGATGCGTGCAGTATCGGCGGCGGCCTGCGTCGCATCGGCATTGGCCTTGGCCGCTTCGATGCCGCGTTGCAAGGTGCCGAACAGGTCGAACTGGTACGACGCGCTGATGCCGATATCGCCGATGTTGGCCACCGGCACTTTTTCCGGCAGCAGGAAGGCCTGGCCGGACTCCTGCAAGCGCTGGGCGCCCATCTGCACGCCGCCGCTCCAGCCACCCGCCGCTTGCGCCTCATCGACCTGAGCACGAGACCGCGACAAACTGGCCGCCGCCACGCGCAAATCGGTGTTGGAAGCCATGGCCTGCTGCACCAACTGGTCGAGTCGCGGGTCCTTATATAGGCGCCACCAATCGGCTGGCACCGGCGCGGACACCACCGTTTTGCCGTCGACCGCCAGATCGCCCTGGAAGTCTGGACGATGGACAGCCGCTTCTTCAGGCAAATGATAATCCGGCCCGACCATCTGACACGCCGACAGCAGCAAGCCTAACCCGGCGACCGCCAAACCCGAGGCCTTGCTCATTGCGCCGGCTCCCGCTTCTGATCGTCGATGATCGATACCGTGGCGGTGCGCCCGGCGATCATGCGGAAATCTTCCGGCACATCATCGAAGGCGATCCGTACCGGAATCCGCTGGGCCAGCCGCACCCAGCTGAAGGCCGGGTTGACGTTGGGCAGCAGGTTGTTGCCGCTGGTGCGGTCGCGGTCTTCGATACCGGCGACGATGCTCTCCACATGCCCGCGCAGGCGCGCATTGTCGCCAATCACCCGGATGTCGACGCTTTGGCCGATATGGATGCCGTTCAGTTTGGTTTCTTCGAAATAGCCATCGATATGGAACGAGTTGCTGTCGACCACCGACAACACCGGACGCCCGGCGCTGACGAACTCCTGGGCCCGTGGCGCGCGGTCGTTGACGTAGCCGTCCACCGGGCTGCGGATCACCGAGCGGTCGAGATTGAGCTGCGCGCTGTCCACCGCCACTTGGGCTTCCATCAAGGCCACTTGGGCGCGGGCGACTTTCGACTGGCTTTCTTCCAATTGTTCACCCGGCACCAGATTGCCGAGCCCCTTGTTCCGCTTGGCCTCACGCTGGGCCTGGGCCAGGGTTTCTTCGCGGTCGGCGACTGCCGCTTTCGCCTGGCGCAGGGCCAGCCTGAAGCGGTCCGGATCGATGCTGAACAGCACCTGGCCGCGCTTGACCAGCTGGTTGTCGCGCACCTCCACTTGCTGGATCAGCCCTGAGACATCCGGCGCGATTTGCACAATGTCGGCACGGATGTGCCCATCGCGGGTCCAGGGCGCGAACATGTAATACATCACCATGCGCCAGACCACGACAACGGCGAAGGTCACGATCAGCAGGGTCAACACCACGCGACCCAGGGTTAGAAACGGTTTTTTCATGTCATCAGGTATCGACTGAGTGAGTCCACGGCGCCAAGCAGCAAGGCGTAGAGGGCCACGTTGAACAATGCCCGGTGCCAGACCAGACGGTAAAAGTGCAGGCGCGTCAGCACCCCGTGCACCAACAGGTACAACACATACGTAATGCCCATCAGCACCAGCAGCGTGGGCAGGAACACCCCGCTCAGATCCAGGTCACCGATCATAAAGGCGCTCCATCAATGCCATGGGGAAGCGGTTCTTCGGGCTCGGCGGCACCGACGAATTCGACGCCGGGCAAGAGTGCCAGGCGCAGGCCGCTCAGGGCGTGCAGCAGATGCCGACGGGTTTCATCATCGCCGGCACCGCTGAGGGCGCGACGCGTGCGGTCGAGGGTCATCAGCAACGGGCTCGGTGCCTGCAAGCGTTCACCGGCCTTGAGACAGGCCTTGAAGTACTCGCCAACCTCGGCCACCACCTGACGCAGCAGCGCCTGCGGCACACCAAGGACCCGGGGCGTATAGGCGAGCAGGTCCAACAGATTCAGCGCCACCCGCACTTCCCGCAGCGCCACGCCGGAGTCCTGACCGGTCATGGCCAGGCGCGGCAGATGCTGCATCAACCGATCGAGCATCCGTATACCCAGAAGCCGATGCTCGGACAACGTCGCCGGCTCGGAGAGGCTGACGATGTCACGCCAGCTGAAACGGGTCAGGCGCTTGGCCGCCAGTTCGGCACCGAACGGCCGGGCGATCAGCGTCCAGATGAACGCGAACAGCAGCCCCATGGGACCGGCCAGGTTGGAGTTGGCGAAACTGAGGAAGTCTGCGTCGTAAGCGCCCTGAATACTGATGAACGACGAAGTGTTAACCAGGGTCAGCAGCATGCCCAGGTAGAACTGCGGCTTGACCGTCAGGGTGCCGATGCAAATGAACGGCACGGCAAACGCCAGCACCAGCATCGGAAAGTCATGCAGGTTGGGCAGCACCAGAAACAGATAAAGGCTGGCGAACACCACCGACATCGCTGTCCAGAAAAAGAACCGGTAAATCTGCGGTGCCGGGTCGTCCATCGAGGCAAAGAAACTGCACGCTACCGCCGCCAGAATCACGGCGCTGCCACCATCGGTCCAGCCGAGCAGAATCCACAGCACCGAAGCGACGATAATCGCGGTGACGGTAGAGGCCGCGGAATAAAACATCAGGCCGCGATCCAGGAATGGAGACAGTCGCCCCAGCCGCCAGTGCCGATACACCGCGCGCCAGCTGTCCTGGCTTTCACACTGGATGGCATATTGCAGGCTGCGGCAGTCCTGCCACAAATCGATCCACTCGCCGAGACGATAAATGGCGTTGGAGAACAGCAGTTGCTTGCGGTCATCCAGCGCTTCGGGAGCCGGTTGCAGGGCCTCAAGTTGATCCTTCAGGGCTTGCCAGCGGTCGAGATCGGCATCCTTGTGCTCGAGCCATTCGGTGGTGGCGACCAGCAACGGCGCGAATTTGTCCACAAGCTCAGGAGTACGCCGTTCCAGGGCATAAAGCGCGTCGTCGAGGGCATCGATCACTGGCAGCAGGTGAATCATCCGTCCGCGCAATTCCTTGGTGTTGCGTACTGTCTGCGGACGCGAGCCTTCGTGGGGCAACTGGCCGATCATCAACTCCAGGGAGTTGAACGTGGCGACCATGGAAGCCCGCAACGCGCTGACCTCTTCAGGCTGCACGTTGCGGCTGAGGAAGCGCAGGCTGTAGGTCGATGCATCGGTAAACCATTTGTTCACCGAATCATTGAACACCGGCGCCAAACGCCGGGGCCAGAACATCGCACCGACCACCGCCGCCACGGCGATGCCGAGAAAGATTTCTTCGGTCCGCGCTTCAGCCACGTCCCACACCCCCAGCGGGTTGTTCACCACCGGCAGGGCAATCAACGGCAAGGTGTAGCCGGCGAGCATCAAGGCGTAGTTGTTCGCAGTGCGCAAATGCAGGGACAGAAACAGCAGCGTCCCGGTCCACAGCGCAATCACCACCACCAGTACGTAAGGACTTTGCACGAACATCGGCACGAACAGCACCGCCGCCGCAGCGCCGATAAAGGTGCCGACCGCCCGGTACAGCGCCTTGGAACTGGTAGGGCCGAGAAACGGACTGGAAACGATGTACACCGTGGCCATCGCCCAGTACGGACGCGGCATTTGCATGAGCAGGGCGATGTACAGCGCGATCATTGAAGCGGCGAAGGTGCGGACTCCATAGAACCAGTCCCGCGCCGGGGGCATGCCCGAGAAAAATCCGTTCAAGAGTTGGCCACCGATGGCGGCGTGGCCGCTTCAAATGCTCTCAATACCCGCAGCGTAGCTTCCAGGTCACTTGGGGCAATGCCTTCAAGGACTTCGTGGCGCAAGCGCACCAGCTCCACTTCGACCGCCTGCACCAGCTCCCGACCGGTTTCGGTCAGGCTCAGGCATTTGGCGCGGCGGTCCTGTGCATCTTCGGTGCGGCAGACGTAGCCACCATGGCACAGCTGGTCGAGCAGGCGCACCAGTGACGGGCTCTCCATCCCTGCTGCCTGGGCCACCGTCACCTGGCGCACCCCTTCGCCCAGACGCCCGATCATCAACAGCGGAACGGCGCAGGCTTCGGAAATTCCATAGTTGGCCAGCGTGGTCTGGCAGATTTTGCGCCAATGCCTGGCGGCCACCACCATGGCACTGCTGATGTTCATCTGGAGAACGTCGAGGTTATTCGGCACGAGGGGAAATACACACTGTTAGTTTGCTAACTATCAATATTGCATTGGAGGGGATTTTCCGTCAAGTTTTGAAACATATTGGCTTCCATCCGTCGCGAAGCCATAGGGGATGAACCAGACTCCGTACTGAAGATGTATATACTTTGTCAGTACGACAATCGAGAAGACAGCCATGTCGAAACAAGCCGTTTTTACAATGAAACTTGAGTCTGAATTGCGTGAACAGTTCATGGCCGAGGCAGAAGCCGCTCATCGCCCCGCCTCGCAGATCGTCCGGGAAATGATGCGTCAGTTTGTTCAAACCCAACGGGAGTCTCGCGAGTACGAAGCATTCCTGCAGCGCAAGGTCGACACCGCACGCGCTTCGATGCGCGCCGGCGACGGGCTGACAAATGATGAAATCGAGGCAGAGTTCGCTGCCAGGCGCAGGCGGGCCGAGCTACAGGAATGAAAATAATATGGACGAAAGAAGCAGCACAGGACCGTGCAGACATTTGGGATTACCTGCATGCCGTTAACCCGAAGGCAGCCATCGACATGGACAACCGGTTCAGCGATGCGCTATCCCGGCTTGCCCAATACCCGGAAAGCGGCCCAGCCGGGATCATTTCAGGCACTCGCGAGCTGATTCCACATCAGAGTTACCGCATTGTTTATGAACAGGGACTGGACGCCATCTGGATACTCGCCCTGGTCCATACATCCCGACAGTGGCCGCCCGGACGATGACGACTCACACCCCCCGCCCCTTCCTCAACAGCACATCCAGTTGATCCACCACCTCCGCCCAATCCGCGTCGTCAAGTATCTCCTCACGCAGAAGCTCCGCCTGACTGGGGCTCCAGAAAAATGCATCCGCAAGGTGCAACTCCGGTTTGAGCGGTGAATGGGTGGCGATGAATTTATCGATGCTTTCGGCGTCGTCCGGCAGGCCGAGTTGTTTGAACAGGGATGGGAGGTTGTGGGTTGGGCTTTCCATGTCTGGCTCCTGCGAACTGATTAAGGGACCGCTGCGCGGTCATCGCGAGCAGGCTCGCTCCCACAGGTTTTGTGATCGACACAGATCCTTGTGGGAGCGAGCCTGCTCGCGATGACGTCAGCACTGACGAAAAAAACTCAATGACTCAACTCCCGAACCTCGGCATGGGGCACCATTTTCAGAAACTCGGGCATGTCCATGCGCACCAGGTTGACGTGGTTGCCGGCCTCCAGATAGATGTCTTTCTGCCGGGTCAGCAGCGGATCGATGACCACCTCCAACCCATAGGACTCACCCAGCGCCGGTACGGCACCACGTTCGCAATCATCGAACAGGTGCGCCAGGTTGCTTTCGCGGGAAACCTGCCACTCACCGCTGCTGCGGACTTTGCTCAGGTCCAGGTGACGGCTGGCGGGCAGCACGGCCATCAGGTAATGCCCATGGTGATCGTCGAGGATCACCGATTTGGCCACCCGTTCGGCAGGAATACCTGCGACCCGCGCCGTTTCAAGGCTGCTGGCCGAGTGTGGGTGGCTGACGATGTCATATTCGCATTTAGCCTTTTCCAGGCTTCGCTGCACGGTTCTTGCCATACGCATGATGCACCTCCGTGTCCGCAACAACCGCTGACGGACGCTGGTTAACACTTCTTTCGGTACTGAAAGTCTAGGCCCGCTGACGCGTTCCGGCGGGAAATCCGCCCATCGGATGTCATCGACATTTGAGCAAAATTCATACAACTCGCCGGTCAACTAAACTGTCTACAGAGCTACCCAAGACTCTCCCGGAGGGTCAAGTGAACACGCGTTGCTGTGCAGTTGCGTTGCTGTTGGCGTTGAGCGGATCGGCCTGCGCGGCCGACACCGTTGTATTGCTGGTGCCCAACCCCGTCGGGATCTGGTTGATCACCTTCGGCATCGCGTTCCTGATCGCCGAGGCGGCCCTGCCCAATTACGGCGTGATCGGCCTGGGCGGCATCGTGATGTTCGTGATCGGCGCGGTGATCCTGTCCAATACCGAAGTGCCCGTGCCGTTGATGATCGGCCTGGGACTGATCAGCGCACTGTTGCTGATCTACCTGGTGTTTCACGCCCTGAAGACCCGACCGCGCCACACCGTCAGCGGTGATGCCGGGTTGCTCGGCAGCGTCACGGCGGTGACCTCATTGCAGGCCGGCAACGCCTGTGGCGGCTGGGTTCATCTGCAAGGAGAACGATGGCAAGTGCTCAGCGCAACGCCGCTGCAACCGGGACAACAGGTACGGGTGGTGGGGCGCAAGGGCTTGCTGCTGCAAGTGGCCGCGGCTGACGCGGCGCCGGGCGGAGAATAGTCATGGGTTTGCAATTGGGTCTTGTCGCGCTGCTATTGTTGATCATCGCACTGGCGGGGTCGACGTTCCGCATCCTGCGCGAGTACGAGCGCGGGGTAGTGTTCCAGCTCGGGCGTTTCTGGCAGGTAAAGGGCCCTGGCCTGATCCTGCTGATTCCGGTGGTCCAGCAAATGGTCAGGGTCGATTTGCGCACCGTGGTGCTGGACGTGCCGCCGCAAGACGTGATCACCCGCGACAACGTGTCGGTCAAGGTCAACGCGGTGCTGTATTTCCGCGTACTCGATCCACAGAAGGCAATCATCCAGGTCGAGGACTTCCTGGCCGCCACCAGCCAATTGGCGCAAACCACGCTGCGGGCGGTGCTGGGTAAACACGAACTGGACGAACTGCTGGCCGAACGCGAACGCTTGAACCTGGACATCCAGCAAGTACTCGACGCCCAGACCGATGCCTGGGGCATCAAGGTCGCCAACGTCGAGATCAAACACGTGGACCTCAACGAATCGATGATCCGTGCCATCGCCAAACAGGCCGAAGCCGAACGGGAACGGCGAGCCAAGGTGATTCACGCCGAGGGTGAATTGCAGGCCTCGGAAAAACTCATGCAGGCCGCCGAAATGCTTGGCCGCCAACCGGGGGCCATGCAACTGCGCTACATGCAGACCCTGAGTTCGATTGCTGGCGACAAGAGCTCGACCATCGTCTTTCCGCTACCGATCGAGTTGCTCAAGGGCATGGCGGATTTGTCGTCGAAATCCTGACAGCCTCCGCCGTTTGCGTCCTCAGATCAACGCGCCGGGGCATGAGCCACCGGGACCGTAATATCACCCGCCGCCCAAGCCGCTTCGCGGTTGGCCAAGGCCGTGGCGATCGACTGGACTTGCGTCGATTGCACCTGATCCGGCAGCGGATCGAGGCCGGCGCTGGCGAAAATTTGCCCATAAGCGTTGCGCAAGTCGGCGTACGACAGGTCTCGACGCAGGTCGGCCTGCAAGGTGTTGAGTTCGCCCTGGATCAGATCCAGTTCACCAATGCCGTCCGCCTGGTGACGATTGCGCAACTGACCGACGATTTGCCCGTCGATGTCCGACAATTGCTGATTGGTCTTGAACTGGCGCAAGGCCTCGCGGTAATTGGCATTGGCCACATACAACTGCGCCAGCACCGCAATCGACATCGCCTGACGGCGCGCGGTAGCGACTTCTTCACCAGCCTTGGCCACGTCGATCGCCGCGGGAGCCGAGATCACATTGAACAGGTTCCAGGTCACTTTGACGCCGTAATCGGCCCAGCCTTGCTCCACCAGGAACGAGTTGCTGTCGTAATGTCCGCCAGCGGAAAACTCCAGGCCGGGCAGCAGGCGCAACATCGCTTTGCGGGTCTCGGCCGCGCTGATGCGGGCCTGGTAATCCTGCTCGCGCAGTTCCGGGCGGCTGGTCAGGGCTTCCTGTTCGAGAGTGGCCAGATCGACCTTGAGTTCGGGAATTTCATAACCGTTATCAGTCGCCAGGGTCAGCTCGGTCCCCAGCGGCAGGTTGATCAGGGTCGCCAGTTCGGTCTTCGCCAAAGACAAGGCACGGCGCTGTTCTTCCAGTTGGCGTGTCGCTTCGATCAACGAACGCTGATAACCAAGGGCCTGCACCGGATCGCCAATGCGTTGCTGGCTCATGCTCTGGCTGTCGTTGCGCGCGGTTTCAACCCGCGCCATCAGGCTGTCGATCTGCGTGAGCAGGCGTTCGGCGGCCATCGCCCGCCAATACGCCGAACGCACGTCCTGGACGATGGTGTTGATCACCTTGCGCCGGCGTTCCTGAACGATCAGGCGCTGGTCGCCCTGCTGCTTGGCGCTGATGTAACTGACACCAAAATCGAGCACGTTCCAGACCATGGTCAGGTCCGCTACATCACGATCGCGGTCCTGGGAGGTCGAAGGCTCCAGGGACTGTGTGCCGGTGCGCACACTCTGGCTGCTGGAGGCGTTGACGTTGTTGCGGCCCACGTATCCGGCGTCCAGCGCCATGCGCGGCAGCATGTCGAAACTGGCGAGGTCGAGCTGACGCTTGGCCAGGGCTTCCTCCATGATTTTCAAGCGGCCTTCGAGGTTGTACTTCACCGCACGGGCCATGGCCTGGTGCAAGGTCAAAGGGCCGCCAAGAGGTTCCTGCCCCTTGTACATGTTTTGCAGGTCACTTTTGGCCCGCTGTTCACTGACACTGCGTTCGATCGGCTCACTGGTGACTGCGCATCCGCTGATCGCCAGTGCCAGCAGACTGGCTCCAAACAACTTATGACTTCTATTCATCCTTGCATCGCCCCTGGGTGCCGCATCAAAAGTGAAAGTTCTCTTCAGGCCTGCATTTCGCTGATACCGGCCAGTTTCAAAGCGGCGGCCAGGTTGGCGACCTGCTGCTGCTCGTTGTCTTTGAGCTGTTGCAATTGCTGACCCAGGGTCGGTGCGCCAAACACCCCGCGCAGGCCCTGGGAAACATCGCCGGACTTGATCGACTGACTGCCGAAGGCGTTCAACGAATCGCGTTCGCTACTGCTGTCCTGATTGAACAGGCTCGACAGCGTGCTGGTGCTGAATACACCGCCGTCACCGCCACCGAAACCGAGGAAACCATTCCCCGAACCGTCGCCACCGCCGTCAGTGCTGCTGAAAACCTGTGCGATGAAACTCGGGGTCAATGCCCCGTGGTTCATGAAAATATCGCCCAACGGCCGGATACCGTTGCCGATCACCCGTTGCTCGAACAACGGCTGGAAGGTCAAAGGAGAAGTGAGGTTGCCCGTCGGAGGCGTGAAAATGGTCGGTTGCAGCGGCACGTTGGGCACATCGGGCAGCGTCACCGGGGTGCTGCTTTGGAACTCGGGGTCTACCGTCACGACGACAACCGATGAGGTCGGCACCGTGTTGATGACAAAGTTGTCGGATTGGCTCACGCCGCTGCCACTGTTACCGGCCATATCGCTGATACCGGCGCGGTCGATGCTGATCGCGTTGCTGGCGATATTGACGTTGGCCGTCGGCGTCAGCATCGCGGTCCAGGTCTTGCCGCCGTCGCTGCTGCTCAGGTCGGACAAGGTGCCGTTGGCAATGCTGATGTCGGACAAATCAAAACCGCGGACCGCTTCGCTGAAGGTGATGGTCACCTGCGAGGTCTGGCCCACGCCCAGGTTCGGATTGGCGATCACCACGGTGGCGGTCGGCAGTTCGCTGTCGAGGGTGTAATTGTTCGACACCGCCACCGTGTTGCCCGTGTTGCCCATCAGATCTGTGACGTTGCGGGTGTCCAGGGCGATGAAGTTGCTTGGGTCGGTGACATTGGCTGTCGGCGTGAACGTCGCCGTCCAGGTCTTGCCGCCATCGCTGCTGCCGAGGTTGCTCAGGTCGCCGTTGGTCACGCTCAGGTCGGACAGATCGAAGTTGCTGACGGCCTCGCTGAAGGTGAAGGTCACCGTAGTGGTCTGGCCGATGCCGAGGTTCGGGTTGGCAACCACGATGTTCACCGTCGGCCGGGTCGCATCGAGCGCGTAGTTGTTGGAGATGGCGATACTTGCGCCGACGTTGCCGGCAACGTCCTGCACGCGACCGGTGTCGAGCACGATCAGGTTGGTTGCGTCGTTGATATTGGCGGTGGGCGTCAGGGTCGCGGTCCAGGTCACGCCGCCGTCGCTGCTGCTCAGGTTCGACAACACGCCGTTGGCAACGCTGATGTCCGATACGTCGAAACCGCTCACCGCTTCACTGAAGGTGATGGTCACGGTGGTGGTTTCGCCGATGCCCAGTTGCGAATCGGCAACCACAATGGTGGCCGTCGGCAGCACGGTATCGATGGTGAAGTTAGCCGAGCTGCTGATGCCGGTTCCGGCATTGCCCGCCAGGTCGAACACCCCGGCGTTGTTCAAGCTGATCAGGTTGGTCGTGTCCTTCACATTGCTGGTGGGCGTGAAGGTCGCTGTCCAGGTCACACCGCCGTCGCTGCTGCTCACGGCACTCAATGTGCCGTTGGGAATGGTCAAGTCACTGTTGTCGAAACCGCTCACGGCCTCGGAGAACGTGATGGTCACCAGCGACGATTCACCGGCCACCAGCGAACCGTCGGCGACCACGATGGTGGCGGTCGGGCTTTGGGTATCAATGGCGTAGGTATTGGAGTTGACCGTGCCGCTGCCGGCGTTGCCGGCTACATCCTGCACGCCCGCCGAGTTCAGCGCGATGGTGTTGCTGGTGTCGGTGATGTCGGCCGTCGGGGTGAAGGTGGCAGTCCAGGTGATCCCACCGTCGCTGGAACTGACATTGCTCAGGGTGCCGTTTGCGATGGTCAAGTCACCGTTGTCGAAACCGCTCACCGCTTCGCTGAAGGTAATGGTCACCAATGAGGTTTCGCCGGTACTCAGCGCTGTGTCGGCGACCACGATGGTGGCGGTCGGCAGCACCGTGTCGATGGCAAAACTGTTCGAGTCGGTGGTGCCCGACCCCGCGTTACCCGACCCATTGGCCACGCCGCTATTATCGAGCGTGATCAGGTTACTGGCGTCGGTAACGCTTGAGGTTGGCGTAAAGGTCGCCGTCCAGGTAATGCCGCCGTCGCTGCTGCTGACGTTGCTCAATGTACCGTTGGCGACGGTCAGGTCGGCGTTGCTGAATCCGCCGACTGCCTCACTGAAAGTGATGGTCACCAGAGAAGTTTCGCCAGCCTTGAGCGCGGTGTCGGCGATCACGATGCTGGCGGTCGGCACGCTGGTTTGCACCAGGTAATTCGCCGAGTTGGTCACCCCGCTCCCGGCGTTGCCTGCCGCGTCGGTGACATTGGCGTTGTCCAGGATGATGAAATTAGTGGTGTCGGTGATGCCGGCGATCGGCGTGAACGTCGCGGTCCAGGTAACGCCACCGTCGCTGCTGCTCAACCCGCTCAAGCTGCCATTGGCGACGCTCAGATCGGAACTGTCCAGACCGCTGACCGCTTCGCTGAAGGTGATGGTCACCAGGGTCGTTTCGCCGGGACGCAGGTCGGTGTCGGCCATGACAATGGTCGCGGTCGGGCGTTGGCTGTCGATCGCAAAGTTGTTCGAGTCCGTGACACCACTGCCGGTGTTGCCCGCCGCATCCTGCACACCGCTGTTATCGAACTGGATGAGGTTGCTGGTGTCGGCGATACCGGTCAGCGGTGTCAGGGTAGCCGTCCAGGTGATGCCACCGTCGCTGCTGCTCACCGCACTCAAGGTGCCATTGTCGATGGTCAGGTCGGCGTTGGTGAAACCGCTCACCGCCTCGGAGAAGGTGATGGTCACCAGCGAGGTTTCGCCGACGTTCAGGGCAGTGTCGGCGACCACGATGGTGGCGGTCGGGCGCTGGGTGTCGATGGCGAAGTTGTTCGAATCGGTGGTACCGCTGCCCGCGTTGCCGGAGGCGTTCTGCACACCGCTGTTGTCCAGGATGATCAGGTTGGTGGCGTCAGTGATGCTGGCGGTCGGTGTGAAGGTTGCCGTCCAGGTGACGCCGCCATCGCTGCTGCTCACCGCGCTCAGGGTGCCGTTGGCGATACTCAGGTCGGCGTTGCTGAAACCGTTCACCGCCTCGCTGAAGGTGATGGTCACCAGCGAAGTTTCGCCGACGTTCAGGGCAGTGTCGGCGACCACGATGGTGGCGGTCGGCAGCACGGTGTCGATGGTGAAATTGGCGGAGTTGGTCGTGCCGGTGCCGGTGTTGCCCGCCAGGTCGGTGACGCCGGTGTTGTCCAGGGTGATCAGGTTGGTCGAATCATTGATCGCGGAGGTCGGCGTGAACGTTGCTGTCCAGGTGATGCCGCCGTCGCTGCTGCTCACCGCGCTCAACGTGCCGTTGGGAACACTCAGATCCGCGTTGGTGAAACCGCTCACGGCTTCACTGAAGGTGATGGTTACCTGCGTCGTTTCGCCGGCACTCAGGGTTGAATCGACCATGACAATGGTCGCGGTCGGACGTTGGCTGTCGACAGTGTAGTTGTTCGAATCCGTGGTTCCGCTACCGGCGTTGCCCGCCCCGTCGATCACACCGCTGTTGTCCAGGGTGATCAGGTTGGTGGTGTCGGTGATGCCAACCGTTGGCGTGAATGTCGCGGTATAAGTGATGTTATCGCTGGTGCTGAGATTGCTCAGCGTACCGTTGCTCACCGTCAGATCGGCCGTGGTAAAGCCGGTCACCGCCTCGGAAAAGGTGATAGTCACCACCGAGGTTTCGCCCACCGCCAGCGCCGTGTCCGCGACCACGATGGTAGCCGTCGGGCGCATGGTGTCGACGGCATAGTTGTTGGAATCGGTGGTGCCGCTACCGGCGTTGCCCGAGGCGTTCTGCACACCGCTGTTGTCCAGGGTGATCAGATTGGTGGCGTCGGAGATGCTGGCGGTCGGGGTGAAGGTGGCCGTCCAGGTGATGCCGCCATCGCTGCTGTTCACCGTGCTCAGCGTGCCGTTGGCGATACTCAGGTCGGCGTTGCTGAATCCGCTCACCGCCTCCGAAAAAGTGATGGTCACCTGCGTGGTTTCGCCGACGCTCAGAGCGTTGTCGGCGACCACGATGGTAGCGGTCGGCAACACAGTGTCGATAGTGAAGTTGGCGGAATTGGTCGTGCCGGTGCCGGTGTTGCCTGCCAGGTCCGCGACGCCGGTGTTGTCCAGGATGATCAGGTTGGTCGTGTCGTTGACATCGACAGTTGGCGTGAACGTCGCCGTCCAGGTGATGCCGCCGTCGCTGCTGCTCACCGCACTCAACGTGCCGTTGGGAACACTCAGATCCGCGTTGGTGAAACCGCTCACCGCCTCGGAGAAGGTGATGGTCACCAGCGAGGTTTCACCCGCGCTCAGCGTCGTATCGGCCAGCACGATCGTGGCGGTCGGGCGCAGCGTGTCGATGGCATAGTTGTTGGAGTCGGTGGTGCCGCTGCCAGCGTTGCCCGCCAGATCGCTGACCCCGGTGTTGTTCAGGGTGATCAGGTTGGTGGTGTCGTTGATGCTCGAGGACGGCGTGAAGGTTGCCGTCCAGGTGATACCGCCGTCACTGCTGCTGACGTTGCTCAATGTGCCGTTGGCGACGGTCAGGTCTGCGTTGGTGAAACCGCTCACCGCTTCACTGAAGGTGATCGTCACCAGGGAGGTTTCACCGATGGCCAGCGTATCGTCGACCACGACGATGTTCGCCGTCGGGCGCACGGTGTCGATGGCGTAGTTGTTGGAATCGGTGGTGCCGCTGCCCGCGTTGCCCGAGCCGTTTTGCACACCGCTGTTATCCAGAGTGATGACGTTGCTGGTGTCGGTGATGGCATTGGTCGGGGTGAATGTCGCGGTCCAGGTGATACCGCCATCGCTGCTGCTGACGGCGCTCAAAGTGCCATTGGCGATGGTCAGGTCAGCATTGGAGAAACCGCTCACGGCTTCGCTGAAAGTGATGGTCACCAACGACGTTTCACCGATTTGCAGGGCGTTGTCGGCAACCACGATGGTAGCCGTCGGCAGCACGGTATCAATCGTGTAGTTGCCGGAGTTGGTGGTGCCGCTGCCGGTGTTGCCGGCCACGTCGGTGACACCGGTATTGTTCAGGGTGATGACGTTGCTCGTGTCATTTACGCCGGCGGTCGGGGTGAAGGTCGCGGTCCAGGTAATCCCGCCGTCACTGCTGCTCACCGAGGTCAACGTGCCGTTGGCGATGCTCAGGTCGGCGTTGGTGAAACCGCTTACTGCTTCGGAGAAAGTAATGGTCACCAGCGAGGTTTCATCCGCGCTCAGCGTCGTATCGGCCAGCACGATCGTGGCGGTCGGGCGGACCGTGTCGATGGCATAGTTGTTGGAATCGGTGGTGCCGCTGCCGGCGTTGCCCGACAGGTCGCTGACCCCGGTGTTGTCCAGGGTGATCAGGTTGGTCGTGTCGTTGATGCTCGCCGAAGGTGTGAAGGTGGCCGTCCAGGTAATGCCACCGTCACTGCTGCTGACCGCGGTCAATGTGCCGTTGGCAATCGTCAGGTCGGCGTTGGTGAAACCGCTCACCGCTTCACTGAAAGTGATGGTCACCAGCGAGGTTTCGCCGATTCTCAGCGCGGTGTCCGCGACCACAATGGTGGCCGTTGGCCGCGCCGTATCGACGACATAGTTATTGGAGTTGGTGGTACCGACGCCGGCGGTGCCCAGAAGATTTATCACTCCGGTGTTGTCCAGAGTGATGACATTGGAGGTATCGGTAATACTGGCGGTCGGGGTAAACGTTGCCGTCCAGGTGAGCCCGCCATTACTGCTGCTCACTGTACTGAGCGTACCGTTGGCAATCGTCAGGTCGGCGTTGGTGAGACCGGTCACGATCTCGGAGAACGTGATCGTCACCAAGGACGTTTCGCCGATGCTCAGCGTAGTGTCAGCGACCACAATGGTCGCGGTCGGTGGCGGCGAATACGCGGTGTTGAGTACACCACCGTCGTTATAGATTGTCGCAACGGAGGTTGGCGAGGTGCCGGTTGTCCCCCCGCCCTGCGCGGTACCGCCTGCACCACTGGCCGCGGCATTACCGGCCAGGGCCGCGAAGTTGGCTGCCGTGATCAACAATGTGCCTTTGTTCCAGATCGCACCGACGCCCCGGCCGCCCACACCGCCATTGCTGGCATTGCTGCCCTGGCCACCGCCACCGCCACCGCCGCCACCGGCGCCAATATTGTTGCTAATGGTCGACGTGCCAATGATGGTGATCGTGCCGCTACTGGCGTTGTAGATCCCGCCCACCGCGTTGCCGCCAGCGCCACCCACCTTGTCCCAACCGGCCCCGCCACCACCGCCGCCAATGGAAATCGTGCCATTGGTGGCCGTCGAACCATTACCGCCGTTGCTGTAATAGGAAACGCCCACCCCACCAGCACCGCCAGTGGTGGTACCGCCGCGACCGCCCATGTGGGTCGCGTCATAACCGCCGCCGTAACCACCGGCGCCGCCGCCGCCACGGTGGCCGATACCGCGGCCCAGGCCGATAGTCATTCCACAACCGATGCCGCCAAGGCACCGACCGCCGATCACCCGACGGCCAGCAAGGACACCCACGGCCAGGCCGATGCCGCACCTGCCGCCAGCCCCGTCGCGGTGCCTGGCCAAAGCGTGGTGTTCGTCGATTCTCGGGTCAAGGATGCCGACAGCCTGATGCAAGGGGTGGCGTCCGGCACCCAGATCGTGAAACTGGTCGCCGGCAAGGATGGCTTGCAACAGATCGCCGACTACCTCGACCAGCATCAGGGCATCAGCTCGGTGCAGATCATTGCCCACGGCAACACCGGCGACCTGTGGCTGGGCGACAGCTATCTGTCGGCCGACAACGTCGCCGCCCGCAGCGCGGTGCTGGCGCAAATCGGCAAGGACATCAACGCTGGCGGGGACATCCTGATCTACGGCTGCTACACCGCCGATGGCGAGCGTGGCTTGAGCTTTGTCGATTCGCTGGCGCAAATGACCGGACGCGATGTAGCGGCTTCGAACAACCGCACCGGTGTGGGCGGCGACTGGGATCTGGAAATCGTCACCGGCAACATCGAAAGCGCCAACGTGCTGTCGACGCAAGCCATGAGTGATTACCAATGGGGCCTGGCTACATGGACCGCCACCAACAACGCCAACACGGGCGTCGGCTCACTGCGTGCCGCCATCGCCTCGGCGCAGAACGGCGACATCGTCACCTTTAACAGCAGCATGACGGTGCAGCTGACGTCCGAACTGCTGATCAACAAGAACATCACCGTTGATGGCGACTTGAACAACGACAACGCGGCTGACGTGACTCTCGATGGTCAGTACAGGACCCGAGTGATTGAAATAGCGGCGGGGAAAATCGTGACGCTCGATGGTCTGGTGATCACCCGGGGCCTGGTGTCGGGCACGGGTGGTAATGGTGGCTACGGTGCCTCGGGCGCGATGGCCGGGGGCATTTTCAACGCAGGGATTCTGACCCTGAGAAACGTCACCGTAACCTCCAATGGCGCTTCCGGTGGCGGCGGCGGTGGCGGTGTCACCGGCGCTTTTTACGGCGGTATCGGCCACCGTGGCGGCGACGGCGCCGTCGAACAGCATGCGCGGTTCAAGGGACATGATCATGGGCGCCGCTGGCGTCCGTTGGCCTTCGGTTGCCCGTGACTTTGCCTTTGCTCCGTCAA
>NZ_MRCS01000038.1 GCF_002303925.1 Pseudomonas sp. ACN8
GTGGCGGCGAGATGAGCGAAAAAGCCCGGGAAGCCCAACGAGACGCCGCCAGAAACAATAAATTTCGACAGATCTGGCTCAAAGAGCAGATTGAGGCGATCGAGAAAAGTACGCTCGTCCCGACCCCACGCCCTGGTCTGAAAATTCACGTGTGCTCGCTGGTTGCGCCCGATTCGCCAGCCGGAAAACCATGGATGCCGGTATACATCCATTCCAAGTTGATGATCGTCAATGACGTGTTCACCACCCACGGCTCAGCCAACATAAACACTCGCAGTATGCAGGTGGACAGTGAGCTGAACATTGCCCATGAGTGGGCGAGTGTGACTCAAGCCATGCGCCGACGGTTGTGGAATCTGCATACGAGGGAGAAGGGGGCGCAGGATGATCCGGAGGAGGCGTTCAAGGCTTGGGAGGACATCATTGACAAAAACAAAAAACGTCAAAAATCGAGAAAGGTGCCTTATGCCCCCCTCGTCGAATTTCATTACGGTGAAGCCTCTCTGACGGACCTCGACTGATGCGTCGAGTCTTGTTGCTGACAAGCCTGCTGTTGGTCGCCTGTGATAGCGGCAGCGCCCTTATACTCCCGACCCAGGACACTCCCGTGAATCCACTGACCGAGATCAAAGCCAAACTGGCCTTTACCTGCGTACACGAACAGATCCCTGCACCGTCCGCCGAGACCGATGAGCTGTTCCAGTACGCCCGCTGGTTACAGAAGAACAATCTGCTCAAGCAGGACAAGGCCGTCGATCTAGAGATCGATCGGCTGTACCGTATTGCGGCCGAGAACGGTCATTACAAGGCCAATATCAACCTGCAAAACGGCACCATGCGCGGTCACTTCACGCTCCGTGGGGAGGAACACCTGCGCCTGAGTCAGCAGTTGATCGACGCGAAGGTAGCGACGGGGTACTACTTTATCGGCCTCTTCCTGAAGAACGGCTCGGCCGGGCTGAAGCAGGACACGGCCATGTCGTTGCGTTACTTTCGCAAGGCGGCTGATCAGGGCAGTGCACAAGCCCAATACTATGTAGGCGAAAAGCTCGAACCTATCGACATTGCCCCGAATATTGCACTCCAGATGTATCGTTGTGCTGCTGAACAGAGCAATGGCAAGGCTGCTATCGCACTGGGTGTATATCTTCAAGACGAGGGCCAGTACCAGGAGGCGCTTGAAGTTTTCCAGATGGGAGTGATGGCAGGCAATGAAAACTCCGCTGGCCGTCTTGAAGAGGCATTTCGTGGTCCTCCTGCAACCGATGAACTGTACTACCTCGGTCAGCAGGAAGATATTGAACGCGCTGAGCGCTATAAAACCATCTGGCGGATACTCGCAAACTACTCCTACGCTGACCCGAAGGTCCCCGAGATCAACGACATCCTCCCCTTGCCACCGGCCAAGCTACCGGCTTGGGATGGCAAACTGCAATGGCTGGAAGCGCGGCTGGCCAATGTCCCACCGAAAAAGCCCAGCGAAGCGCTGATCCATCAGTTGGCCAAGGCCAAGCTCCTTGAACCAGCGACCGGCAGAGCCATGCCCGACTCTTCTGCGTTCATCAAGGCCAGCTACCCCGAGCCGACCTGCTCCAGCGGCCAGGCTTGTCCGCAGACAGGCTACTGGCAGGCTGCCCGTCTGAGCCGCGATGCTTACTCGAGGTTCAACGATGGCGTCATTCGCCGCTTCGAGGAGAACGAGATCATGCCCACCCTGAAGGTTCAGAGTCACGAGCCTCGTTTCTTGCTCCCCGACAGAATCACGGTCAATGAGGAAAACATCGAATGGCGGCTGTTGGGGTAAGACATGAAAGGCATCATTCGAATCGGCGACAAAACAACGGGCGGCGGCACTGTTCTATCGGGTTCCGTCGACATGATTTTCAGAGGTCTAGGTGCGGCTCGCCAGGGTGACCTGGTGGATTGCCCGGTTTCTGGCCATGGCCGAACGGTGATTGCGGAGGGGCATCCCGTTTTTCGCGACAATGGTGTCCCGGTTGCGTTTCACGGGCATCGCTGTGCTTGCGGTTGCGCTTTGATTTCGTCACTGCCAGAAGCAGGTGCAACCTAGTCAGGTTGGTTTGACTGGATCAACTTCCGTCCTTACACCTCGAGAAGAAACTGAAGGTTTATTCAAGTGAAAATGAGAGCCGGCCTTATGGTCGGTTTTTGTTTTTAGAAGAGAAAATCGTTGAAACGTAAAGTACGTCGGGTCACTCAACCACTGGTCAAGTCGAATGCAATTGGGTGGTCAAGTCCATGCAATTACGCAACTCTCACATCACGCAAGACGAGCCACTCTTTGCGGCCCGACTGCTTTTGGCTGCTTGTAATCCGTAGGGAGACCCATCTCGTTCCTGTGCGGCGAGGCAATGTTAAAAAATGTTATTGGTAAAAAATACTTCACATAATCCGATCACTGGTAGATGATCTGCAGCATCCGGTATGACAGCCTGATAACACGACAAAAAAAGGATGGCCTTGATGTTCCGTCCTGAATCACAGCGCCCTTCGGCTGGTTGGTCTGCACGGTGCTGATTCTGTCTGGCCCTATTCACAAAGCGGCCAACGTCTGTGCCTCGCAGGCGGCAGTCGCTGCTTTCCACTGGAGTACCCCATGAATAACAAGAATGTCGGTGTAGTCGGTCTGGGCGCGATGGGGCTGGGCATTGCCCGCTCGTTGTTGCGCAGCGGTTTTAATGTGCATGCCTGTGATGTGCGTACTGCCGTAACAGAGCAGTTCGCCGGGGAGGGTGGTGTGGCTTGCCTGTCACCGTCGCATATGGCCGCTGAGTGTGACGTGATCATCACTGTGGTGGTCAACGCCGAGCAGACCGAGACCGTATTGTTTGGTGAGGGTGGGGCCGTGGCCTCTCTGCGCCCGGGCAGCCTGGTGATCGGCTGCGCCACAGTCGCTCCGACCTACGCCGTGGATCTTGGCCAGCGTCTGGCCGCGCTGGGCCTGCTGTATCTGGATGCACCGATTTCCGGTGGCGCGGCCAAGGCTGCGGCTGGCGAGATGACCATGATGACCTCGGGCCCGGCCGACGCCTACGCCAAGGCTGAGTCGATCCTGGCTGGCATGGCCGGCAAGGTTTATCGCCTGGGTGACGTTCATGGCCTGGGTTCGAAGGTCAAGATCATCAACCAGCTTCTCGCCGGGGTACATATTGCCGCTTCTGCCGAAGCCATGGCGCTGGGCCTGCGTGAAGGGGTCGATGCCGATGCGCTGTATGAGGTGATCACCCACAGCGCCGGTAATTCCTGGATGTTCGAAAACCGCGTGCCGCACATTCTCAAGGCTGACTACACGCCGTTGTCCGCCGTGGATATTTTCGTCAAGGACCTGGGCCTGGTGCTGGATACCGCCCGGGCCAGCAAATTCCCGTTGCCGCTGTCGGCCACCGCTCACCAGATGTTCATGCAGGCATCCAGTGCCGGCTTCGGCCGCGAGGACGACTCGGCGGTCATCAAGATTTTCCCGGGCATCGAATTGCCAACCGCCAAGCCTGAGCCTGTTTGAGGAACACCCCATGACTAACTCCACCGCACGCCCGCTGCTGGGCTGCATCGCTGACGATTTCACCGGGGCCACGGACCTTGCCAACATGCTGGTGCGCGGCGGTATGCGCACCGTGCAAAGCATTGGCATTCCGAGCGCGGAAGTGGCGGCCGGGCTTGATGCCGATGCGATCGTCATTGCCCTGAAGTCGCGTACCACGCCGGTCGCCGAAGCAGTCGAGCAGTCCCTCGCCGCGCTGGCCTGGCTGCGTGAACAAGGCTGCGAACAGATTTTTTTCAAGTATTGCTCGACGTTCGACTCCACTGCGGCCGGCAATATCGGCCAGGTCAGTGAAGCACTGCTGGCGGCGCTGGGTAGCGACTTTACCCTGGCGTGCCCGGCGTTCCCGGAGAATGGCCGGACGATCTTTCGCGGCCATCTGTTTGTGCAGGATCAACTGCTCAGCGAGTCGGGCATGCAGAACCATCCGCTGACGCCAATGACCGATGCCAATCTGGTGCGCGTCCTGCAATCGCAGACCCGTCTGAATGTCGGCCTGTTGCGCTACGACACGATTGCCCGTGGCGCTGAGCAGGTGCGGGCGCGAATCGCCGAGCTGAGGGCTCAAGGTGTCGGCATGGCCATTGCCGATGCCTTGTCGGACAGCGATCTGTACACCCTGGGTCGCGCCTGCGCCGATCTGCCGTTGTTGACCGGTGGCTCGGGGCTGGCCCTGGGCCTGCCGGAAAACTTCCGTCGCGCCGGCAAGTTGCGCGATCTCGACGCCTCGAAACTTCCGGCGGTGTCCGGCGGGGAAGTGGTGTTGGCCGGCAGTGCTTCGATCGCCACCAATGGGCAAGTGGCGGCCTGGCTCGAAGCCGGTCGTCCGGCTTTGCGGATTGATCCGTTGGCCTTGGCGGCGGGGGAAGCGGTGGTGGCGCAAGCCTTGGCCTTCGCCCGTGATAACGAGCAAACCGTATTGATCTACGCCACCTGCTCACCGGAGGAGGTCAAGTCGGTGCAACAGCAATTGGGCGTCGAGCAGGCTGGCAGTCTGGTGGAAAACGCCTTTGGCGAAATTGCCCAGGGTCTGCGCCAGAGCGGCGTGCGCCGCTTCGTGATTGCCGGCGGAGAAACTTCGGGCGCTGTGGTCCAGGCGTTGGGCGTGCAACTGCTGCAAATCGGCGCGCAGATCGATCCGGGTGTTCCAGCGACGGTCAGCAGTACCGACGAACCACTGGCGCTGGCACTCAAATCGGGCAACTTCGGTGGCCGGGATTTCTTCAGTAAAGCCTTGAACCAACTCGCCCAGGCCGGAGGTGTGCAATGAGCAACGAGAACGCCCTGCGCGAAGAAATCTGTGAGGTTGGCCGCAGCCTTTACCAGCGCGGATACACCGTCGGCAGCGCCGGCAATATCAGCGCACGCCTGGATGACGGCTGGTTGATCACGCCGACGGATGTCTGCCTCGGGCGCCTTGATCCGGCCACCATCGCCAAGGTCAATCTGGCGGGTGAATGGGTGTCCGGTGACAAACCTTCAAAGACTCTGGCGTTGCATCGCCAGGTCTACGACCGCAACCCGAATGTCGGCGGCGTGGTGCATACCCACTCCACCCATCTGGTGGCGTTGACGCTGGCCGGTGTCTGGCAGGCGAACGACATTCTGCCTCCGCTGACGCCGTATCAGGTCATGAAAGTCGGGCATATCCCGTTGATTGCCTACCAGCGACCCGGTTCGCCGAAGGTTGCCGAACAGGTCGCGCTGCTGGCCAACAGCGTTCGCGGCGTGATGCTCGAACGGCTGGGGCCGGTGGTCTGGGAGAGTTCGGTTTCCAGGGCCAGCTACGCCCTGGAAGAACTCGAGGAAACCGCACGGCTCTGGCTGATGAGCAATCCCAAGCCTGAACCGCTGGATCAGGTGGCGCTGGACGAACTGCGAACAACCTTTGGTGCGCACTGGTAACGCATTGTCTTAACACGACAGATCGATAACACAGGCTCTGCCCGGGAGACGCACAGGGACTCTCGACGCCCCCGGCTTGCCTTAAAAAACAATAACAACAGGAAATCCAAGCATGACTCACCTTCACTGCGGCAGCTTCAGATCCAGTGGCAGAACCCTTTCATTTACCCGGTGTGGAGGGTTTGTGAAATGAGCCCGTTAATCCTGATGATTACCGCCGGGGCAGGCATTGCGCTGTTGTTGTTCCTGGTGCTCAAGTACAAGTTCCAGCCCTTCGTGGCCTTGATGCTGGTGAGCATTCTGGTGGCGCTGGTGGCCGGGGTGAAACCGGCCGATCTGGTTGCCACCATTGAAGGCGGCATGGGCAAGACCCTGGGTCATATCGCAATCATCATTGCCCTGGGCGCGATGATCGGGCGGATCATCGAGCTTTCCGGCGGTGCCGAGGCGCTGGCCAAGACGCTGATTGCCCGCTTCGGCAACCGTCGTACGCCCCTGGCGTTGACGATTGCCGGCTTCATGGTCGGGGTACCGGTATTCTTCGAAGTCGGCGTGATCATCCTCATGCCGCTGGCCTATGGCATTGCCCGGCGCGCACGCAAGCCGCTGTTGGTGTTTGCGTTGCCGATGTGCGCTGCGTTGTTGACCGTACACGCCTTCCTGCCGCCGCACCCGGGTGCAGTGGCCGCTGCCAGTCAATTGGGTGCGGACCTGGGTCGCGTGCTGATGTTCGGCTTGCCGATCACCGCGTTCCTTTGCTTTGTCGGCTACCGCGTGGCCGGGCGCATGACCCGTCGGGCGTACCCGATGACTGACGATATTCGTGCCGAGGTCTATGGCCCGCATGTCACCAACGAGGATCTCGCGGCCTGGTCCAATGGCAACGACATCAGCGCTGAGCGAGCGGCTGAAGCCGTGTCACACATGGGCCTGGAAGAGTCGACCAGCAGCATCGTTTCCAAATTGCCGCCGGCACCGGCACCAGGTTTTGGCCTGATCGTCAGCCTGATCCTGCTGCCGATCATTCTGATCCTGCTGGGGACGCTGTCTACCTCGTTGCTGCCTGCCGAATCGATTCTGCGTGGCATCATGACCGTGCTCGGTGCGCCACTGGTGGCGCTGCTGATCGACACCTTGCTGTGTGCCTGGCTGCTCGGTTCGCGCCGGGGCTGGAGCCGCACTCAGGTATCGGACGTGATCGGCTCGGCGTTGCCCGGTGTGGCCATGGTGATCCTGATTGCCGGCGCCGGTGGCGTGTTCGGCAAGGTGCTGGTGGATACCGGGATCGGCGCCGTGGTCTCCGACATGCTGCGCACCACCGGTCTGCCGGTGCTGGCCCTGGGTTTTCTGCTGACCATGCTGTTGCGCGCGGTGCAGGGCTCGACCACGGTGGCGCTGGTGACCACTGCCGGCATCATCAGCCCGCTGATTGCGACCCTCGATCTCACCCCGAACCACATGGCCCTGCTGTGCCTGGCCATGGGCGGTGGCGGGTTGGCCATGTCCCATATCAATGACGCCGGTTACTGGATCTTCACCAAGCTGTCAGGCCTGAACGTGGCCGACGGTCTGCGCACCTGGACAGTGATGACCACTTTGCTTGGTACCTTGGGTTTCTGTATTACCCTGCTGATCTGGCCCTTTGTCTAACCCTTTATCTCAGGAGCTACCATGCCTCGTTTTGCTGCCAACCTCAGCATGCTCTATCCGGAACATGAGTTTCTGGATCGCTTCGCCGCCGCTGCCTCTGACGGCTTCGAGGCGGTGGAGTACCTGTTTCCCTACGACTACAGCGCAGAAGAACTCAAGCAACGCTTGAGCGACAACGGCCTGGTGCAGGCACTGTTCAACGCGCCGCCCGGTGATTGGGCCGCGGGGGAGCGGGGCACGGTGTCATTGCCGGGCAGGGAGAGTGAATTTCGTAGCGGTTTTGATCGCGCCCTGGATTACGCCAGTGTATTGGGCAACTCACGCATCCATGTCATGGCCGGGCTGTTGCCGTCAGAAAGCGATCGCCCAAGGCATCACGGCGTGTACCTGGAGAACCTCGCCTACGCCACCGCCCGGGCGGCCAAGGCAGGCGTCACCGTATTGCTCGAACCGATCAATACGCGAGACATGCCAGGCTTTTTCCTCAACCGCCAGGATCAGGCCCAGGCCATCTGCAAGGAAGTGGGCGCCAGCAACCTGAAGGTTCAGTTCGACTGCTACCACTGCCAAATCGTCGAGGGCGACCTGGCGACTAAACTGCGTCGCGACTTCGATGGTATCGGCCATATCCAGATCGCCGGCGTGCCGGATCGGCATGAACCGGACTTGGGGGAAGTCAATTATCCCTGGCTGTTCGAGCTGATCGACCAGTTGGGTTATGACGGCTGGGTGGGGTGCGAATATCGGCCGCGAGGCAATACGTCCGCCGGCTTGCAGTGGTTGCGCGACTGGAAAGCGCGGGCGCTATAGAGGAGGGCGGCGACGGGCTCCGTTGGATGCCGGAGCCCGTCCTTTCACGCCGGTGAGTTGTCAGCCGGCAGCAACAGTTCGACACCCTGCTTGCGGATGCCGTCGGCCGCGGCAGCGGTCAATGCGTCGTCGCTGAGGATGATGTCGAACTGCTCGAGTCCGGCAATCCTGTACATGCTGAAGGTGCCGTATTTCGAACTGCTGGCCACCAGCACCACTTGCGCAGCCGATTGCATCGCGGCTTGCTTGACCTCCACCTTCAACGCCGAAGGCGTGGTGAGGCCGCGACGCAAGTCCCATGAACTGGTCGAGATGAACGCGATGTCGGTGACGACCTGACGCAAGGTGGCAACCGCCAGACCGCCCACGCACGATTGGTTGGAGTGATCCAGCTGCCCGCCGGTATGAATCACCGTGACATGGGGGGCTTCGATCAGTGCCTGGACAATCCCGAAGTCATTGGTCACCACGGTCATGCCGGACAGCGCCTTGATATAGGGGACGATTTCCAGCGTGCTGGTTCCCGCGTCCAGGTAAATCGTCATGTCGGCATGCAGCAGCCGGGCGGCGAGCCTGGCCATGGCCTGCTTCTGCGGCAACTCGACCACCGCCTTGATCTGATGGCTGGGCTCACTGTGCAGCTGGCTGGCGATCCGCACCCCACCCGTTACCGAGTAAGCACGACCTTCCTGCTCCAGCAACGCGATGTCGCGGCGTATGGTCATGTGCGAGCAGTCGAACATTTCCATCAATTGATGAACGCTCAGCACCTGATGCTTGCGCAACTGTCGCAGCATCAACTCACGGCGCTGTTCAGGGATCATCGGTGCGCCGCTTTCGGCGGCGATGTCCTTTTGACTAGGCATTCGGGCTCCAGAATGAAGTAATCCGCAGACAGGGAAGGCGGGTAAACATAGTAGCGAATCTGCCGCCGGATCAGTAGCGCGACGAGGCACCGGGGTGGTTTCATGCTCCGGGTGCAGTTGCCGGAAAATTTCGACACGTTGCATCAAAAGGGGCTTTACTGGAACAAGTCGTGCGGATTATCGAGGGCTGCGTGTTCTTGGCAGCGAGCACTGGCTGGATGCCGAGTTCAAATCTACACCCGTCCAGGTTGAGGACCAGCCCATGTCCCGGTTCCTCTGCGCCATGCTGTTCGCGCTGCTGCTCGTCGGCTGCGCCACCACGCGCTTGCCCCACGAATTCAGCGAGGCGATACCCGCCGGCGATTCGGCTTTCGGGCGCTCGATCCAGGCTCAGGCCGCCGCGCATGAGGGGCGCTCGGGGTTTCGTTTGCTGCCCAATAGCAGTGAAGCATTCCGGGCGCGCGCCGAGTTGATCCGCAATGCGCAGAAATCCGTCGATCTGCAGTACTACATCGTGCATAACGGCCTTAGCACCCGGGCACTGGTGCGTGAAATGCTGCTGGCTGCCGATCGCGGCGTACGGATACGCATTTTGCTCGATGACACGGCCAGCGACGGCCAGGCAGAAGTCATCGCTACCCTGGCGGTGCACCCGAACATCCATATCCGTGTCTTCAACCCGTTGCATCTGGGACGCAGCACCGTGGTCACCCGAACCATGGGCCGTCTGCTTGATCTTTCCCAACAACACCGACGCATGCACAACAAACTGTGGCTGGCCGACAACAGCGCAGCCATCGTCGGCGGACGCAACCTGGGGGATGAGTATTTCGACGCCAAGCCCGATCTCAACTTCACCGACATGGACCTGCTGTGCATCGGCCCGGTCGCCGAACAGTTGGGGCACAGCTTCGATCAGTACTGGAACAGCGCCTTGAGCCAGCCGATCAGCGACTTCCTGCGTAACAAGCCAACAGCACAAGACTTGCTCGAGAGCCGCCAACGCCTGGAGCAGTCGCTCCAGACCTCACGTATCGAGAGCAAGGTGCTGTACAACCATCTCATGACCTACCAGGCTCAACCGCAACTCGAGACCTGGCGCAAGCAGCTGATCTGGGCTCATAACAAGGCGATATGGGACGCTCCGAGCAAGGTTCTGGCCGACGGCGAACCGGACCGCGCGCTGTTGATGGCCACGCAGCTGCGACCTGAACTCGATGGCGTCAATAACGAGCTGATCATGATCTCGGCGTATTTCGTCCCGCAAAAGCCGGGCATGGACTATCTCCTGGGGCGTGCCGATGCCGGCGTTGATGTGCGCCTGCTGACCAATTCACTGGAAGCCACCGATGTGCCGGCGGTGCATGGCGGCTATGCACCGTATCGCAAGACTCTGCTCGAACATGGCGTGAAACTCTATGAGCTGCGGCGCCAGCCGGACGATCCCGGCCGCAGCTCTTCGTTTGGTTTCAGTGGTGGTTCGGACTCCAGCCTGCACACCAAAGCCATGATCCTGGACCAGCAGAAAGTGTTCATCGGCTCGTTTAATTTCGACCCGCGTTCAGTGTTCTGGAACACTGAAGTCGGGGTGCTGGTCGATAGTCCCGAGCTAGCCGGCCAAGTGCGCCAGCTGGCGCTTGAGGGCATGGCGCCGGCCATGAGTTACCAGGCCCGACTGGAAAACGGCGAAGTCGTCTGGCTCACCGAGGACGACGGTCGCCAGCGGACCTTGCGCAAGGAGCCCGGCGGCACATGGCGTAGCTTCAAAGCCTGGCTCAGCGACAAGATCGGCCTGGAGAAAATGCTCTAGGTCGAAACCGGTTATCCATGACCCAGGGTCGATGGATAGCTGTTGCGCTGCATGGGTGATCTTTTCAACGCTGGCAGGCGGGTTTTTTTCTGTGTGGCGCAAGTTCATAAAATCTTCAAACACCTTAAACGGGTGATCCATGTCGATTCCCTGTGATGCGATTTTCAGCGCAATCGACCTTGAGTCAGCAGGGTGCCGGGCATATGCAGTTGCACATAGCCAATGACCAGCACCATTAACAGGCAGAACAGCCATTGCAGCCGGCTGAGCCCGGCAATCCGGTAGATCGCCTGCAATGGCTTTCGCCAGCGGTACTGGCGATCCGTGGGGACTGCACTGGCGGGCTGCAGCAAGCCGATCACTCCGGTGATCACATAAGTCGCCAGCCCCAGTACCCCGAGCCAGTTCCAGATAACCAAGGCCAATGCCAGCAACGGACCGCCATTACGTATCACCAGGTAACGACGATCGGCCGTCAGTTTGTGTCGTACACACCATTCGCTGGCGCGCAGGTCGAGGTCGTACAGGTTCTCCGTCAAGGTGGTCCAATGGCTGAGCAGCCATTTGCCGACCTGCGCCGCCACCCAGCCACCCAGTGCGTAGAGTGGCAGCATGAGCAGCACAATGAGTCCGGAACTGCCCAGGTTGTTCAGTGCAAGGGCGATGGTCAAAACGCAGGCCGCGCGTTTAACGCCATAGGGCGGGTCCTTGTGACCGATGAGTGCCTTCCAGAACCACGGATCGTGGTTGGGGAACATGCCCAGCAAGTCGGGGAAACGCGTGGCAAAGGTCTCAGCCAGCTGTTCGCAGGCTTGCCAGTCCGCCTCGACGAAACCCAGGGCCAGTTCCGCCTGCTGCGCGGGTTGCGTCGACAGCAGAAACAGCGCGGCGGCGTTGGCACACGCACTGGGGTGTTGCTGGCGTTGCTGCATCAGGGAGCGCAGTTCGCCGAGCCAGGCTTGTTGCTCGCAGCGCCTGTGCAAAGCTTGCCACTGGTCCTCGGCAATGGGCACAACCGCCGCTTCGACATCCCAGGCGAACAATTGACACACTCGTTGGAACAGTTGCGCCGACCAGTCCTCGGTATTCAGGAACAGGTTCAGAACCTGTACCTGAAGCGCCTGACGACGTGCGAAATCACCGAGCCAGGGTTGGCGGCTGTGGTGTTCCAGGAAGTCCAGGAAGTACTCTTGCTCGCCACTTGCCAGCAGATGATCAAGCTTGCGGTACAGCGCTGCGGTGAGGGCGCGGATCAACTGCTGCTGGTGAAACTCACTGGCGGGGATCTGTTGCCAGGGCGTCAACCATTGACGTTGTTCAAGGCCCCAGCTCAGCAGGGGCCAATGTGCTTCAGGGTCGTCCACGCAACGCTGGAACAGCAGCCGTTCGAATTCGGCGTTGCAGCCCCTGGCCGATGCCTCGGTCCAGTAGCGATCAACCGCCTGATCTTCAAATCCGGATAACAGTTCAACGGCCTGTTCGTGCAGGGACCGCGTGGGTGTCAGGTTCGGGTGCGGCCGGTGCTGTGTTATGGACGCAGCGGTAACGTCAGCGGCAACCTTATGAACTTCGTCGGGGCCCTCACGCAGGATTTGCAGGGCTTGCTCATAGGCTTCACGCAGTTGCTGGAAGGCGACGGGATCCTCATCCGGACGTCTGACCTTGAGCAGCCTGGCGTATTGGCGCTTGATGCTGCGCTCGTCGGAGCGGGCGGGCAGGTCGAGGACTTCCCAGCAATCGAAAACAGGTTCCATGGCTTAGAATCCACCACCGGTTTCGAGCAGGCCGATGCGCTCGCTCAGATTGTTGCGAGCCTGGCGGATGACACGCTCGTCCTGGCTTGCCAGTGCCTGCTGAAACAGGCTTGCCCATTGGTCAATCTGCTCACGAAGCTCGCCCAGGCTTTCTTGATACAAACGCTCCAGGCGGGCTACCAGTAGGGTATTGATCTGCTGATCGCGGGGATGCACCTTGAACTCGGCCAGCGCTTTCAGGCGCTCGGCGATTTCTTCGCTACTGAGCACGCCCGGATTGTTTTCGATCACCAGGGTGCGCTGTTCACCGGTCATGGGAATGCTCACCTGACACTCCAGAATGCCGTTGTTGTCGTAGGTGAAGCGCACGTCCAGTTCGACGACGCAACCGGTATTCACCGGGACCGGAATCTCCAGCTCACCCAAGGCGATGTTGTCGCGCACCAGGCGACTCTCACCCTGGTAGATCTTCACCAGTACGCTTTCCTGCAAGTCATGAACGGTGCACACGGTTTCTACCCGGCTGACCGGGACCGTACTGTTGCGCTCAATGATCGGCAGATAGTGCCCTGGCTCATGGTGTTGACCCACCCGTTGCGAGACTGCTATGCCCAGGGTGTAGGAGCAGACGTCGGTCAACACCACTTCTTCCAGGGCGGCGCTGCGGGACTTCAGCGCCGCCTGGATCGCGGCGCCATGAGCCACGGCTTCGTCGGGGTTGATGTGGATGGACGGGAAGCGGCCAAACAGCCCCGCAGCCAGTTTGCGCACCAATGGCATGCGGGTGGTGCCGCCTACCAGCAGCACTTCGTCGAGCTCGTTGATACGGATTCTGGCATCGCGCAGGGCGCGTTCAATCGGATTGCGCAGGCGCTCGAGCAAGGGCGCGAACAATGTGGCCATCTCGTCCTGGGTAAAAAGATGCTTCCACTGCTGGCCGTCCACACGCAAGACAAACTCGCTTGCCAGTTCCTGCCCCAGCGCCTGGCGTACCCGCTCGGCTTCGCGGCGCAGCGCTTGGGCGATCGTTTGCACTGGCGGAAATCCTGGCTGGTCGCACTGGGTCTGGATAAAGCGCTCGGCCAGCACCTGGTCGAAATCCTCACCGCCCAGATAGTTGTCGCCAGCGCTGGCCCGCACCTCCATGACGCCGTCGAACAGCTCAAGGATGGACACGTCGAAGGTGCCGCCGCCCAGGTCGAAGACCAGGAACGAGGTTTCCTTGCCATGCTGCGGCAAGCCGTAGGCCAGTGCGGCAGCGGTCGGTTCGTTGATGAGCTTGTCGACTTTCAGTCCGGCCAGTTCGCCGGCGATACGGGTGGCCTTGCGCTGCGCGTCACTGAAGTACGCGGGGACGCTGATGACCGCCTCGGTCACCGGTTCGCCGTAGGCACGTTCGACGTCTTCCTTGAGGCTCCCGAGCACCAGCGCCGAAAGTTCTTCAGGGCGCAACGTCTTCGTACCCAGTTGCACGGTGCGCGCGCTGCCCATATGACGCTTGAACAGCGCGGTGGTCATGCCAGGGTGGGTGTGCAGGCGCTCGCGGGCAGCCTGGCCGACCAGAATCCGGCCTTCATCGTCCAGCCCCACGACCGAAGGGGTCAGCCATTGACCCAGTGCGTTAGGTACCAGAACACTGGCATCGTTATGCCAGACAGCCACCAGGCTGTTGGTGGTACCCAGATCGATCCCGACAATCATCAGTGCTTTCCTTTTCCATGGCTTGACTTAACGAGCCTGTTCTTCCTTGACCAGCAGAGGCAGATCCTAGTCACCTGCGATCATTTTTTCCAATGAAGGTTCAATATCCGCATGCTGGATAAGTGGACCGGGTCGCGACCTGTAAGTGATGGACATGTTTGAGTTTAAGCATGGCCATGAGGTTTTTTGGCCGATTGTTGTCGGTTGAGAAGGGCTGCAAACGACGGTGGATTCAACCGGTCGATGCGACACAAGCAAATTCTGTGTGGGCGGAATTTTGAACTCCCGATCCAGAGCCCAACTCCTAACTCACAAGGCACTGCACACGACAATGATGTGGCGATGACCCACCAACAGCTGCATAGCCGCGAGCCCGGCGCGATATTCGAAACCGATCTTCCAGCACGCCTGGACCGCTTGCCGTGGGGCCGCTTTCACTCCATGCTAGTGTTCGCGCTGGGCATCACCTGGTTGCTCGACGGTCTGGAAGTGACCCTGGCCGGCTCGGTGTCCGGCGCGCTGAAAAACAGCCCCGACCTGCGCATGAGCAACTTCGATATTGGCTTGGCCGGCGGCATCTACATCGCCGGCGCAGTGCTCGGTGCCTTGCTGTTCGGCTGGCTGACCGATCGCCTGGGGCGGCGCAAGCTGTTCTTCGTAACTTTATGGCTCTATGTAGGTGCCACGGCGGCCACGGCGTTCTCCTTCAACCTGGAAAGCTTCCTGCTGTTTCGCTTCCTCACGGGCATGGGCATCGGCGGCGAATACACGGCGATCAATTCGACCATCCAGGAATTCACCCCGGTACGCTATCGCGGCTGGGTCGACCTGAGCATCAACGGCACATTCTGGTTGGGCGCAGCGCTTGGTGCCGGCGGGGCCATCGTTCTGCTGGACCCGCACGTGGTCGGCGGCGAGCTGGGCTGGCGCCTGTGCTTTGGCATCGGTGCCGCGTTGGGTGTGTTGATTCTGGTGATGCGCCTGTGGTTGCCGGAAAGCCCGCGCTGGCTGCTGGTCCATGGTCAACACGATGTGGCGCGAGGCATCGTAGAAGGCATCGAAGCGCGTCTGCGCGAACAAGGCCATGAACTGCCGGCGGTGACCAGCAAACCACTGCGCCTGCACGCGCGGGACCACACGCCGCTGGCGGAGGTCTTCCATACCCTGTTCATCAGATTCAGCCGCCGCGCGCTGGTGGGGATGACCCTGCTGACCGCGCAGGCCTTCTTTTACAACGCGATCTTCTTCACCTATGCGCTGGTGCTCACCGATTTTTACCAGGTGCCCGCCGAGCAGGTCGGCTGGTACGTATTGCCCTTGGCACTGGGCAATTTCTGCGGGCCGTTGCTGTTGGGGCGCCTGTTTGACGTGGTCGGCCGACGCGTGATGATCAGCTTCACTTACGCGACGTCCGGGGTGTTGCTGGCGCTCAATGGCTACGCCTTCCAGCAGGGCTGGCTGGATGTCACCCAGCAAGCCGCGGCGTGGATGGTGATCTTCTTTTTCGCTTCGGCAGCGGCCAGTTCGGCTTACCTGACGGTGGCAGAAACCTTCCCACTGGAAATCCGTGCCTTGGCCATCGCTGTGTTTTACGCGTTTGGCACTGGCCTGGGCGGCATCATCGGGCCGACGCTGTTTGGCCAACTGATCCAGACCCAGCAGCGCAGCAGTCTGCTGATGGGTTATCTGGCAGGCGCTGCACTCATGTGTGTGGCAGCGGTGGTGCAAGCGGTTTGGGGGGTGGCTGCCGAGCGTCGAGCGTTGGAGCAGGTGGCCAGGCCTTTGTCGCAGGCTGGGGATTGAGTGGGGGACTACTGGCAAAAGAGCCGTTTGAGAAAACCGGATTTTTAACAGAATCGGCCGATTGTTGCCTGCCGCGACGGGCACCAACCACCCCATCCCGACCTGCCACAGCAACCGGAAATCCAGGGACGATTCACTCAAAAGGGTGACGCGGTCGAGCTGGATGTCTTCTGACGTTTTTGCCTGCACCTGCATGACTCGGGCTTCTTGCAGTAAACGGAGGGTACCTATGCCCTTACTTTTGAGGGTAATGAATGAAACAAGGACAAGTTCTGCTGTTGGCTTTGTTGTTTATGTTTTTGACCGGTTGCACGACGACGCCACCAAAAGATCAAGGCAATCTCTGCAGTATTTACCGTGAGTATCCCGACTGGTATGAGGATTCGCTGCAAATGCAGAGTGAATATGGGACGCCTCTGCATGTGGCCATGGCGATCATGAAGCAGGAAAGCAGCTACGTGGCGGACGCATTGCCGCCTCGTGACTACCTGCTCTGGGTGATCCCCTGGGGGCGAGTCAGTTCCGCCTATGGTTATGCGCAGGCTCAAGACCCGGTGTGGGGTGAGTACAAGGACAATACGGGCAACGGTGGTTCGCGTGACAGTTTCGACGACGCGATCATGTTTATCGGTTGGTACACCACTGGCACCCAACGTCAGCTCGGAATCTCCAAATGGGACACCTACAATCAGTACCTGGCTTATCACGAGGGGCGCGGGGGCTTTAGCCGCAATACCTATCGCAGTAAACCGTGGCTGATGCAGGTTGCCCAGAAAGTGCAAAAGCAGTCAGAGATTTACAGCGCGCAACTAAAAGTGTGTCGCCAAGAGTTGGAAGATGATCGTAGCGGGTGGTTTTAACGTCTTTACGAAAAAATCCCCGCACCTCCTGGGGGAAGATGCGGGGCAAAGCATTACACATGGTGAGGAAGGTCGGTCTCCTCAAATGCAGACTGGCTGTATTCGAAGCGTCCGTTAAAGGTGTCACCTGTAAACCTCACCTTGGCCAACGCCCCCCCTCGACGCCTATTTAAAGTCGAGGGAGCGGGGCGAGCGAAATCAATAATTATCAAAAACAGATTAAAAAATACGGATATGACGTCGCGGATAGCTTCTCGGTGATGGCATCGCGTGGTTAAGCCAGTTCCAAAAGAAGTCTGGCGGTGCTGCCAGGCAAGGGGTGAGGTGCATTGATCCGGGCTTCCAATCTGCTCACGAACGCCAGGGCTTCTGCGTAGCTGCGAAATTCAACGCACCACGTGTTCATCCATACGTTCCAGCCTTCCGGTTTGCTCGCTTTCTCGATTTTTATCAGCATCCTGGAATCCCTCCAAGTGGTGGTTAAGCCCACATTTAAAGCCGATAGAGGGGGGTATTTGGAAATTAATAATTATCAAAAATGGATTACGGCGGCGGTGGGATTCAGACGTTTGAAGCGTGTTTGCGTTCGATTGGGCATACTCTAAACCAAGGGCTTGCAAGCGAAAGCGTTACAAACCCTCGTATGTTTCTGTTCCAGAGTTGCTAGCTTGATCGTGGTTACCGGATTCCTTTCAGGAGGCCGGTTCGGCTTTGCGTCGATCGTTGCCGGCCGGATTGCCAATATCGATCAGCGTTCTTTCCAGCAGTACGTTTTCCAACGCCTGGCGGTCAGACGGGTTCATCTGATGTTCTCGCTCCTTGAGTTCCAACAGGATCGGGGTCGACCACTGGCGGTAGGTTTGTTCAGCACTACGATTGAGTGACATGGGTTCCTCCTTGATCAGGCTCCTGCCAATAAAGGCGCCGCACTTCGATACGCCAAAAACCCTAGTCGACGAAGCGGGTTCCCGCCACTGCTTTACGTCGGACGGCCATTGCCCCAGATGCCCGTAGCGGCAGTGCGCCGTACGTAGTCGCCGAAGTCGCGGGCCGGGCGTCCCAGTGCCCGCTGTACGCCATCGGCCACGGGCGTGTTGCGCCCGTCCAGTACAGTCGTGAAGAGATACAACACCAGATCGATCAACGCCGGGGGAAGTTGTTCCCGTTCCATTGCCTGTCGATAGGCGTCCGGCGATACGGCCACGAACTCGATATTGCGACCCGTGGCGCGGGCAATCTCGGCCACGGCTTGAGCAAAGGTCAACGCTCGCGGGCCGGTCAGTTCGTAGAGCTGGTTAGTGTGTCCGGGTTGAGTCAGTGCCGCGACGGCACACTCGGCGATGTCTTGCGCATCGACGAAGGGTTCAGCGATCTGGCCGACGGGGAGTGCGAGTTCACCTTGCACAATGGGTTCAAGAAAGTGTGCCTCGCTGAAGTTCTGGCAGAACCAACTGGCCCGCAGAATCGTCCAGTCAATCCCGCTGTCCTGTACGACACGTTCGGCCTGTTGCGCTTCAACTTCGCCGCGCCCGGATAACAAGACCAGTTTGTGTACGCCGCTTTTCACCGCAAGTTCGGTGAACGCCTGGATGGTTTCAGGGGCGCCTGGGACGGCAAGATCCGGTTGAAAGGAAATGTAGACCGATTGAACGCCATCGATCACGGCGTCCCAGGTTGATCGGTCTTCCCAGTCGAAGGGTGGATTGGCGTCGCGCGAGCCCCGGCGAACGGGCAGGCCGGCCGCTTCGAGTCGTTGTGTGATGCGCCGTCCGGTTTTGCCGGTGGCACCGAGGACCAGCGTGATTGGTTGAGCCGTTTTCATCGCGTTCACCTCCATCGATTAATGTGAGTAATGCTCACGTTTAAAAGATGATAGATGCTCACGTTTTTCCGTCAACCCATCGGATCTCATTCCCCGACGTGTGGCATCTGCTATTGGGCGCAGGGCTTGGCGATGCTAAGGTGAGTACATGTCATGTTTTTGATCGGGAATTGACTCGTGCGCAAAAAAACCTCTGGAACCCTCGAACAGCCTGCTGCAGAAGCGGTCCGCCGCAATCCTACGCAACAGCGCAGCCGCGATCGTCAGGAGCGGATTTTGGCGACGGCTGCCGAGTTGATCGCGGACAAGGGCAGCGACCCACTCAAGATGAGTGAAATCGCCGAGCGCTCCGAGATCTCGATCGGTTCCCTTTATCAGTATTTCCCCGACAAGAGTTCCGTGATCCGCACGCTGGCCGAGCGCTACAACGCGCAGAGCCGCCGATGCATTGCGGAGGCAATGGAGGTCGTCGAGGACGCCCGGGGTTTGCAGACCGCCTATTCGCAGTTGCTCGATCAGTACTACGAGATTGTGATGGCGACACCGGTGATGCGTGACATCTGGTCCGGCATGCAGGCCGACAAGCAGTTGTTGCAGCTTGAGTTGGGGGAGAGTCGGGTTGCCGGAGCGCTGTTGTCCCAGGCGATGCTTCGCGTTTATCCCGACTGTGACGAACAACAGGTCCAGAAGTCTGCGTTTTTGATCTGGCACCTGGGGGAGGCGACCATGCGGTTGGCGGTTACTTGTGCACCAGAGGAGGGGCGCGCACTGGTCGAGGCGTTCAAGCGCATGTCCCTGCGCGAGATCATGGAGCCCGTGCGCAGGAACATCGACTCGCCGTAAAGCCTGGCGGCTATTTCATATTCCCTAAACGAATGGACGTTCGATTGGTTTTGCGCAACAAAAAATCCCGGTTCCAGGCCGGGTTGTGAGAAAGGATGGAAATCCAGCAGGCAGCCAAAGGTTCGGAGACGTCAGTGTCACCGATCATGCTGCCCGAATCAGGCCTGTCCTCGCACCGTAAATCCGTGTCGGATCATCTGAACCGAGGCAGAGGCCGGTCGACAGGCTGCAGAGACGACAGTGTGTGCCGGATCAGCGGCGTGTCCTTTTCGATGTCGTTCAGGCGATCACGAATTCTGAGGGCGGTGGGATGTCCGCCTTGATGATCGACCCAGTCGGCGATTTCCTTGCAGGCCGCAGCCAGGCGAGCCTGACGGGAGTCCAGCAAGGTGAGCAGGGTGGTGATGGACTCTTTTTCGGACATGGGAGACACCTCCGTTCAAGAAACCTGGGTGTGGCAGCAAAAAGCCCGCGGGGGAGCGAGCTTTCTGCCGAATGGGTTACTGATCCTTCAACCATTTCAGTATAGACCCGTTAAAAAATGGTGAGAACCGTCAACTTTGTCGGGCTGTTACTTGTGATTTAGCGTTCAACTGACGGCAAACACGCACGGCATCTTCTTCAATATCGTAGCCATCTCCGATGAAGCCTTGGGTGCGGGTATCGGCGATGCGGTACCAGACTGCGGCGTCCGGTGGCAGGTGGTCAACTTCACCCTCACGGCGGCCATGGATGATGATTTTGTTGCAACGCTTCACAACGAAAATGTCTTCCATGGCGTCTCCGTAGCGGATTCGTGTTCAGTTCAACTATAGAAGCCATTGCTGATCGTGCAAAAAATAGGCAGGTCAATTCGTCGGTTCAGGCGCTGCCAGCGTTCTCTCCAGAAAATTCGCCAGCCCGACTTCCTCGGCCGAGAGTCCCTTGCGCGCTCTCGGCCTGGGTAGTTGCGCCAACGCGCCCAGAAGGAAACCATCCAGCACCGCCGGGTGGATATAGCACTTGCGGCACACCGCCGGGGTGTTGCCCAGTTGCCTGGCAACGTCCTTGACCATTTCCACCTGATGCCGCCTGGCGTCCGTTTCAGGCTCCCAGCGCCGCTTGCGCAGTATCGACAGGGCCAGAACGCTGCCGGCCCAGGTGCGGTAGTCCTTGGCGGTGAAATCGGCACCGGTGAGCGTTTGCAGATAGCTGTTGATGTCGGATGAACTGATGGTGTGCCGGTCGCCGTTTTCATCCAGATACTGAAACAGATTCTGCCCGGGTATTTCCTGGCATCGCTTGATGATCCGGGCCAGTCGCCGGTCTTTCACGGTGATCTGGTGTTCGACGCCACTTTTGCCGCGGAACTGGAACAGGATGGCACTGCCGTTGATTTCTACATGGCGGCTGCGCAAGGTCGTCAGGCCGTAGGAGCGGTTGTCCCGGGCATATTGGCTGTTGCCGATACGGATCAGTGTCGAGTCCAGCAGGGTAATGACCGTGGCCATGACTTTGTCGCGACTGAATCCCGGTGTCGCCAATACGGCTTGCAGTCGTTGGCGCAGTTTCGGCAGGGCCAGCCCGAACTCACGCAGGCGCAAGTACTTGTCGGCGTCGCGTACCTCCCGCCAGCGGGGGTGATACCGGTATTGCTTGCGACCCCGGGCATCCCGCCCGGTGGCCTGCAGATGCCCGCTTGGATCGGCGCAGATCCACACGTCGGTATAGGCGGGTGGCACCGCGAGGGCGTTGAGGCGCTTGATGGTCTCGGGGTCGGTGATGCGCTGGCCGGCCGGGTCGAAATAGGCGAATTTCCCGCGCAGTTTCCTGCGGGTAATGCCCGGCTGAGCGTCATCGACATAATGCAGGTCAGGTGGCAGTCCATCGGACATGACAAGCGTCCTGGGCAGGGAGTCACGGAACGTTACAGCCATTGACCTCGCCCCGGTGCAGTCGTGCCTTTGGATTTACGCCAGCACGGCGACGGCCTTTATTTGCGCCCAGAGTGGCTGGCCAGGATGGACGTTCAACTGATCACGGGAATAACGCGTGATCCGCGCAAGCAGCGGCGTGCCGGCGGCGTCCAGGCGAATCAGCACGTGCGCGGCGTTATCGGCGTTCATTTCAGTGACCACGGTGACCGGCAGGCGATTGAGAATGCTGCTGTGCCCGGCATTGTCCACGCTCAGGCTCACATCCCGCGCCTGGACCTTGCAGCGCAGTGCCTGGCCCACGTCCATTGGCGTATGGGGCACACGAATGTCGAGAGTGGTGTTGGGCAGTTGCAGGCTGAGCAATTGATAGTCGGCGTCATAGGCGCTGACGCGACCCTCGATTACCACACCGGCGTCATCCCCCATTGCCAGCGGCAAGTCGAGGCGAGCCAGGGTCTGGCCGATCGGGCCGCTGGCCAGGGCCTTGCCGTTGCTGAGCAACACGATATGGTCGGCCAGTCGCGCGACTTCATCCTGGGAATGGCTGACGTACAGCACCGGGATGTCGAGTTCGTCGTGCAGGCGTTGCAAGTAGGGCAGAATTTCACTTTTGCGTTGGGCATCAAGTGCGGCCAAAGGCTCATCCATCAACAACAGTTTCGGGCTGGTGAGCAAGGCGCGGGCGATGCCGACTCGCTGACGCTCTCCGCCTGAAAGGTGTTGCGGGTGCCGGTCCAGCAAATGGCCGATGCCCAGCAACTCGGTGGCGTGGGCCATGTCGACCCGACGCTGCGGCTTGGGGATGCGCTTGAGGCCGAACGCCAGATTGTCCAGCACCGACAGATGGGGAAACAGGCTGGCTTCCTGGAACACGTAGCCCAGCGCGCGTTTGTGCGGCGCTACGAACACCTTGTTATCGCTGTCTTGCCAGACTTCATCGTTGACCTGGATAAAACCTTGATCGGCCCGTTCCAGGCCGGCGATGCAGCGCAGGCAAGTGGTCTTGCCGGAGCCTGAGTGGCCGTAAAGTGCGGTAACGCCACGGCCCGGCAGCTGCAAGTCGACGTCCAGGGCGAAGCCCGAATAACGTAGTTTCAGACGCATTTGAATCATCGATCAGCTCCAGCCCGCTTTGGTTTGACGGCTGGAATACAACGCCAGCAGGACGACGAACGAGAACACCAGCATCGCCCCGGCCAGCCAATGGGCTTGGGCATATTCCATGGCTTCGACGTGATCGTAGATCTGCACCGAGACCACGCGGGTCTTCTCGGGAATATTGCCGCCGATCATCAGCACCACGCCGAACTCGCCGACGGTGTGGGCGAAACCGAGAATGGCCGCGGTAATGAACCCGGGGCGAGCCAGGGGCAGTGTCACGCTGAAAAAAGTGTCCCAGGGATTGGCCCGCAAGGTCGCGGCCACTTCGAGCGGGCGCGTGCCAATCGTGGAAAAAGCGTTTTGCAGCGGCTGGACCACAAACGGCATCGAATACAGCACCGAACCGAAGACCAGCCCCGCAAAACTGAACGTGAGGGTGCCAAGGCCGAGTGACTGGGTGAGTTGGCCGATGTACCCATGTGGGCCGAGGGCCAGCAACAGATAAAAACCAATCACCGTCGGTGGCAGCACCAGGGGCAGGGCGACAATCGCCCCGACCGGGCCGCGCAACCAGGAGCGGGTGCGCGACAGCCATAACGCAATCGGAGTGCCGACAATCAGCAGGATGACGGTCGTCAGGGACGCCAGTTTCAGGGTCAGCCAGATGGCGGAAAAATCGGCACTCGATAGCGACATTTAGATTTCGTAACCGTAGGACTTGATGACAGCTGCCGCTTTCGGCCCCTTGAGGTAGTCAACCAGCGCCTTGGCGGCCGAGTTGTCCTTGCCCTTGTTGAGAATCACCGCGTCTTGCTTGATCGGGTCGTGCAGGCTGGCGGGAACGATCCAGGCCGAACCGCTGGTGATCTTGCCGTCCCTGTAGATCTGCGACAGGGCGACAAAACCCAATTCGGCGTTGCCGGTGGAGACGAATTGGTAGGCCTGGGAAATGTTCTGGCCTTCTACGATCTTGTCCTTGACCTTGTCGGTCAGACCTTCTTTTGCCAGTACCTGGGTCGCCGCGAGGCCATAAGGCGCGGCTTTCGGGTTGGCAATGGACAGGTGCTGGTAGGCATTCTTTTGCAGTACATCGCCCTTGGCATCGACGTAGCCTTCCTTGGCCGACCACAGCGCCAGCGTACCGACCGCGTAGGTGAAGCGCGAACCCTTGACGGAGTCGCCTTCGGCTTCAAGTTTTTTCGGGGTGCTGTCGTCTGCCGAGAGGAACACTTCGAACGGCGCGCCGTTTTTTATCTGGGTGTAGAACTGGCCGGTGGCGCCAAAGGATGCGACCAGTTTATGCCCGGTGTCTTTTTCGAAATCAGCCGCGATGGCCTGGATGGGCGCGGTGAAGTTGGCGGCGACAGCGACCTGGACTTCGTCCGCCTGGGCTGAGCCGAAGGCGAATACGGCGAGAAGGCTCGCCAGGCAGGTCGGGGCAAAACGTGAGGCACGAATGGTCATGAAACGGCTCCGTTAAAGGCAATTGCAGCAGATTAATCGTTATGTACAAAAATATATAGCGAATTGCCTTTGAACGGAATGCCTTGCCGTCAAATTGTATACAACTTTAACGAAGCTGATGCTCAGGAGCGACCTGACAGCCTCGCTAACCCTTCTTCAGCCAGTTTTCGAGTCAGTGCCTCGGTGGTCAAATCGACGCCGAGGGTAAAGGCCTGACCGGCCCAGAGGTTGCTGAAGTCTGCTTCACCTTTGGCCCGCAACGGCATCAGCGCGCCACCGGCAAGGGGGAAGGCCGGGGCCTTGGCGCTCATGGGGCCCAGCTCACGCATCACCCGGTTGAGAATGCCCCGGGCCGGGCGACCGGTGAACACGTTGGTGACGGCCGTCTCGCTTTCCCTGGCGGTACGCAACGCTTTGTGGTGGGAAGGGCTGACCTTGGCTTCTGGGGTGAACAGGTACGCCGTACCCACCTGTACCGCCGAAGCGCCGAGCATGAAGGCCGCGGCAACGCCTCGGGCGTCAGCGATACCGCCAGCGGCAATCACCGGTACTTTCACCGCATCGACGACTTGCGGCACCAGGGCGAAAGTCCCCACCTGACTGCTCAGGTCATCGCTGAGAAACATCCCGCGATGGCCCCCGGCCTCGTAGCCCATGGCAATGATTGCATCGCAGCCATGCTGCTCCAGCCATACGGCTTCTGCGACGGTGGTGGCCGAGGACAGCACCTTCGCACCGGTGGCCTTGACCCGGTCGAGCAGGGATTTTTCCGGCAGGCCAAAGTGAAAACTCACCACTTCAGGGCGAAATTCTTCGACCACTTCGCAGGCCGCGTTATCGAACGGCGCTCGGTTGGACACCGGCGTCGGCGCATCGAAGTCGGCGCCGAGTTCCTGGTAGTAGGGTTGCAGCAGGTTTTTCCAGTCCTGTGCGCGTTGCTCATCCGCAGCAGGTGGCTGATGACAGAAGAAGTTGACGTTGATCGGGCGCCGGGTGTGTTGGCGGATGGTTTTGAGCTCTTCGCGCAGTTGATCGGTGCTGAGCATCGCCGCTGGCATCGAGCCCAGGCCGCCGGCATTGCAGGTGGCAATCACCATGGACGAGTTTGTGGCACCGGCCATCGGCCCCTGGATGATCGGCAGTTCGATCCCGAGCAGGTCAAGGATGCGTGTATCTGGCCATTGGTTCATGTGCTGTGTTCTCCGACGATGAATCCGGGCAGGGACGGTAGAACAGGATTTGTAACGCAACGACTGGCGCAAGGCCAGTCGTCTTTTCAGCGGGTAAGGCTTTTTCAGGTTCTTCACGCAATCTCGGGAAACGCGGAAACAAGAACGCCGATTGGCTTAAAGTCGGGTACGGCAATCCGTTGCCATGTGTTATTTCAAATGCACCACCACCAGACTGATTCCATTGAGAGGCCGTCATGTTCAAAGGCATTTTGATCGACAAAGACGACAGCGGTTATCGGGCCACACTGCAAGAGATCCAGGACGATCAGCTGCCCGAGGGTGATGTCACGGTGCGTGTTGCCTACAGCACGCTGAACTTCAAGGATGGCCTGGCGATCACCGGCAGCAGTCCGGTGGTGCGTAAATTCCCGATGGTGCCGGGCATCGACCTGGCCGGTGTCGTCGAAGTCAGCGGGCATCCGGACTACAAGGTCGGTGACCCGGTCCTGCTCAATGGCTGGGGCGTGGGCGAAGGGCATTGGGGTGGATTGGCGCAGAAGGCTCGCCTGAACGGTGACTGGCTGATTGCGCTGCCCAAGGCGTTTACCGCGGCCCAGGCGATGGCCATCGGTACGGCGGGCTACACGGCCATGCTGTGTATTCTTGCCCTTGAGCACAATGGCGTAACGCCTGAACAGGGCGAAGTTCTGGTGACCGGCGCCAACGGTGGCGTCGGCAGTTTCGCCATCGCCTTGCTGAGCAGGCTCGGCTACCGGGTGGTCGCGTCCACCGGACGCACCTCGGAGCACGACTACCTGAAGCAACTGGGGGCCAGCGAAATCATCGATCGCGCCACCTTGTCCGAGCCGGGCAAACCATTGGCCAAGGAGCGCTGGGCAGCCGTCATCGATTCGGTCGGCAGCCACACCCTGGCCAACGCGTGCGCCGGCACCAAGGCCAATGGCACCGTCGCGGCCTGCGGTCTGGCCCAGGGCATGGACTTTCAGGCCTCCGTTGCGCCGTTCATCTTGCGTGGCGTGACCCTGGCCGGCATCAACAGCGTGACCCAGCCCAAAGCCAAGCGCGTGGAGGCCTGGAATCGCCTGGCCAAGGATCTGGACTTCACCCTGTTGCCGCTGATCAGTCACGAAATCGGCTTGAGCGAAGCCATCGACGCCGCGCCGCGCTTGCTGGCCGGGCAGTTGCGTGGTCGCGTGGTGGTGGATGTGAATCGCTGATCACTGCGACTCGCGCTCCAGCAACTGCCGTTTGCGCTCGACACCCCAGCGATAGCCCGACAGATTGCCATCGCTGCGCACCACGCGATGGCAAGGGATCGCCACGGCCAGGTTGTTCGCACCGCAGGCCTGGGCCACGGCGCGAACGGCTTTTGGTTGACCGATACGCTGGGCGACATCGGCGTAGCTGGCGGTGCTGCCCACGGGAATCTCCCGCAACGCTTGCCAGACACGCTCCTGAAACGCCGTGCCGCGTACGTCCAGCGGCAAATCCAGGCCAATGGCCGGCGCCTCGATAAAGCCGACGACCCTGGCAATCAATTGCTCGAATTCATGATCGGCGCCAATCAGGTTGGCGCGGCGGAATTTGTCTTGCAGATCACAGACCAGTTGATGCGGATCATCCCCCAGCAGGATAGCGCAGACCCCGCGCTCACTCTGCGCCACCAGAATCGCACCCAGCGAACACTGGCCGACGGCAAAACGAATGTCGTTGTTTTGACCGGCCGCGCGGTAGTCCCCGGGTTTCATTCCCAACAGTTGGTCTGCCGCTTCATAAAACCGGCTGTTGGAATTGAAGCCGGCGTCATACAGGGCATCGGTCACCGAGCCACCGTCTGCCAGTCGCTCGCGAACCTTGCGTGAACGATGGGCATCGGCGTAGCCCTTGGGCGTCAGGCCGGTGACAGCTTTGAACACGCGATGGAAGTGAAAGCTGCTCAGGCCCGCCGCCTCGGCCAATTCGCCCAGGGCGGGCAGCGTTTCGGCGCTTTCGATCTGGCGGCACGCGGCGGCCACGGTGGCGGCATGTTGCGCGGCGAGTTCGCTCTGATCCTTCGTCGCGCGCTTGCTCGGACGATAACCCGCGGCCCGGGCCTGTTCGGCGTTTTCGAAGAATTCGACATTCTGTGGATTGGGCAAGCGCGCGTGGCTGCTGGGATTGCAGTAGATGCCTGTGGTCTTCACGGCATAGACAAACTGCCCGTCAGCCTTGGGATCGCGGGCGACCACGGCGGCCCAGCGCGGATCGTTTTCGATGGTGATCTTGGTCGATTGGGTTGTCATGGCGTCACGTCCATTGAGGGGTTGCCTGCACATTAACCATGGGGCAATTCCCACACACTCCGCCGCTTGCGGTCAAATTCGAAGTCTTTATCCGGCGGTACGGAAGGTGAAGTTGATGCGTTGCTCGCCGAGTTTCGGATGATGGCCGTCCTTGATCGGTAACACACCGTGATAACGCAGGCGATCCACGCCACCCCAGACCACGATGTCACCATGGAACAGGGGAACGCGCTGACTTTTGTCGCTGCGTGCAAAGCCGCCGAACAGGAACATCGCCGGCAAGCCCAGGGATACCGAAACGATGGGGGCGGCGTAGGAATGTTCGTCCTTGTCCTGATGCAATGACATTTTTGCCCCTGGGATATAGCGGTTGATCAGGCAGGAATCCGGTGCAAAACCGGTGAAACCTGCTGCCTGCGCCGCCGCTTGCGCCATTTGGAAAAACACCTCAGGCATCATTGGCCAGGGCCGGCCGGTCTGTGGATCGTCGCGGGTGTACCGATAACCGCTGCGGTCAGTGGTCCAGCCGAATGTGCCGCAACTGCTCAGGGCGACCGACATGGTGAAACCGCCGGGTGTGACCATCTGCCGAAACGGCGCGGCCGCCAGCACTTCGTCCAGGGCAGGCAGCAAACGCTCCAGCCAGGGCAGGGCGAAGCCCCTGAGCACCCAGGACTGTTCGCCGATCTGCTCGCGCCTGGGCTGTTGCTCGGGTTCTGCATCGGCAAACAGATCGAAAGTCAGCGGATTCATGGGTTCATGACGCATCGTGAAAGATGATTCCAAGGGTATGCCGTTTGCCGCTGTGCAGGCGACTCACGCCGTGACGCAGGGTCACGCGGTAGTAACCGCGTGTCCCTTTGACCGGCCGCTGGTTGACCGCAAAGATCAACCCGTCACCTTGCTTCAGGCCGATGACCATCGGGCGTGACTGCATGCGCGGGCGCTGTTCAGTCAGGACAAATTCGCCGCCGGTGAAGTCTTGATCCGGGTCTGACAGCAGAATCGCCACTTGCAGTGGGAAAACGTGCTCACCGTATAGATCCTGATGCAAACAGTTGTAGTCCTGCGGACCGTATTGCAGCAACAAGGGTGTCGGACGGTCCTGACCAGCGGCATGGCAGCGTTCGAGGAAGGCTGGATGGGATTCAGGAAAGCGGACCAGCAAGCCCATCTGTTCATGCCAGCGATTGGCGATGGGCACCAGTCGCGGGTAGAGCGTGCTGCGCAAGCGGGCCACCAGTTCCGGCAGCGGGTAGCTGAAATACTTGTACTCGCCTCGGCCGAACCCGTGGCGAGCCATCACCACGTGGGAGCGAAACAGCTCGGTTCGAGGGTACAGGGCGCTGACCTGCTCGCAAGCCTTGTGGCTCAACAGTGACGGGATGACAGCGTAACCGTCCTGATCAAGTTGCTGCTCCAGTCGGGGCCAGTCCAGCCTGTCCAGATATTGCTCGCTCATTGCCGGGCCTCTTGTCGTTGAGGTGGCCAGTCTGCAAGGCACGGACGAAGCTGGCACTCCGCTGCTTGCGGTCGAACTGCGAGCGGGAGCCGACGTCCATTGTCGCTCCGGATCGTGTTACAGCGCTTTGCTGACGCTGATTTCGCTGATGACGTCGTCCTGTCCATGAATGGCATCCAGCGCCGCCCTGGCTTCTTCCGGGGTGCCGTTTTCAAGCTGGGCAAACTCGAAGCGGCGCTCACCGTTGAGTTTGTATTTGATGACGTACTTGGTCGTTTGGGCCACGGTTGTATCTGCCTGTCTTGTGTTTCGGGTTCGCTGATCAGCTCAGTTTCGTGCTGGAGCGGCGAATGATTTTGATCGAGTGCGTCAGGGTGGGTTTGCGCGTCACGCTGATAGCGCGGCGGTTGACGGTGTCGATCGTGATGTTCCAGAAGCCGGTGCTCGGGGCCGTGATGCGGGCCGGAAACGTGTCGAATGCACCGCCGTGATAGGTGTGACGACCGCCATTCTTGAAGCTGCGGAAGTTGGCGTCGTTCATCAAGCGGATGTTGCACATTTGGGAGCATTGAATGACGACAATGTCGTCTTCATTGAGGTGCTCGCGCTGATGGATAAATTTCATGAGGCGCCTCCAGAAGGGCTTTTTCTACAAAATCAAAACGATAGCATGGGCGATTGGCGCAGTTTATCAGCCCGAACGCCTTATTATCCGGCCGCTTCGACAATAAAAAATGCTTATTTCACATTTGATGAGCGATAAATCAGTTTGTCTCGGAGAAAAATCGCCGTTGCGCTGTCCGAGGGTCTTTATCGGAGGTTTGGTATGAAGTGGGGTTTGTGGGTGTTGCCGATGGCATTGACGATCAGTGGTTGTGCGAACGTCTCGGACATCAACGAGTCCTTGCCGACGATGAACGTGATTTCCGGCAAGAAGCCCCATGAATACGCGCAATGCCTGAGCGAAAAGCTGGCCGATAGCCGTGGCGCCTTGCAGATCCAGCCGCACAAGGATGGCTTGCGCGTGATCGTGCCGCTCAAGTTCTCCTCCGGTCCGTCCGCCGTGTTTGACATTGAAGAACGCTCCGGCGGCAGCAGCATCAAGCTGCACGAGAGCATGTCCAATGTCCCGGTGAGGCCAAAGGACGTTCAGAAAGCCGCCAACGAGTGCATTTCCGGCTGATAGACTATCGACCATCAGCACCGATGCCGCCCAAGCCCTGCTTTGGCGGCATCGTCATTTCTGGAGTCGATGAATATGAAGCGAGAGCAGGTCCGGGAGCGTCACGCAGAGGGTTTGATCTCTGCCACCCATGTGATTCAGAACCCGGCGGAGCTGGGGGAATGGATCGTGTTTTTCAAGAAAAGCGCCGGGCGCAGCTATTTCCTGGTGGATGACAATGATGAAGTCGAGTCCTTCAGCCGCCTTGATGATCTGATCGATACCGTGCGCGGGCTTGGAATCAAATTCGCCGAAATCCATCTGTAGGGCGTGGCGCCTTACCTGCAGATCACCACCACGTTGCGGCTCTTGTAGTTGCCGACATCGGCGCCGAGGGTCTTTTCGCTCTCTTTGAGCGCGGGGGTGCCATCGGTCCCGACAATCTTGTAGCCGGTGCCCGCGCAGGACGCATCGGCCTTTTCGTAGCACGCAGCCCAGGAGTTGGCTTCCCCGGAGCAGTCAATCGACAGGCCTTGCTCTCCGTTAGCCAGGTAGGTTGGTTCCGACGTTGCGCAGCCGCTCAGGGCCAATACCGTTAGCAAAGGCAAAACTTTATTCATGGCTTGATAATCGTCAGGGGGGTGGGCTAAGGCTGAGACAGCGTCCCAGGCAAAAGGTTATAGCGAAAGGCCACTTCTTTTTCGGTGATCATGAAAAAGCCCTGCTCACTGGCAGTAATGCTGTTCAGTTAAGGAAGTTGTAGGAGCGAGCTTGCTCGCGATGGACTCAAGAACGCCGCGTTTAGCCAGTAAATACGCGTTATCGTTAACGACCATCGCGAGCAAGCTCGCTCCTACAGAGGACCACATTCGCTTAAGTGAACAGCATTATGCTCACTGGCAGGGCTTTTCCCATCGGGCATCGATCAGCTGTTGTCCTTGCCGCGTCGCTTGGGTTCCGGGTGCTCAAGCTCCAGCACCGAGGCCACTTCGATTGCCAGGGCTTCGGAAGGGAAAGGCCCGGCGATATTTTCACCAGCAACACTGGCCACCCACCATTGGCCGTCCTTCTCCTGATTGATCAGAAATCCGTTGACGCTTTTTACTGCCGACATCTACTTGCCTCGTTGTCTGGTTCAATCGCGCCATGATACCGCCAAACGCACTCAAGGGGTGCCGATGGGCGTATGGTGGTTGGTTCCGGGCGCTAGAAAACCGTGCATTTGCGCAGGTCTCTGCTATGCAGAAGAGGCTGTGCAGCGACCTGCGCACTCTCGCAGGGAACTATCGGCAGGAATATTTCTCTATGTTGACATCGGTTAGCCAGCGCGGGGCATTGTAAGGTGCCCGCCGCCTGATTAGACTGCGCCGAAACTCGTACACACAGCCCTTTCAAGGACTTATATGATCAAGAAATGCTTGTTCCCAGCAGCCGGTTACGGTACTCGCTTCCTGCCAGCGACTAAAGCCATGCCCAAAGAAATGCTGCCGGTGGTGAACAAGCCACTGATCCAGTACGGCGTCGAAGAAGCACTGGATGCCGGTTTGACCGAAATCTCCATCGTCACCGGTCGCGGCAAGCGCGCCCTGGAAGACCACTTCGACATCAGCTACGAGCTGGAAAACCAGATCAAGGGCACCGACAAGGAGAAATACCTGGTCGGCATCCGCAAGCTGCTCGACGAGTGCTCGTTCTCCTACACCCGCCAGACCGAAATGAAAGGCCTGGGCCACGCGATCCTCACCGGCCGTCCACTGATCGGTGACGAACCGTTCGCCGTGGTACTGGCGGACGACCTGTGCGTCAACCTCGAAGGTGATGGCGTACTGACCCAGATGGTCAAGCTCTACAAGCAGTTCCGCTGCTCGATCGTCGCGATCATGGAAGTCGATCCATCAGAGACCAGCAAGTACGGTGTAATCGCCGGCGAGATGATCCGCGACGACATCTACCGCGTACACAGCATGGTTGAAAAACCAAAGCCGGAAGACGCACCGTCGAACCTGGCCATCATCGGCCGCTACATCCTGACCCCGGACATCTTCGACCTGATCGAACAGACCGAGCCAGGCAAGGGTGGTGAAATCCAGATCACCGACGCCCTGATGAAACAGGCCCAGAACGGCTGCGTGATGGCCTACAAGTTCAAGGGCAAGCGTTTCGACTGCGGCGGCGCCGAAGGCTACATCGACGCGACCAACTTCTGCTTCGAGAACTTCTACAAGACGGGCAAGGCGTACTGATCGCTTTCGACCTGACTGTATTGAAAAGCCACCTCCGGGTGGCTTTTTCATTTTCAGGCCCCATATCGACTGCAGCGCTTGCCCAACAAATGTCTGCGGGTATGCTGGTCACCTGCCGAGGAGATTAAAAATGGCCTACGATTTTGACCTTTATGTGATTGGTGCCGGTTCCGGCGGTGTGCGGGCTGCGCGGTTTGCCGCCGGGTTCGGTGCGAAAGTGGCCGTGGCCGAGAGCCGCTATCTGGGCGGGACCTGCGTGAACGTCGGCTGCGTGCCGAAAAAATTGCTGGTCTACGGTGCGCACTTCGCCGAAGACTTCGAGCAGGCTTCCGGTTTTGGCTGGAGCCTGGATGAGGCGCAGTTCGACTGGCCGACGTTGATCGCCAACAAGGACCGCGAGATCAATCGCCTCAATGGAATTTATCGCAATCTGCTGGTCAACAGCGGCGTGACCTTGCATGAAGGCCACGCGAAGATCGTCGACCCGCATCAGGTCGAGATCAATGGCGAGCGCTTTACCGCCAAAAACATCCTGATCGCCACCGGCGGCTGGCCGCAGATTCCGGAGATTCCGGGGCACGAGCATGCCATCAGTTCCAACCAGGCGTTCTTCCTCAAAGAGCTGCCCAAGCGCGTGCTGGTGGTGGGCGGCGGTTACATTGCGGTCGAGTTCGCCGGGATCTTCCACGGCCTGGGTGCCGAGACCACGTTGCTGTATCGCGGCGAATTGTTCCTGCGCGGCTTTGACGGTTCCGTGCGCAAGCATTTGCAGGAAGAGTTGACCAAGCGCGGCATGGACCTGCAATTCAATGCGGATATCGAGCGTATTGACAAGCAGGCCGATGGCAGCCTGAAGGTCACGCTCAAGGATGGTCGCCAGCTGGAAGCCGATTGCGTGTTCTACGCCACGGGTCGTCGTCCGATGCTGGACAATCTGGGGCTGGAAAACACCGGGGTCAAACTCGACGGGAAAGGCTTTGTCGAGGTCGATGAGCTGTATCAGACCGCCGAACCGTCGATCCTGGCGCTGGGCGATGTGATTGGTCGCGTTCAACTGACACCGGTTGCCCTGGCTGAAGGCATGGCGGTGGCACGGCGCCTGTTCAAGCCAGAGCAGTATCGTCCGGTGGATTACAAGATGATCCCGACGGCGGTGTTCAGCCTGCCGAACATCGGCACCGTGGGTTTGACCGAGGAGGAGGCTCGCGAAGCCGGCCACGAGGTGCAGATCTTCGAAAGCCGCTTCCGGCCGATGAAGCTGACCCTGACCGAGTGCCAGGAGCGCACGCTGATGAAACTGGTGGTGGACGCCAGGACCGACAAGGTCCTGGGTTGCCACATGGTCGGCCCGGAAGCCGGTGAAATCGTTCAGGGCCTGGCGATTGCCTTGAGGGCCGGCGCCACCAAGCGCGACTTCGACGAAACTATCGGGGTGCACCCGACGGCCGCCGAAGAGTTCGTCACCATGCGTACGCCGGTCGCCGGTTAAACGTCCTTCGCTGCGTCTGCCGCTACCGCAAGGGTCGCGGCCAGACGCACGCGTTCTTCCAGATCCGCCCGGGTCTTGGCCAGATCCATTTCCAGTGACCTGTTGAGCTGCGACTGCTCGTCGACGTTCTGTTTGAGTGCCTGGCTTTCCAGCAGGGCGACCCGCAGGCGTTCCTGGAGGAGGGTGCGCTCGCCGTCGACGCGGGTGGCCTGTTCCAGCAACTGGTCCTGACGGGTATTGCTTTGCTTGAGCTGCTCTTGCAGCAGGCTCAGTTCTCGCAGGGTGCCGCGGTTTTCAGTTAGCAAGCGCTCATTGTCACGGTGCAATTGGGTGATTTCATCCTGGCGCACCAGCGCGCTTTGTTGTGCCTGGCGCAGTTCCATCTGTATCTGTTGCACCTGGCCTTCATGGCGACTCATTTCCTGTTCGCGCTGTTCCTTGACCGCATTGCGGTAGTGCTCCAGCGCGTCGCGAGTGTGCAGGTGCTTTTCTTCAAGGGAGCGGATCTGCTCGTCCTTGTCTTTCAAGCGCAATTCGAAATCGGCCAGCGCCTGGTTCAGCCCGGCGTTGCGGGTCTGCTCCGTTTGCAGCAGGGCGCGGGTTTCTTGCAGGGCCTCGGATTCCTGGGTCAGCGCCAGGCTTTGAAATTCGTATTGCTGGTGCAGTTCGCTGTTGGCCTCTTGCGCTTCGCTGAGCTGGTTATCCAGCGCTTTGCGTTGTTCCTCGTACTGCGTGCGCGCCTGGTCGATGGGTTCTTGCGCCTGCTCCTTGAGTCTCTGTGCGAGCCGCGCCACCAACGCCATCAGTTCGTCGTCGATCGGTTCCGACGGAGCTTCGACAGGTTCGACCCTGTCATCAAGCTCCTTGAGGTAGCGATGAATCGTGGTTTTCGAGCCGGTATTACCCATCTCGATGCGTACGGCATCGATGCTGGGGTTTTCGCCGCGGGCGAGGATCGCCAACCGAGCGGCTTGAACCACCGCTTTATTTACACCGCCGCGTGCCATGAGATCTCCCGGGTTTTAATGATGTGGTACGTACCACGTAAATACACATTGTACCATTCAATTCATAAAGTTAAATATTGAATGTAACTGACGCGGGATATACTGGTATTACCCCGTGTGATACACCCATTACCGGTTTTTGACCCGTCAAAGCGGTATGAATTCAAGAGTTGAGCCCATGACCGAGCTGGATCGTTACCTGCAAGCCGCGACACGCGACAACACCCGTCGCAGCTATCGGGCAGCCATCGAACACTTCGAAGTGACGTGGGGTGGATTTCTGCCGGCCACCGGCGACAGCGTGGCGCGTTACCTGGTGGCCCATGCCGGGGTGTTGTCGATCAATACGCTGAAGCTGCGCTTGTCGGCATTGGCCCAGTGGCACAACAGCCAGGGCTTTGCCGATCCCACCAAGGCGCCGGTGGTGCGCAAGGTGTTCAAGGGCATTCGCGCGCTGCACCCGGCCCAGGAAAAACAAGCCGAACCCTTGCAGCTTCAGCATCTGGAGCAGGTGGTCAGTTGTCTGGAGCTGGAAGTGCAAACCGCCAAGGCCAAAGGTGATCGACCGGGCTTGCTGCGGGCCAAGCGCGACATGGCCCTGATCCTGTTGGGCTTCTGGCGCGGCTTCCGCAGTGATGAGCTATGCCGGCTCAGGGTGGAACACGTACAGGCCAGCGCCGGTTCCGGCATCAGTCTCTATCTGCCGCGCAGCAAGAGTGATCGCGACAACCTCGGCAAGACCTATCAGACGCCAGCCTTGCAACGCTTGTGTCCGGTGCAGGCTTATATCGACTGGATTACCGAGGCGGCACTGGTGCGGGGGCCGGTGTTCCGTGGCATCGACCGCTGGGGGCATCTGGGCGAGGAGGGATTGCACGCCAACAGTGTGATTCCGTTATTGCGTCAGGCGTTGGCCCGAGCAGGTATCGCTGGCGAGCTTTACACCAGTCACTCCTTGCGTCGCGGTTTTGCCACCTGGGCGCATCAGAGTGGCTGGGATTTGAAGTCGCTGATGAGCTATGTGGGCTGGAAAGACATGAAGTCAGCCATGCGTTACATCGAAACCAGTCCGTTCCTCGGCATGGCGCGCATCACGGAAAAGCCGGTGGAGTCCTAGATACCGTTTTCTTCTATTATTACCGCTGGCTAATAGCGAAAGCCAATCAGCAGCATCAGGTTTGCCAATGAGTCAACCGTCCGTCGAGTGGGTAAAGTTCTCTCCATCAACTTCTTAACCCCTGACGGAGAGTCAACGATGCCTATCATCAACAGCCAAGTTAAACCGTTCAAAGCTGACGCATTCAAAAATGGCGACTTCGTAAAAGTCTCGGACGCTGACCTCAAAGGCAAGTGGTCTGTGGTGTTCTTCTACCCGGCCGACTTCACCTTCGTCTGCCCGACCGAGCTGGAAGACCTGGCCGACAACTACGACGCATTCCAGAAACTGGGCGTCGAGATCTACAGCGTTTCCACCGACACCCATTTCGCCCACGCGGCCTGGCACAACACTTCGCCAGCCATCGGCAAGATCCAGTACACCATGATCGGCGACCCGACCCACGCCATCTCCCGCAACTTCGACGTGCTGATCGAAGAAGCAGGCCTGGCTGACCGTGGCACCTTCGTGATCAACCCTGAAGGCCAGATCAAGATCGTTGAACTGAACGACGGCGGTGTAGGCCGTGACGCTTCCGAGCTGCTGCGCAAGATCAAGGCTGCCCAGTACGTCGCTGCTCACCCAGGTCAGGTTTGCCCAGCCAAGTGGAAAGAGGGCGAGGCCACTCTGGCGCCGTCCCTGGACCTGGTCGGCAAGATCTAAGTCTGTGACGTGCTTCATCAGGGCGCACTTGCGCACCTTCTAAGCAAGCTGCACCGCCCAATAAAAACGCCCGGGCGAGATTCGCTCGGGCGTTTTTTTGTCTCAAGAATTCAAGGAAATCGCCCGTATGTTGGACACCAATCTTAAAGCCCAGTTGAAATCGTACCTGGAACGGGTCACCCAGCCGATCGAGATCGTTGCTTCCCTCGACGACGGTGCGAAATCCCGGGAAATGCTCGAACTGTTGAAAGACGTTGCCAGTCTTTCTACCCAGATTACCTTGCTCGACAATGGCGATGATGCACGCAAGCCGTCGTTCTCGATCAATCGCCCCGGGGCCGATATCAGCCTGCGTTTCGCCGGCATCCCGATGGGCCACGAATTCACGTCCCTGGTGCTGGCCTTGCTGCAGGTCGGCGGTCACCCGTCCAAAGCCAGTGCCGAAGTGATCGAACAGATCCGCTCGCTCAAGGGTGAGTTCAACTTCGAGACTTACTTCTCGCTGTCCTGCCAGAACTGTCCGGACGTGGTCCAGGCGCTGAACCTGATGGCGGTACTGAACCCGAACATTCGCCACGTCGCCATCGACGGCGCGCTGTTCCAGGCCGAAGTCGATGAGCGCCAGATCATGGCGGTCCCAAGCATCTACCTCAACGGTGTGAACTTCGGCCAAGGCCGCATGGGCCTGGAAGAAATCCTCGCCAGGATCGACACCAGCGGCGCCGAACGTCAGGCCGAGAAGATCAGCGCCAAGGAAACCTTTGACGTGCTGGTGGTCGGCGGTGGTCCGGCCGGTGCTTCGGCGGCCATCTACGCGGCCCGCAAAGGCATCCGTACCGGCGTTGCGGCCGAGCGTTTTGGTGGGCAGGTGCTGGACACCATGGCCATCGAAAACTTCATCTCGGTGCAGGAAACCGAAGGGCCGAAACTGGCCGTGGCCCTGGAAGAGCACGTCAAGCAGTACGACGTGGATATCATGAATCTGCAACGCGCAGACAAATTGATCGCTGGCAGAGACGGTCAGGTGCACGAAGTCCACTTCGCCAGCGGCGCGAAGCTCAAGGCCAGGGCCGTGATCCTCGCAACCGGCGCGCGGTGGCGTGAAATGAACGTGCCGGGTGAGCAGCAGTACCGCAACAAGGGCGTGGCGTACTGCCCGCACTGTGACGGCCCGCTGTTCAAGGGCAAGCGCGTGGCGGTGATTGGCGGCGGCAACTCCGGCGTCGAAGCGGCCATCGACCTGGCCGGTATCGTGTCCCATGTCACGCTGCTGGAGTTCGACGTGCAGTTGCGAGCCGATGCGGTATTGCAGCGCAAGTTGCACAGCCTGCCGAACGTCACCGTGATCACCAGTGCGCAAACCACTGAAGTCACCGGCGATGGCCAGAAGGTCAACGGCCTGCGCTACAGGGATCGTCAGAGCGACGAATTGCGCAGTGTGGAACTGGAAGGGATCTTTGTGCAGATCGGTTTGTTGCCTAATACCGATTGGCTCAAGGGCACCATCGAGTTGTCGCCCCGTGGCGAGATCATCGTCGACGCTCGCGGTGAAACGTCGGTGCCGGGGGTGTTCGCCGCCGGCGACGTGACCACGGTGCCGTACAAGCAGATCGTGATCGCGGTGGGCGAGGGCGCCAAGGCTTCACTGAGTGCCTTCGATCACTTGATCCGCACTTCTGCACCGGCATAAACCCCGGCACTGAAAACACAAAACCTTGTAGGAGCGAGCTCGCTCGCGATGGTCGCCAACGATAACGCTGGTTGGCAGGTGCCCCGCGGTGTTCTCAGGTTTATCGCGAGCAAGCTCGCTCCTACAAGGGGCATCGGCCGCCGGCGCTGAAAACACAAAACCCCATGAGTGATCATGGGGTTTTGTGTTGTAAGTACATCAAAAAATGTGGGGTTTGTGGCGGATTTTAGAGCGGTGCGGGCTGAATGATCTCGACCCAGTAGGCGTCCGGGTCCTTGATGAACGCCAGGCTCTTCATGCGGCCATCGCTCAGGCGTTTTTGGAAATCGCAGCCCAGTGCTTCAAAGCGCTCGCAGGCGGCGACGATGTCCGGTACCGAAATGCAGATGTGGCCGAAACCGCGTGGGTCGGTGTTGCCATTGTGGTAGGCGAAATCCGCATCGTTCTCTGTGCCGTGGTTGTGAGTCAGTTCCAGAATGCCGGGGATCGATTTCATCCACTCGGTGCGTGCGGCGGCGTCCGCCGGGATCTGGTTCTTGTCCACCAGTGCCAGGAAATAAAGGCTGAATTCGGCTTCCGGGAAATCGCGTTTTTCCACCAGGGTAAAACCCAGGATGCGTGTGTAGAAGTCCAGAGACCTGGTGATGTCCTTGACCCGCAGCATGGTGTGGTTGAAGACAAAATTCTGTGTAGCGGCGTCCGGTTGGGCGGTGACGCCGGGGAATGTGTTCAATTCGTGCAGGCTCATGGGCCCTCCGGGAAATATGTGGGCTAACGAATGGTGACAATGATACGCAAGGGTTCGGACATCACCAAACCCAAACAGTCGGCTATTGCCTGACAGCCGGCCTGGGCCCAGACTTTACGGCTTGATCCTTGAGTGCCCGTTGCGATGATTCGACTCCCTAACCTGCTGTTCATCCTGCTAAGCGTGTTTTCGATGGCTGGCGTTGCTCGTGCAGATGCGCCAGTAGTCACTTGGCCGGAAGGCTGGCAGGTCGAAGAAGTGCCTGAGTCGGCGTCGGGGGTCAGTCGCCAGCGGGCGGTGAAAAATGATCAGAATGGATCGCCGCTCATGGTGATGGAACTGACCATGAGTCCGGTGCAAAGCGATCACCGGGTAAACCTCGAAGGCGTATTGCTGGAGATGCGCAAGTCGGTTCAAAAAGACTTCTTTCAAGGCGGGTATCAAAGTGTCTGCACGCGCATTCATTCGACGACCTTGAGTCGATTGGCCGCGCTGGAAACAACCTGCACCATCACGCAAAACGGCAGGCATGTGCTTTCTCAAACATTGGTGGCCGCAGTGGATGCCGATAAGGCCTATGTTCTTTCCTACGCAGGGCAGGCTGAGGCTTATAAGGCGAGCCAGGGCGAAATAGACGCTGCCCGTAACAGCTTGAAACTTTAGTGCGCGACAGTGCTTTTTCGATGCATGAAGAAAATTTTAGATATCCAAATGGATTAAGCACAAAGTTGCTGGCAGTTCGATAATTGTGCGGTGTCCGCCTTCAGGTTTTAGATGGCCCATGAAAAAGCCCTGCATGAGCAGGGCTTTTTTGTCGCCGCAAGAGTTAGCCGCGCAACCAGGAATCAACGGTGGCCGCACCGTACTGTTCTTTCCAGGCTTTCAGGCCGCGGTGGTTGCCGCCCTTGGTTTCAATCAGCTCGCCGGTGTGCGGGTTCTGATAAACCTTGACCACACGGGCGCGGCGGGTTTTAGGGGCTGCTGCCTGCAACAGGCCGGATTTTGCCGGGTTAGGGTCGAGAATGGCGATGATGTCGCGCAGGCTCTTGCCATAGGTTTTCATCAAGCCCTGGAGCTTTTCTTCGAATTCGATTTCTTTCTTGAGCCCGGCATCGTTCTTCAGGGATTCCAACTGCTTGAGCTGTTCTTGAAGGGCCTTTTCGGCTGCACGAAATTCAGCGAGTCTGGACAATATCTTTACTCCAATAGTGTGTTTGGCTGAGACCAACCGCAAACAAAGCTATAAGCCAAGAGCCTTGAAGCGACTCGGTGATAGTGGCTCACCTGCCCATTTAGCGCAGGCATGAAAAATTGTAGTAGTTAATTGTCCAAGAGTAAATCCTGTCTTTTTCTTCATGTAACGTCAGTAGTGTTTTGATTCAAATTGGTGCGGGTAATCGTTTGTTTTGGCGATTGAATTTGCGATTTAATGGTTGCTTAATGCACTAATGAACTCCGCCCCGGGCATGGGTTTGCCGTAAAGGTAACCTTGCAGGAAGTTGACCTGACGAACGCTCAGGTAATCACTCTGCTCGCGGGTTTCGACACCTTCGGCCACCAGGGCAAGATCGAGTTTGGCCGCCAGTTCGATGATGCTGTCCAAGAGGTGGCTCGAGAGCGTGTCGACGCCGATCATGGCGACAAAGCTCTGGTCGATTTTCAGAAAATCGACATTGAACTGTCGCAGGTAGCCAAGGCTTGAGTGGCCCGTGCCGAAGTCGTCGATGGCGATTTTCACGCCCAGTTCGCGAAGTTGCTCGAACAGTTGCAGGGTAATGGCCGTGGGCTCGATCAGTTCACGTTCGGTCAGTTCCAGTACCAGATGGATCGAGCCCGGTTCGAACGCATCGAGAAACTCGCGGCAATCCTTGACCAGTTCCAGGTCCTGGCAATGGCTGGCGGTGATGTTGATGCCAATGTGAAACGGCTTGTTGAAGCTGGCCGAATGCGGTGCGAGCAGGGCGGTGGTTTGTCGCATCAGCGAGCGGGTCATCGGTACGATCAGCCCGGAGTGCTCGGCAAACGGAATGAACAGATTCGGACGCACCAGGCCTTCCTTCGGATGTTGCCAGCGCATCAGCACTTCAGCGCCGGACCAGCTTTTGCTGTCGCCCTGGACCACGGGCTGGAAATACGGAATGAACTCTGAAGCTTCCAGTGCCCGCTGCATTTCATAGGTGGGTGACGATGAGCGCTTTTGCAGGAAGTGACCAATTGCCCCGGCAATCACGCCGAAGAAAATCAGCAGGCTGAACAGCGGCGGATATTCGCTGCTCATGTATCGCCAGGTTTCGCCTTTGGGGAAACCGGCTTCCACGGCAAACGCATAGTGCCCGGAGGTCAAACGACTTTGCGCAACGGGCAACTCAGGCGCAGCGCCTCTGTGAACCTTGCCGTCGGCGGATATCCAGTCCGGGCCAACTTGCAGCAACAGCAAGGTCTTGCGGCCGATCAGGCGCAGGACATTGCTCAAGTGATAACCGTCGAGCGTTGTCAGCGCGCCTTTTTTGCCTTCGCTCAGGCGGTACACCAGCAAGGCGGTGTTGGGCGTTACCGGATTGCCGTTCATGAGCCATAAGGCGCCTTGGGTGTAGTCACCGGGGTTGACCGTCTCCTGGTAGTCGCCGAACAGAGAGCTGCAATAGAGGTTGTTGTCCCACACCAGATTGGTTGAGCGCACGAAGGGGCGGCGGGTGACCTGCTCGCGCAGCGCCAGTTTGACATCAGCGCAACCTTGGCCGGCCAGCGGCAGCAATTCACGCGCGGCCTGGGCGGTGTTGTCGAGCATCAGGTCGAACTGGCGAATCGCTTCTTCGGCGGTTTGTTCGGTGTCTTGTTTGAGCGCACGCCCTGCTTGCATGTAAAGAATGGCGGCCCCCAGCAGCATCGGGAGCAATCCACTGATCAGGGTGACCGCCATTCTTTTTCTGCGACTGCGGGTTTTGGCTTTCAGCGGCATTCGCGAGTCCTGTCACGAAGAAGTAAGGCTCTCAATTGATGGCGGGGCAAAAACGCCTCCCGTGAAGAGTTCGGGTATGGTCCATGATAGTTGGCCGTTGGCGGTTATGCCGCTCAATGCAAATCCAGGCTTTCGGCCAGCTTGATAAAGGCCAGCGTCGCGGGTGATGCCTGGCGTCGATCGAGCACCGCCAGGCCGACCTCGCGCAACACCACCGGTGACAGCGGTTTTTTCACCCAGCGGCGGTCAACCTGATCGGGCAATGAACCCTCGGCAACCACCGTCACTGCATCGCCACGAGCGACGACATCCAGGGTGCTGATCAACTGCGAGCAGCGATAACGGATGTTGGGCGTCAGTCGGGCCGCCGTGAACAGGCGTGAAACCAGCTCCGAAGAACCGGCTTCGGTCAGCACGAACGGGGAATCGCACAGGTCCTTCAGGCTCAGGCTGTCGTGATCCGCCAGCGGATGGCCTTGGGGCAGCAGCGCGACCATCTGGTCCTGGATCAACGAGACCGTGTCGAAACGCTCCTCGGGCAGCACCACAAAGCCGATGTCGATCCGACGTTCCTCCAGCCACTGGAGCACCTGGCGGTCGGGGCCTTCGTCGATATGCACCTCGATGCCGGGATGGGCCGCGCGGTACTGCTGCAGAATCAACGGCAGCAATTTGATCGATGAAGTCGGCCCGAAGGAGCCGATGCGCAGCGTGCCGCGTTTCATGCCCCGCGCATCGGCCGCTTCCTGGCGCAGGGTGTTGGCCAGGCCGAGCATCGCCCGGGCGCGCAGCAGCAACTGCTGGCCAATGTCGCTCAATTCGACCCGGGATTGATGCCGGCGCAACAACTCGACACCCAGCTCCAGCTCCAGGGACTTCAACGCATGGGACACCGCCGATTGGGAAATACCCAGGCGATTGGCTGCTGCCGTGAAGCCTTGGAGTTCGGCGACCAGGGAGAAAATCTCCAGTTGAGTGAGGGTCATGAGTGATTGCTCATTTTACGATGACTGGGGATTAGTCGAATGATACGGCATCTCTCTGACATCCGGACCTGGAATCCATGACCATCTGCGAGCAAGGCCTGTCAAAATCCTCGGATCTGCCGGTGTACCTGAAACTGGCGGCAGTCACCATGGTATGGGGTGGCACTTTCGTCGCCGGGCGCTATCTGGCTGGCGGCCTCAGTCCGTTACTGGCGGCCAGCCTGCGGTTTCTGCTGGCCAGCGTGGCGTTGCTGCTGTTTGTGCACATGGCGCGGACACCGCTGGTCCGGCCCAGCCCCCGGCAATGGCTGCAATTGTCATTGCTTGGCTTTTTCGGGATCTTTTTCTACAACCTGTGCTTCTTTTACGGCCTGCATTACATCAACGCTTCACGGGCGTCCTTGATCGTGGCGCTGAACCCGGCGGTGATCGGCCTGGCTTCCTGGCTGCTGTTCAAGGAGCGTTTGAACCGGGCCAAGGTCGTCGGCATTGCGGTCTGCATGGCGGGCGCGAGCATGGTGATCTTTAGTCGTGACCCGCAACTACTGGCCGGCGGTGTCGGTGCCGATGCCTGGCTTGGGGACTTGTTGATTTTTGGCTGTGTCCTCGGCTGGGGTGTCTACTCGCTGTTCTCCAAAGAGCTGAACCACACCCTGGGACCGGTGCAAACGGTGACCTGGTCGATCTTGCTGGGCACCGTCATGCTCTGGATCACCTGCATCGTGCGCGGTGAGGTGAGTGTTGCTGCGATCGCTCAACTCGGCGTGCAGCAATGGTTGAGTCTTTTGTACCTCGGCGTGCTGGGATCGGCGCTGGCGTACATCGGCTATTACGACGGCATCCGCAAAATCGGCGCAACCCGTTCCGGGGTGTTCATTGCCTTGAATCCGTTGACGGCGGTGATCCTTGGCGCGCTGCTGCTGGATGAGCCGCTGACGCTGGCCATGTGCCTGGGTGGCGGGCTGATACTGGCGGGGATTTACCTCTGCAACAAACCCCTTGCGCGGGCATGGAAAAAGGGGATTTGATACAGAAGGCGGACAAACTGATTTACGCTGTGTAGAATCGGGTTACGCATACAATAATAATCGTCTTCTGGCAGCAGAAGCCTCGCCCGCAAGAGCCTTGGGTCGATAATGAAGATATTCGGGTTTCAACTGATCTACGGTGACTTTCTCGCCCGCAGTGTGCGGGGCATCTCCTGTGCACCACCCACCGGTCTCAGCATTGCTTACAACTAACCTTTAGTTAATTGATAAAAAATGATGAGGCGCCGACCATGGCAGATTTATACGAAAACCCAATGGGCCTGATGGGCTTTGAATTCATCGAACTCGCATCGCCGACCCCGAACACCCTGGAGCCGATCTTCGAGATCATGGGCTTCACCAAGGTGGCGACCCACCGTTCCAAGGACGTGCACCTGTATCGCCAGGGCGCGATCAACCTGATCCTCAACAACGAACCCCACAGCGTGGCCTCATACTTCGCGGCCGAGCACGGTCCGTCGGTGTGCGGCATGGCGTTTCGCGTCAAGGATTCGCAAAAAGCCTACAAGCGTGCCCTGGAGCTCGGCGCCCAGCCGATCCACATCGAAACCGGCCCGATGGAACTGAACCTGCCGGCCATCAAAGGCATCGGTGGTGCGCCGCTGTACCTGATCGACCGTTTCGGCGAAGGCAGCTCGATCTATGACATCGACTTTGTGTTCATCGAAGGTGTCGACCGCCATCCGGTCGGTGCCGGCCTGAAGATCATCGATCACCTGACCCACAACGTGTATCGCGGTCGCATGGCCTACTGGGCCAACTTCTACGAGAAACTGTTCAATTTCCGCGAAATCCGCTACTTCGACATCAAGGGCGAATACACCGGCCTGACTTCCAAGGCCATGACCGCACCCGATGGCATGATCCGCATCCCGCTGAACGAAGAGTCGTCCAAGGGCGCCGGGCAGATCGAAGAGTTCCTGATGCAGTTCAACGGCGAGGGCATCCAGCACGTTGCGTTCCTGTCCGATGACCTGATCAAGACCTGGGACCACCTGAAAAGCATCGGCATGCGCTTCATGACCGCGCCGCCGGAAACCTACTACGAAATGCTCGAAGGCCGTTTGCCGAACCACGGCGAGCCGGTGGACCAACTGCAGGCGCGGGGCATTTTGCTGGACGGTTCGTCCGAGTCGGGCGACAAGCGTCTGCTGCTGCAGATCTTCTCGGAAACCCTGATGGGGCCGGTGTTCTTCGAGTTCATCCAGCGCAAGGGCGACGACGGTTTCGGCGAAGGCAACTTCAAGGCACTGTTCGAATCCATCGAGCGTGACCAGGTTCGTCGTGGTGTTCTCTCTACCGACTAAATCCTTGCAGATGTAGTAACCGTAGGAGCGAGCCTGCTCGCGATAGCTATCTGTCAGCCAATATCTATGTTGAGTCTGAAGACGCCATCGCGAGCAGGCTCGCTCCTACAATTGTTTTGCGTGTACTTAAGACCTGCGCTGGCGCACCAGATGCTTGAACCCTTCGAACACCAGCACCAGCACCGCCATCCAGATCGGGATGTAGGTCAGCCATTCGCCGGCCTTGATGCTTTCTCCCAGTAGCAACGCCACGCCCAGCAGCAACACCGGTTCGACATAGCTCAACAAGCCGAACAGGCTGAACGGCAGCAGGCGACTGGCAATGATGTAGATCACCAGTGCCGATGCGCTGATCACGCCGAGCATCGGGATCAACAGCGACAACCATGGATGCTGATCAAACACACCAAAACCTTGCGCGCCGCTCTGGACGAACCAGAAGGCCACCGGCAGGGTCAACGCCATGTCCAGCCATAACCCGCCGAGGTTGTCCGCCGCCAGCCGTTTGCGCAGGATGAAGTAGGTTGGATAGCCAATGCAGACCAGCAAGGTCGCCCAGGAAAAACCACCGACCTGATACACCTCGTTGACCACCCCCAGGCAGGCGAACACCACGGCGACTTTTTGTAGGTACGACAGGCGTTCACCGTAGGCCAGGCGGCCGGTCAGGACCATGGTCAGCGGCAGCAGGAAATAGCCCAGTGATACGTCGAGGCTGTAGCCGTTCAACGGCGCCCACATGAACAGCCATAACTGCACGCCGAGCAGGGCAGAGGAGGCGATCAGCGCGCCCATCAGTTTCGGATTGGACTTGGCGCGCCAAACGATCTCCAGCACGCGCTTCCATTCCCCGGACACCACCATGAACACGGTCATGCACGGGACGGTCAGCAGCATGCGCCAGCCGAAGATTTCCACACCGCTCAAGGGGGTGAGTAGCGACGTGTAGTAATACATGACGGCAAACAGCACCGAGGCTGAAACCGATAGAGCGATACCTTTAGACAAGCTGTCCTCGCGAGGTTGAAGGTGAAACGGGGGGCGCAGGATACGTGGTTTTCGAGCCGAATATTGACCCATCGATCAACACGGACCCATTGTAGGAGTGAGCCTGCTCGCGATAGCGATCTGTCATCCAACATCTCTGTTGAATGTAGTACCGCTATCGCGAGCAGGCTCACTCCTACAATGGGTTTTGTGTTGTGTCAGGTACTGTGCGGTTTACGCCCTGACACAAAATGGCTCACATCATTGAACCCCGGTGTCGACGCATGCCCCGGTGTCACCAGCGAATCGATGAACGCCTCGTCCTCGGCCGTGATCTTCACCGCCTGCGCCTTAGTGTAGGCGTCCCATTGCGCTTCGGTACGCGGCCCGACAATGGCCGAGGTCACGGCGCTGTTGTTTAGCACCCAGGCAATCGCGAACTCGACGATGCCCACACCGCGCTCCTGGGTGTACTGCTGGATCTGCTGAGCGATGCGCAGGGATTCGACACGCCATTCGGTTTCCAGGATGCGTTTGTCCTGGCGTCCGGCACGGCTGTCGGCATCAGGTTTCACATCCGGCGCGTATTTGCCACTGAGCACCCCGCGCGCCAGCGGGCTGTAGGGCACCACGCCAAGACCGTAGTTTTGCGCGGCCGTGATCTGCTCCGTTTCAGCCTGGCGGTTGACGATGTTGTACAGCGGCTGGCTGATCACCGGCCGGTCAACGCCAAGCTTGTCGGCCACGCGAATGACTTCGGCGATGCGCCAGCCACGGTAATTGGACAGGCCCCAGTAACGGATTTTCCCTTGGCGGATCAAGTCGCCGATGGCCGAGACCGTGACCTCCAGCGGCGTGTTGTGGTCTTCGCGGTGCAGGTAATAGATGTCGAGGTAGTCGGTGCCCAGGCGCGTCAGGCTGGCATCGATGCCGTTGAACAGATGCTTGCGGCTCAGGCCGCTGCGGTTGGGGACGCCGTCCACGGGACCGAAGCCGACCTTGGTCGCCAGCACCCATTCATGGCGGCGGCTGGCGATGGCCTCGCCGACGATTTCTTCGGAGCGGCCGTTGGTGTAGACGTCGGCGGTGTCGATGAAGTTGATGCCCTGGTCCCAGGCCTTGTCGATGATTCGCAGGGAATCTTCGGTGCTGGTCTGTTCGCCGAACATCATGGTACCCAGGGTCAGGGTGGACACCTGCAGACCCGATTGACCCAGCGTGCGGTAGCTCATGAGCAAATCCTTTTACCAGTGGGAAAGGTCCAATCAGATACCAGAACCATTGCCGGGAGCAAACGCAAATCTCAAGCACACTCGAATCAAACTGTAGGAGCGAGCCTGCTCGCGAAGAACTGCAGGACACCACGTTTATCCAGGATAAACGCGTTATCGTTGACGTCCATCGCGAGCAGGCTCGCTCCTACAGTGGTCAGGTGGTGCTTAGGCGCGCAGGGTACGGGTCATGCGCAACGCCAGCAAACTGCCGCAGACGATCACACCCGCCAGCAGGTACAGCGCCGCATCGGTCGAACCAGTGCTGTCCTTGACCCAACCCACCAGGTACGGGCTGAGGAAGCCGGCCATCTGTCCCATGGAGTTGATCAGCGCCAGGCCGCCAGCCGCGGCACCCGCGCTGAGCAGGGCGGTCGGCACTGGCCAGAACATCGGCAGGCCGGTGAGGGCGCCCATGGTGGCGATGGTCAGGCCGAGAATGGCGATGGCCGGGTTGGCGGCGAAGTTCACCGCGATCAGCAGCCCCAACGCCCCCATCAGCATCGGCACCACCAAATGCCAGCGACGTTCCTGGCGCAGGTCCGCCGAGCGACCCACGACCAGCATGAACACCGCGGCCAGCAGATACGGAATCGCACTGAGCCAGCCGATCACCAGGTTATCGCTGAAGCCCAGGTTCTTGATGATCGACGGCAGCCAGAAGTTGATCGCGTACACGCCACTCTGGATGCAGAAATAGATCAGGCCGAAGGCCCAGATCGCCGGGTTCTTGAACACCGCCAGCAGCGAATCGGTGGTGGTTTTCGGTTTGTTCGCCAGATCTTCGGCGTGGTCGGCTTCCAGCACCGAACGCTCGAACGGGGTCAGCCACTGGGCGTTGGCGTAGCTGTCGCTGAGCAGGAAATAAGCCAGCGCACCGAGGATGACGGTGGGAATGCCTTGCAGCAGGAACATCCACTGCCAGCCAGCGAGGCCGCCTTGACCTGCGGCGAAGTGGTTGAGAATCCAGCCGGAGAACGGGCTGCCGAGCAGGCCGGAGACCGGGATCGCCGACATGAACAAGGCCATGATGCGGCCACGGCGGAAGGTCGGGAACCACTGCGAGAGGTACAACACCACACCCGGGAAGAACCCGGCTTCGGCCGCGCCGGTGAACAGGCGCAGGGTATAGAACTCGGTTGGCGTGGTGACGAACAGCAGGCAGGTCGACAGGGTGCCCCAAGTGATCATCATCAGTGCGATCCAGCGCCGTGGGCCGAACCTGGTCAGGGCCAGGTTGCTTGGCACGCCGCACAGTACGTAGCCGATAAAGAAAATGCCGGCGCCGAGGCCGTATACGGTTTCGCTGAACTTCAGCGCGTCGAGCATCTGCAGTTTGGCAAATCCAACGTTTACCCGGTCGAGGTAGTTGAACAGGTAGCAGATGAAAATGAAGGGGATCAAGCGCAGGGTAATGCGCTTGTAGACGGCGTTTTTGTCGTCAGCGATGGCGTCGGACGCTACGGCGCTCTGTGTCATGGCGGCTCTCTCTTTATTATGATTTTTTGCGATGCAAAGGGTAACGTTGATCGCCCAGAGAGTCTCGACCACCCTCCGGGTGGCTGTCTTTGTGCCTGAGCACAGGGTTTGCAACCAAGGCCTGTGCGGGTGAACAACCCGCTCCATCACCGTCTTCAAGGATCACTTGCATGTTCGAACTCGATCACGACCTGGCCCAGGACATCGTCGACCGGGCGATGGCCATCCTGCCGTACAACGTCAACGTCATGGACAGCCAGGGCTTGATCCTGGGCAGCGGCGAGCCGGAGCGGGTCAACACCCGGCATGAAGGCGCGCAACTGGTCCTGGCCAATGGCCGGGTGGTGGAGATCGATGCGCAGACGGCGATTCATCTCAAGGGCGTGCAGCCGGGCATTAACCTGCCGCTGATGCTCGACCAGCGCCTGATCGGCGTATTGGGCATCACCGGCGAACCCGAGCAACTGCGCACCTACGCCGAGCTGGTGCGCATGACCGCCGAAATGCTGGTGGGCCAGCGCAATCAGCAGGCCGAACAGCAATGGCGGCGCCAGCGCTGCGATGATCTGCTGGCGTTGTTGCTCAGCGAAGCCGGCGATGCTCCGCGCCTGGTCGATGAAGCGCAGCAGTTGGGCCTCAAGCCACAGATGACCCGGGTACCGTACCTGTTCGAACTGGGCCTGGAGCATGCGCCAGGGCAAACCGTCGAGGCCCTCAGCGCCTGGTTGACCACCCGCCACCCGGACAGTTGGTGCGTGAGCTCGGCCAAGACCTCGTTGCTCTGGTGCCGGCCGGCGAGCCAGTCGGTGGAGAACGAGCGCTTGCTGGACAAGCTCGACGGCCTGGGCTGGAACATCCTGCGCATTGCCGTGGGCGGGCAGGCCGATGGACTTTCCGGCTTGCGGCGCTGCTATCGCCGGGTCGGTGACTTGCTGGCCTACGGGCGCGAAGTGTTGCCGCGCTCCCGATTGCTGACGCTCAACCGCTATCGGTTGCCGGTGATGCTCTGGCGCCACCGCAACGACGACGCCCTCGACGAATTGCTCAATCCGCTGCGTAAGGTCATTACCAAGGACAGCAACGGCCAGTTGCTGGCAACCCTGCGCAGTTGGTGCGAACACGACGGCCAGAGCCAGGCCTGCGCCGATGCACTGGGCATCCATCGCAACAGCCTGCGCTATCGCATGGAGCGGATTGCCGAGTTGAGTGGGGTTGATCCGTTGCGACTGGACGGCATGCTGGCGTTGTACCTGGGTGTGCAACTGCTGCCCGAGTCAGACTCAATTTCGTGAGCGACAAAATCCCACAGTTGTGGAAATGAACAATAATCCTCAACACCGCTTGTGCAGCGGCCCGGCGTTATTGTTCATGGCGGCTGGCAGCATGTGGACATTGGAACTGGAGAATTCCCATGAAAATCGTGATCGCCCCCGACTCGTTCAAGGACAGCCTCAGCGCCCAAGGCGTGGCCGATGCCATTGCATTGGGATTGGCGCAGGTCTGGCCCGATGCCCAACTGATCAAATGCCCGATGGCCGACGGCGGGGAAGGGACTGTCGAGTCGATTCTTGCGGCGTGCGATGGCGAGCTGCGCCGCAATGAGGTGCGTGGGCCTCTGGGGGCTACGGTGAGTGCCGCTTGGGGCTGGTTGCCCGATAGCCACACCGCGATCATCGAAATGGCCGAGGCCAGCGGTTTGCAATTGGTCCCGGTGGCGCAACGGGATGCGTGCATCAGCAGCACCTTCGGTACCGGGCAACTGATCCGCGCCGCGCTGGATGCCGGTGCGCAACGGGTGATCCTGGCGATTGGCGGCAGTGCGACCAATGACGGCGGCGCCGGTGCCATGCAGGCCTTGGGCGTGAAATTGCTCGACGCCCAGGGGCAGACGCTGTCACCGGGAGGCCTCGCTCTGGCGCAATTGGCCCGCGTCGACCTGAGCGATATCGATCCGCGTCTGGCCCAGGTCCGCTTCGACATCGCCGCCGATGTCAACAACCCGCTGTGCGGCCCCCACGGTGCCTCGGCGATCTTCGGCCCGCAAAAAGGCGCCTCGCCCGCGCAGGTCGAGCCACTGGACCGCGCCCTCGGACACTTTGCCGACCATTGCGCGAGCACCTTGAACAACGACGTGCGCGACGAACCGGGAAGCGGCGCGGCGGGTGGCCTGGGGTTTGCCGCCAAAGCGTTCCTGGGGGCGCAGTTCAAGGCCGGGGTCGAGGTGGTCGGCGAGCTCGTGGGCTTGGCGGGCGCCGTTGCAGGGGCCGATCTGGTGATCACAGGGGAAGGGCGTTTCGATGCACAAACCCTGCGCGGCAAGACGCCGTTTGGTGTGGCGCGTGTCGCCAGCCAGCAAGGCGTGCCGGTCATCGTCATCGCCGGCACTCTGGGCGACGGCTATCAGGCGCTCTATGAGCATGGCATCGACGCCGCGTTCGCCCTGGCGAGCGGACCGATGACCCTGGAACAGGCCTGCGCCGAAGCCCCGCGCTTGCTGCGTGAGCGGGCGACCGATATCGCTCGCGTCTGGCGGATGGCCGTTCGCAAGCATTGACTTATCCATGTTTTGAACGCCATGGTGGCGCGTTTCGTGATTTGAGATAGGGTTGTGGCTGGGAGTACCCGCGCGACAGGAGAAAGACATGCGCTACTCAGCCTTGACCCAACGAATCGCCGGTGACGGAGCGGCGGCCTGGCAGATTCACGATCGAGCGCTGCAATTGCGCGAACAGGGCGTCGACGTCCTGCTGTTGTCAATTGGCGACCCGGACTTCGATACGCCGCAACCCATCGTCCAGGCCGCCATTTCCAGCCTGCTGGCCGGTGATACGCACTATCCTGAAGTGCGCGGCAGTCGAGGGCTGCGCGACAGCATCGCCCGTCGGCACCGGCAACGCAGTGGTCAGGTGGTGGACGCCGAACATGTGATCGTCTTTCCGGGCGCGCAGTGCGCGGTGTATTCGGTGGCGCAATGCCTGCTCGATCCGGGCGATGAAGTGATTGTCGCCGAGCCGATGTACGTGACCTATGAGGGCGTGATCGGCGCTTGTGCGGCCACAGTAGTCCCGGTGCCAGTGCACCCGCAGAACGGGTTTCGCGTCGCCCCGGCGGATGTCGCGGCTCGGATCACGCCAAAGACTCGCGCCATCCTGCTCAACAGTCCGAACAATCCATCCGGCGCCAGCTTGTCACTGGCGATCTGGCAGGAGCTGGTAGCGCTGTGCATTCGTCACGATTTGTGGCTGATCAGCGATGAGGTCTACAGCGATCTGCTGTACGAGGGCGAGCACATCAGCCCCGCGAGCCTACCGGGCATGGCCGAGCGGACGGCGACGATCAACAGCCTGTCCAAGTCCCACGCCATGAGCGGTTGGCGGGTGGGCTGGGTGGTCGGGCCCAAACCCATGGCCGAGCATCTGGTGAACCTGTCGTTGAGCATGCTGTTCGGCATTCCGGATTTCGTGCAGAACGCCGCGCAACTGGCATTGAATGAAGACCTGCCCGAAGTGGCGATGATGCGCGAGGAGTATCGCCAGCGCCGTGACCTGGTGTGTGCAAGTCTGGGCCAATGCCCGGGCCTCAGGCCGATTCGCCCGGATGGCGGGATGTTCGTGATGGTCGATGTGCGCCAGACCGGTTTGTCGGCCCAGCGCTTTGCCGAGATGCTACTGGAAGGCTATGGCGTGTCGGTGCTGGCCGGAGAAGCTTTCGGGCCGAGTGCGGCGGGGCATATCCGCATCGGGTTGGTGGTGGACCAGCGCAAACTGGCCGATGCCTGTCGGCGCATTGCATTATGCGCGGCGGATTTGCTGGTCGCGCGCCGCGCCTGATCCCTCAAGCCTTCCACGCTTTTGCGTTCACCAGATTGGCCGGCCGTTCACCCGCCAGCGCCGCCAACAGGTTGTCCACCGCGCATTTGGCCATGGCCTCCCGTGTTTCATGGGTGGCCGAGCCGATGTGTGGTGTCGCTACCACGTTGTTCAACTGCAACAAAGGCGAGTCCTGATCCAACGGTTCGCGTTCGAATACATCCAGCCCCGCCGCGCGAATCTGGCCTGCGCGCAAGGCTTCGATCAGCGCGGCTTCGTCCACGACCTTGCCTCGTGAAATATTGATGAAGATGGTCTCGGGACGCATCAGGGCGAACTGTTCTGCGCCGATCAGCCCTTCGGTTTGCGCGGTCAGCGGCAACGTCAGGCAAACGAAATCGGCCTGTTGCAACAGCTCCGGCAGGCTTCGATAGTGCGCATTGAAACGCTGTTCCACCGCAGGTTTCGGTGACTGGCTGTGATAGATCACCGGCATGCCAAACCCGAAATGCCCGCGCTGGGCGAGGGCTTCGCCAATGCGGCCCATGCCAATGATGCCCAGGGTTTTGCCGTGCACATCGCTGCCGAAATGCATGGGGCCGATGTTGCGGGTCCACTTGCCTTCGCGAATCATGTTGGCCAATTCCACAACGCGCCGGGCCGTTGCCAGAATCAGCGCGAAACCGGTGTCGGCGGTGGTTTCTGTCAATACATCCGGCGTGTTGCTGAGCAGGATGCGCCGCTCGGTCAGGTAGTCGATGTCGTAGTTGTCGACACCCACCGAAACGCTGGCAATGGCTTGAAGGTCGGGTGCCAGATCGAGCAGTTCGGCATCCAGTTTCAGGCTGGCACCCAGCAAGCCATGGGCGTGGGGCAGGGCATCGCGCAGTTTGGCCAGACCCTCGGCACCAAGGTTTTCGATCAGCGTCACTTCGGCCTGCTCGTGCAGGCGAGCCATCAGCAGCGGCGAGAGTTTCTTGTACAGGACGACCTGCTTTTTCATCGTTGAGATCTCAAATTCAATTCAGGAATGTGCCGTGGCAGTGCGCGTTACCGTGGCCGTGGGCCGCTCCCGATCACTGGCGCCGGGCTTGAGGCAAATCGTCAGTACCACCGAGAACATCAGCGCGCCGCTCATCAACAGGTACGAGGCGCCGGGCGAGCCGGTGGAGCTGTTCAGGTACCCGACCAGGTAGGAGCCGCCAAAGGAACCGAGGGCGCCCATGCTGTTGATCAGCGCCATGGCGCCGCCGGCGACGTTGGCCGGAAGGATCTCCGGAATGATCGCGAAGAACGGCCCATAGGGCGCGTACATGCAGGCGCCGGCAATTACCAGCAGGGTGTAGGACCACCAGAAGTGTTCGGCACCCAGGGCGTAGGAACCATAGAAGGCAATCGAGGCGATCAGCAGTGGCGGCCAGACGAAACGCTTACGTTTTTGCAACTTGTCCGACCCCCAGGACACCAGCAGCATGCCGATCACCGCCGCCAGGTACGGCAGCGCCGACAGCCAGCCGGCCTGGACCATGTCCATCTGCGCGCCGGCCTTGAGGATCGACGGCAACCACAACACGAAGCCGTACACGCCAATGCTCCAGCAGAAAAACTGCAGTGCCAGGATGATCACTTTGGGTGAACGGAACGCTTCTGCGTAGTTCTTCACGGCCTTGATGCCGACCTGTTCGGCGGCCAGTGCGCTTTCCAGGTCCTGTTTTTCCTGATCATCGAGCCACTTGGCTTGTGACGGACGATCATCGGCCAGACGCCACCAGATGAATGCCCACAACACCGCTGGCAACCCTTCGACGATGAACATCCAGCGCCAGCTGTAATGCTGCACCAGATAGCCCGAGACCACCGACATCCACAGCATGGTCACCGGGTTGCCGAGGATCAGGAAAGTGTTGGCCCGGGAGCGTTCGGCACGGGTGAACCAGTGGCATAGATAAATCAGCATCGCCGGCATCACTGCCGCTTCGACCACGCCGAGCATGAAGCGGATGACGATCAGCCAATAGGCATTGGAGACAATCCCGGTCAACGTCGCCAGGCTGCCCCAGAGGATCAGGCTAACGAAAATCAGTTTCTTCACACTGTGTTTCTGCGCGTAGATCGCGCCGGGTACCTGGAAGAAAAAGTAGCCGAGGAAGAACAGCGCGCCGAGCATCGACGACAGGCCTGGTGTGATCATCAGGTCCGCGGCCATACCGGACGCGGCGGCGAACCCATAGTTGGCGCGATCCAGATACGCCAGGCTATAGGTGATGAACACGATGGGCATGATGTACCACCAGCGGCGGGTGGCGAGCGTTGCGGTTTTCATGGTGGTGCTCCTGAGCTTGTTGTTTTTGTCGCAGCAGGTAACGGTTTGAATATTCGGTGCCTTTATTGGCCTCATCGCGAGCAGGCTCGCTCCTACATTGGATCTAGGTTCGACACAAATCCTCTGTAGGAGCGAGCCTGCTCGCGATGGCGGCCTCGAATTCGCTGACCATTTCGGATCGGGTCGGCAACCCCTCCATATCCCCCCGGCTCTGCACCGCACGGCTGCCAATCCAGTTGGCGCGTTTCACGGCCTCGACAACGCTTTGGTTTTCCAACAGCGCGCTGATCATGCCGACGGCAAAACCATCGCCGGCACCCACCGTATCGACCACTGTTTGCACCGGTACGCCGGCCACGAAACCTTGATCAAGCTGTGTGCGGTAGAAAGCCCCGTGTGGGCCAAGCTTGATCACCACGGCTTCGGCGCCCTGGTCGAGGTAGAAGGCGGCGATGTCGGCCGGGTCTTCGAAACCGCTGAGCAAGCGACCTTCGCTCAACCCCGGCAGCACCCAATGGGCGAGGGCGGCGAGGCGGTTGATCTCGGTGATCATTTGTCGTTCGCTGGCCCACAGGCTCGGGCGCAGGTTCGGGTCGAAGGAAACACTGCGCCCGGCCTCGCGCATGTGGGTCATCAACTCGAACGACATCTGCCGCGCCGATTCCGACAGCGCCGGGGGGATGCCGGTGGCGTGCAGGTGTCGGGCCTTGAGCAATTCGGGCACGATCGAGTGCGGCGACAGGTGGCTGGCCGCCGAACCACGGCGGAAGTATTCGACCACCGGATCGCTGCCATCGTCGGTGCGGGACTTGAGTTGAAAACCGGTCGGGTGGGCGGTGTCGATGTCGACGTGACGGCAATCCAGGCCTTGTTTTCCCAGGGCGTCGACCACGAACCGGCCCAACGAATCGGCACCGACACGGCTCAGCCATGCCACGTTGAAGCCCAGACGGGAAAGGCCAATGGCGACGTTGCTGTCAGCCCCGGCAATGCGTTTGTGGAAAGCGCCGACGCTGGCCAGATCACCCACCTGTTCGGCGACGAACATCGCCATGGTCTCGCCGAAGGACAGAACATCGATCTCAGACATGGGCGCTCTCCAGTTGCGACTGGCCGAGGCGGGCGAGGGCGGCAACGTGCTCGGTGGTCAGTTGCACCAGGTCATCGCCTTGCAGCGGATATTCCGCGGCCCGCATGACGCCGTGGGCCATGTGCCGCAACAGGTGTTCCCACTGTTGCAGGTCACTGACGGCGGGCGGGATGGCGACCAGTTTGCCGTCGGCTCGGCGCGTGACCGCTTTGCAGTGCACATAACCGACGTGACGCCCGAGCAAGCGCGCGGCGCTGGCGGCGGACTGGTCCTGCCAGTGCCAGTTGCCGATGTCGAAGGTCATTTTGATCGGTAACTGGTGCTGCTCGACCTGCGCGAAAAAACGCTGGAAGGGTTCAATGCGGCCGCCGTGCAGGGTCTGGTCGTTTTCCACCAGCAACTGTACGGCGCTTTCGCCCAGCACCCGGGCGAGGGTTGGCAGATCGCTGTTGTCGGTGAAATAGCCCAGCGATACCTTCAGCCATTTGGCGCCGAACGCCCGGGCGCGTTGCAGGGCGGTGATCAGTTCGGGATTGGGTCTGGATTGCCCGGCCAGCCAGAGCTCCATGGGCGACGAATAGACGCTCTCCAGGCCCTCTGCTTGTGTGGCATCGGCCAGTTGAGCGGGGTCCTCGATGGTCAGCAGTTCTTCGCGCCACTCAATGCGCGTGGCGCCGGCGGCGGCGAGAATCTCGATGAAGCTGCCCTGGCCGCGTTGACGCACGAGGTCGGCGCCGTAGCTGGAAAGGCTGATGGAAACGGCTGGTCTGTTCATTGTTTTTCTACCTCTGAAACCGGTTTCATTTTTGTTCAAATTTTTTTGTGGTGCTAGTCAGGGCCCCATCGCGAGCAGGCTCACTCCTACAATGGGCCTATATTCACAAATCCACTGTAGGAGCGAGCCTGCTCGCGATGGCGTCTTAACATTCAACGCAAATTCCCAAGGGTCGACCCCCGCACAACCAGCCGCGCGGAAAAATCCAGCGTCCGCACCGCCCCGTCATCCCCGCGCAACCGCTTGAGCAGACACTCAAACGCACTGGCACCCATCTCGGTGGTCGGCTGCGCGAGGGCGGTAATGCCGCTGCCCACCAACGGGTACCAATCCAGGTCATCGAGGGCGATCAAGCCCACGTCATCGAACAGGTTGCACTTGAGTTCACGCAACGCATGGGTGCTGGCTAGCGCCGCAATCCCGTTCGCGCAAAACAGCGCTTTCGGGCCGGGGCCAGGCGTGTCGAGGAAGGCTTTCAATTGTGCGGTCAGTTCGTTGCCGGTTTCGATGTGCGTGCCGCGAAGCGCCGGGCGTTGCCCGATTTGCGCCTTGAAACTGCTGACCCGCTCAATCCGCGAACTGGTGCCATCAAACGGCTCAGTCACCAGCAACACATCGCAGTAACCGCGCTCCTCAAGGTGGTCAAGGGCCATGCCAACGGCCTGCGGGTTGTTCAGCCCGACCATATCGCTTTCAAGGTGCTCCACCTTGCGATCCACCAGTACCAGGGGCATTTCGCGGTGCAGTTCGTGCAATTCGTCACGATGATGCCCGAGGGTGTTCACGATCAGACCTTCGATGTTGTACGAGCGCAGCAGGGCCAGGTGCTGGCGCTCTTGCTCGTCGTCGCGGTCGGTGTTGCACACCACCAGGCTATAGCCGTGTTGACGGCAGGCGGTTTCCACCCCGTGCATCACGGCAATTGAATAAGGGTTACGGATATCCGCCACCAGCATGCCGATCAGGCGAGTGCGTCCGCGTTTCAGGCCTCGGGCCATCTGGTTCGGGCGATAGCCGAGTTCGGCGATTGCCTGTTCGATGCGTTGGGCAATGGCATCGGAGAGCAGGGCACGATCATCGCCAATGAACCGCGAAACGCTGGCCTTGGAGACCTTGGCGTGTTCGGCCACGTCGAGCATGGTCACGCGGCTGCGCTGGGCGGCGGAGAAGTCATTCACGGTCTGAAACCTTCTTATTGGATTTATACGGTTGCGTGCATCATGAGATAACACTGAAACCGGTTTCAGAAGACACCAAAAGCCATTTCGCCGTCAAGCCCCGGATGGTTGATTGTCGAACAATGAGCGACAAGTGGCGCTCAGGCCAACACGCTCAACCACGCAGAACCCAGCAACAGCAGGCCCATGCCGCGATTGAAGCGTTGCATGGCACGGGGTGAGCGCAACCAGCGGCTTGAACCGGCACCGAGCATGGCCCAGGCCGCGAGACATGGCAGGGAAACCAGAAAAAACACCAGCGCCAAATACGCCACCTGCACGGCGCGATGCTCGCCACCTCCGGCGAATACGCTGACCACCGCCAGCGCCATCATCCAGGTTTTCGGGTTGACCAGTTGCAGGCTGGCGGCGCCCACCCAGCCGAGACGTGCTTCGCTGTTGCCGGCGGCAATGGCCGAAGCCGGGGCGCTGAAAATCTGCCAGGCCAGATAACTCAGCCACGCTACACCGGCCCACTGCATGACGCTTTGTACGGTGGGCCACGCGCTGATTGATGAGCCAATCCCCATGCCCACCAGCAATACCAGGGTCGCGGCGCTGGCACAGGCACTGAGTATGATCGGTACAGCCGCACCCAACCCGTATCGAGCGCTGTTGCTCAGCACCAGGATGTTGGTCGGGCCGGGGGTGATCGAGGCCACGAAGGCAAACAGCAGGAAAGGCAGTAACGTCGGGAACGAGGGCAGCATCGTGGGCAAACTCCGGTGAAGATCAGTGAAGTCGATCTTCACAATCCCCGGGCTTATCTGTCTGGAAGATTTGAGCAGCGCTTGCGGTACAGCGCCGGCGTCAGGCCGTAGGCGCGCATGAACCAGCGTCCCAGATGGCTCTGGTCGGCAAAGCCCAGCGCCATCGCCACCGCTGCCGGTTGTTCGCCACGGGCCAGCAGGCGGCGGGCGGTGGCCAGGCGCAATTGCACCAGATACGCGTGGGGCGCCATGCCATAGGCAGCCTTGAACGCGCGGGTCAGGCGGAAGCGATCGACGCCGGTGACGGCGGCCAGTTGATCGAGGCCGATGTCGTATTGCGCGTTGGCATGCAGGTATTCCCGGGCTTTTTGTGCCACCTGCGGCAGACGCGGGTCCTGGCCATCGCGGGCGCGCCAGTGCAGGTGGCTGGTCAGACATACGAGCAAGCTGTCGAGGGCGGTCTGGCGGACGATCCTCAGTTCACCGCGATGCAGGGTCTCAAACGCCAGGCTGGTGGCCTGGGCCAGGCGCGCATCGCTGGCCAGGGTGGCGGCGAAGCTCAGCTGGCTGTTATCGGGGGCATGATCGAACACGGCGCTGAGTTCGCGTTGCAACCATTGCGGGTCGAGGTACAGCATGCGGTAGGTGAAACCGTCGGCGGTCGGTGCTTCGCCGTCATGGATGTCTCCGGGCTCCAGCAGAAACACCTTGCCCGGCGTGCTCTGGTGCCTGGCCCGTCGGCAATTGAATTGCTGGACCCCTTGCTCGGTGACGCCCACCAGATAGCTGTCATGCCAGTGCGGGTCGTAGGCGTGGCCTTCGAAATGCGCGCGCAGGGTCTCGATGCCGGTGTCGGCATCCTGGGCCAGGTCGATCCAGTTGTGAGCGCTCATGGGGCACCTGTGGGGCGGATTGCCGGACTATTTAACGCCCGCACCGTGGGTGATGCCTAGAACGTTTGTGCAGTCATCAGGCGAACAGTCCTGCGGCGATGTTGATCGAGAACCCGAGAATGGCGGTGTTGAACAGAAACCCGATCAGCGACTGGGCGAGCACGATCTTGCGCATGCCCCGGGTGGCGACACCGACATCCGAGGTTTGCACCGCCACGCCGATGGTGAACGAGAAGTACAGGAAGTCCCAGTAGTTTGGGGTCGTCAGCCCTTCGGCAAAACGCAGCGCCGGTTCCTTGCCGACCCAGGTGTAATACAACCTGGCGTAGTGCACGCTGAAAATCACCCCGATCAGCAGCCATGAGCCGATGACGGTCAGGGCGGTGAAGCCGTAGTGCAAAAGCTTGCGTGTGGTTTCCAGGTCTTTGCTGCCGGCCAGTTCGAAGGTGATGGTCGCGAGGCTGGCCAGTGCCGCAATGCACACCAGCGCCAGCACCAGCCCGGCATTTTCGTCCTCGATTTCGGCGATGCGTTTCACGTCGGTCGCTTTCGATCGCACGGTGAGCCACAGCATCAGCAACAGATAGATCCAGACGCCGGCATTCCAGCCGATGAGGATCTTGCTGATCGGCGAATCGGCCGGAGCCAGAAAGCCCGCCGCGATGCCCAGCAGGATGGCGGCGGACAGGCGAGGGTGGGTGCGTGCGAGGAAAATCATGGAGGCTCGATGGGTTGGGGCATTGCAAACACCTTAGCCCAGGTACCCCCAATCTTGAAGTCACAGAGATCCCTTGTAGGAGCGAGCCTGCTCGCGATGGCGAACTGACAGTCAACATAGTCATCGACTGACACACCGCCATCGCGAGCAGGCTCGCTCCTACAGGGACCAGTGTTTCCCACAGGGACCAATGTTTGGTCAGGTGGTTTTATGTCGCTTGCGCACCAGCTTCATCACCACCACAAAAAACACCGGCACGAACACCACGGCCAGGGTCGCGGTGATCATCCCGCCGATCACCCCGGTGCCGATGGCTTGCTGGCTCGCCGAACTGGCGCCGGTGGCAATCGCCAATGGCACCACGCCGAGGATGAACGCAAGGGAGGTCATGACAATCGGTCGCAGCCGCAGGCGCGCGGCTTGCAGGGTGGCGTCGATCAGGTCGTGGCCTTCGTCGTACAGGCTCTTGGCGAACTCGATGATCAGGATCGCGTTTTTCGCCGACAGGCCGATGATGGTGATCAGCCCGACCTTGAAGAACACGTCGTTGGGCATCCCGCGCAAGGTCACGGCCAACACCGCGCCGAGCACGCCCAGCGGTACCACCAGCAGCACCGAGGTCGGGATCGACCAGCTCTCGTACAACGCCGCCAGGCACAGGAATACGATCAACAGCGACAGCCCGAGCAGGATCGGTGCCTGGCTGCCGGATAACCGTTCCTGCAACGACAACCCGGTCCATTCCTGGCCCAGGCCCGCCGGGCCTTGCGCCACCAGGCGCTCGATCTCGGCCATGGCCTCGCCGGTGCTGTGGCCTGGCGTCGGTTCACCGGAAATGCTGATCGCCGGGTAGCCGTTGTAGCGGGTCAACTGCGCCGGGCCCTGGGTCCACTTGGCTTGCACAAAGGCCGACAAGGGCACCATTTTTTCTTGGGTGTTGCGCACGTGAATCTTCAGCAGGTCAGCCACTTGACTGCGTTGATCGCCCTCGGCCTGCACCACCACGCGCTGCATCCGCCCCTGATTGGGGAAGTCGTTGATGTAGGCCGAGCCCACGGCCGTGGACAGCACGTTGCCGACGTCGGCAAAGGACACCCCCAGCGCGTTGGCCTGCTTGCGGTCGACCACCAGTTGCACCTGCGGTGCCTCGGCCAGGGCGCTTTCGCGAACGTTCATCAGGATCGGGCTTTTTTCCGCCGCAGCGAGTAACCCGGTGCGGGCTTCCATTAGCTTCTCATGACCGAGGCCACCGCGATCCTGCAGGCGGAACTCGAAGCCGCTGGACGTACCCAGGCCATCCACGGGCGGCGGCAGTACGGCAAAGGTCACCGCGTCCTTGATCTGGCTGAGGGCGACGTTGGCCCGGTCGGCAATCGAAGCTGCCGAGTCGTCGCTGCTTCGCTCGGACCAGTCCTTGAGCGTGCTGAACGCCAGCGCCGCATTCTGCCCGCTGCCGGAGAAGCTGAACCCGAGAATCACCACGCTGTCGCGAATACCCGGCTCGCCGGCGTTGTGCGCTTCAACCTGCTCGGCCACCTGCACCGTGCGATTCTTGCTCGCACCCGGCGGCAACTGGATGTCGGTGATGGTGTAACCCTGGTCTTCCACCGGCAGGAACGAAGAGGGCAAGCGACTGAAGGCCAGGCCCAGACCGATCAGCAACACGCCGTAGATCAGCAGGTAGCGCCCTGTGCGTTTCAACGCGTAGGCCACCCAACCCTGATAGCGCGTGGTCAGTTGCTCGAAGCGACGGTTGAACCAGCCGAAGAATCCGGTTTTTTCATGGTGCTCGCCTTTGGCAATCGGCTTGAGCAGCGTCGCGCACAGGGCCGGGGTCAAGGTCAGGGCGAGGAAGGCCGAGAACAGGATCGAGGTGGCCATCGACAGCGAGAACTGCTGGTAAATCACCCCGACCGAGCCCTGCATGAACGCCATCGGAATGAACACTGCGACCAGCACCAGGGTGATGCCGATGATGGCCCCGGTGATCTGCTGCATGGCCTTGCGCGTGGCCTCCTTGGGCGACAAGCCCTCGGTGGCCATGATCCGCTCGACGTTTTCCACCACCACGATGGCGTCGTCCACCAGAATGCCGATGGCCAGCACCATGCCGAACATGGTCAGCACGTTGATCGAAAACCCCAGCGCCAGCATCGTCGCAAAGGTGCCCATCAACGCCACCGGTACCACCAGCGTCGGAATCAGCGTGTAGCGGATGTTCTGCAGGAACAGGAACATCACCGCGAACACCAGCAGCATGGCCTCGCCGAGGGTGTACACCACCTTGGTGATCGAGACTTTGACGAAGGGCGAGGTGTCGTACGGAATCTTGTACTCGACGTTCGCCGGGAAATAGCGCTTGAGTTCGTCCATCTTTGCCCGCACCAGGGTCGCGGTGTTCAGGGCGTTGGCGCCGGGCGACAGTTGCACGGCGACGGCGGTGGACGGCTTGCCGTTCAGACGCGTGGAAAACTGGTATTCCTGGCTGCCGATCTCGACCCGCGCCACATCGCTGATGCGCACGGTCGAGCCGTCCGGGTTGGCCTTGAGGACGATATCGGCAAACTCTTCGGGGGTCGACAACTGGCCCTTGACCAGAATGGTCGCGGTGATTTCCTGGGTGGTGCGGGTCGGCAGATCGCCGATGCTGCCCGCCGACACCTGGGCGTTTTGCGCGACGATGGCGGTGTTGACGTCCGCCGGCGTCAGGTTGAAGGCGAGTAGTTTCTGCGGGTCGATCCAGATCCGCATCGCCCGTTCGGCGCCGTAAAGCTGCGCCTTGCCGACGCCGTCCAGACGCTTGACCTCGTTCATCACGTTGCGCGCCAGGTAGTCGCTGAGCGCCACGTCGTCGAGTTTGCCGTCGCTGGAGGTCAGGGTGATCAGCAGCAGGAAGCCGGAGGAGACTTTCTCCACTTGCAAACCTTGCTGGATCACCGCTTGCGGCAGGCGTGACTCCACGGCTTTAAGGCGGTTCTGCACGTCCACCTGAGCCAGTTCCGGGTTGGTGCCCGGCTGGAACGTAGCCTTGATGGTGGCGCTGCCCAGGCTGCTCTGGGATTCGAAGTACAACAGGTGATCGGCGCCGTTGAGTTCTTCCTCGATCAGGCTGACCACGCTCTCGTCCACGGTTTGTGCCGAAGCGCCCGGGTACACGGCGTAGATTTCGATTTGTGGTGGCGCAACATCCGGGTATTGCGCCACCGGCAGTTGCGGAATGGCCAGCGCACCGGCCAGCAGGATGAACAAGGCAACCACCCAGGCGAACACCGGGCGGTCGATAAAGAACTGCGGCATAAAAAAGCGTCCTGCTTACTGACCAGTCGCCTGGGCAAGTGGAAGAGGGGTGTCGTCGATCTGCACTTTCTCGCCGGGGCGGGCGTGCTGCAGGCCCTCGATGACAATGCGGTCGCCTGCTTTCAGGCCACTGGTGACGATCCAGCGATCGTTCTGCACGGCGCCCAGTTCGACCGGTTGCTGCCCGACCCGTTGTTCGGCATCGAGCAGCAGCACCTGAGCGATGCCGGCGCTGTCACGCTGGATGGCCCGTTGCGGCACGCTGATACCCTGCTGGTTGACCGCCTGCTCCAGGCGTACGCGCACGAAGCTGCCGGGCAGCAAGTCGAGGTCGGGGTTGGGGAACTCGCTGCGCAGGATGATCTGGCCGGTGCCCGGGTCGACGGTGATGTCGCTGAACAACATCTTGCCCGGCAGCGGGTAGAGGCTGCCGTCATCCTGAATCAACGTGGCCTTGGCCTGATCCTGGCCGACCTGCTGCAACTGACCGGAACGGAAGGCGCGGCGCAGTTCGTTGAGTTCGCGGGTGGACTGGGTCAGGTCGGCATGAATCGGGTTCAGTTGCTGGATCAGCGCCAGCGGCGTGGTTTCATTCTGCCCGACCAGCGCGCCTTCGGTGACCAGCGCGCGACCGATACGCCCGGAAATCGGCGCGGTGACGGTGGCGTAACCGAGGTTCAACCGGGCTCGCTCCACCGCGGCCTTGTTGCCGGCGACGTCGGCGGCGGTCTGCCGGGCGTTGGCCCGGGCGTTGTCGTAGTCCTGACCGCTGATGGCCTTGTCGTCGATCAACCGGGCGTAGCGTTGCTCCTGCAACCTGGCCTGGAACGCGTTGGCTTCGGCCTTGCGCAACGCCGCTTCGGCGCTGTCCAGGTCAGCCTTGAACGGCGCCGGGTCGATGCGGAACAACACATCGCCCTGTTTCACGTCACTGCCTTCACGGAAGGTGCGCTGCAAGACCACGCCAGCCACGCGGGCACGCACTTCGGCCATGCGTGGCGCGGCAATCCGCCCGCTCAGTTCGCTGCTGATGGTCAGTGGCCGGGCTTCGATGGTCTCGACGCGAACCGTGGCCAGCGGCGCCTGTTCCTCGGCGTTCGAGGACTTGTCACACGCGGCCAGTGTCAACGCCAGTGCAATCAGGCTGAGCCTGGCAAGCAGATTTTTCGACATGTAATACCCCAATAAAGACTCCCAGCATCCTACTGGGCGAAGGCGAGGGTAGCGGTGAAGCTTTGTTGGTGCTGTGTGAAATTGTGTAAGGGTTTTACTCAGAGACGAGTGAGGGCGTATATCCTTCAGTCCTTGATTTCTATTGCGCCTTACAGGCCGCCTTCGCGAGCAGGCTCGCTCCCACCGTTGAAATGCGGTCCCCTGTGGAAGCGAGCCTGCTCGCGAAGAGGCCGGTGGGGACGTCACAGCTCTTTCTGGAAACACCCCATGCCCAACATCCTCCTGGTCGAAGACGACACCGCCCTCGCCGAACTGATTGCCAGCTACCTGGAACGCAACGGTTATTCCGTCAGTGTGATCGGTCGCGGTGACCATGTGCGCGAACGTGCGCGGCTCAATCCGCCGGACCTGGTGATCCTCGACCTGATGCTGCCCGGCCTCGACGGCCTGCAAGTCTGTCGCCTGCTGCGCGCCGATTCGGCGGCCTTGCCGATCCTGATGCTCACTGCTCGCGACGACAGCCACGACCAGGTCCTTGGCCTGGAAATGGGGGCCGACGACTACGTCACCAAACCCTGCGAGCCGCGGGTGCTGCTGGCCCGGGTGCGGACCTTGCTGCGCCGCAGCAGCCTCAGCGAGCCGCAGACCGCCAACGACCGCATTCTGATGGGCAACCTGTGCATCGACTTGTCCGAACGCACCGTGACCTGGCGCGAGCAATTGGTGGAGCTGTCCAGCGGCGAGTACAACCTGTTGGTGGTGCTGGCCCGGCACGCGGGTGAGGTGCTGAGCCGCGACCAGATCCTGCAACGCCTGCGCGGCATCGAATTCAACGGCACCGACCGTTCGGTGGACGTAGCGATTTCCAAGCTGCGGCGCAAGTTCGACGACCACGCCGGCGAGGCGCGCAAGATCAAGACCGTGTGGGGCAAGGGTTACCTGTTCAGCCGTTCTGAATGGGAATGCTGAGTCGATGTTCAGAATCCTCTTTCGTTTGTACCTGGTGACCATCGTCTCGTTCAGCGCCGCGATCTATCTGGTGCCGGATCTGGTGGTCAAGGTGTTCCACGAGCGCTTTGTCACCTACAACCTCGATTATTCCCGTGGGCTGCAAACGCTGATCGTCAAACAGTTCCACGGGGTCCCGGCCGAACAGTGGCCGACCCTGGCCGCTGAAATGGACAAGGACTTCTCTCCTCTGCACATCGTGCTCAGCAGCAATGACGACAGCAGCCTGACACCGGATGAACAGCAGCGCTTGCAACGCGGCGAGAACGTCGTGCGCGTGGGCGACTGGGGCTGGCGCACGCTGGCCGTCGCGCCGCTCAATGAGCGCACCGTGGTGCAAATGGTCGTGCCACCGGATCCGCTGGACGTCAACCTGTTGTACTGGAGCATCAACGTCCTGATCGGCGCGACCATGCTCGCGTGCCTGTTGCTGTGGCTGCGCCCGCACTGGCGTGATCTGGAACGCCTCAAGGGCGCGGCCGAACGCTTTGGCAAGGGCCACTTGGGCGAGCGCACACAAATCTCCCCGAGTTCCAACATCGGCAGCCTGGCCAGAGTGTTCGACACCATGGCCGGTGACATCGAGAGCCTGCTCAACCAGCAGCGGGACTTGCTCAATGCGGTGTCCCACGAGTTGCGCACGCCGCTGACGCGCCTGGATTTCGGCCTGGCGCTGGCCCTGTCCGACGACTTGCCGGCGGCCAGCCGCGAGCGCCTGCAGAGCCTGGTGGCGCACATTCGGGAACTCGATGAATTGGTGCTGGAGCTGCTGTCCTACAGCCGCCTGCAAAACCCGGCGCGGTTGCCGGAGCAGGTCGAGGTGTCGCTGGATGAGTTCATCGACAGTATTCTCGGCAGCGTCGACGATGAACAGGAATCCCCGGAAATCGTCATCGACGTGCTGCTCCACGGCCAGTTCGAACGCTTCAGCCTGGACCCGCGCCTGACCGCCCGCGCCTTGCAGAACCTGCTGCGCAACGCCATGCGCTACTGCGAGAAGCGTATTCAGATCGGGGTTCAGGTTTATACCGGCGGCTGTGAAATCTGGGTCGACGATGATGGCATCGGCATTCCGGACGACGAGCGCGAGCGGATCTTCGAACCCTTCTACCGCCTCGACCGCAGCCGCGACCGCGCCACGGGTGGCTTCGGGCTGGGACTGGCAATCAGCCGCCGGGCGTTGGAGGCACAGGGCGGCACGCTGACGGTGGAAGCCTCGCCGCTGGGCGGGGCGCGGTTTCGCTTGTGGTTGCCGGCGTTGGCCTGACGCGCTTTGCAGGCGCTGTCGCAGCGCCTGCGTTGAGCCAAGGTTTTTCAGGTACTGAGGCGACTACGCAACGTCTTCGCCATCTCCTCCAGATCCGCCATCGGCTGATGCCCGATCAGCATCCAGGCGTGCTCCATGTCAGCCCAATACACGATATTCAGCTCGCGTCGCTGTTCCCGGGCGAAATGGCGGCTGCCGCTGTTGGAGCGGGTGACGCACAGCGCCATGGGGCCGTGCACCGGATCGAGATAGGTGATCTGGGCGATGGGCGCACCGTCGTATTCGAGGATTTGCGCGCGCTTGAACTCGGCACGGGGCAGGCTCAGTTTTGCCGGCGCGAGGTTGAGGCCCAGGCGCGCATCGATGGTGCGCAGTTGTGCCCGTTGGGCGGCTTCATCGCCGGGCAAGTGATCCAGGGTTTCCGGCACGTAGAGCGCCATGTAGTCGGCCACCAGACCGCGCCAGTTATGTGTCTGCCGGCTTGCTTGCCAGCCGAGGAACAAACGGTCCGCCAGCACGCCGCCGGCCAACAGCCCGGCCGCGGCGGCCAGGAACCAGCGTCGACTGAGCCCGGGGCGGGCGGGTGAGGGC